>JBKOYV010000188.1:0-10242 GCA_046725585.1 Gemmatimonadota bacterium | reverse complement strand
CGCAAAGCGACGCGGGTCGCGTTCCCGGCTGCGATGACACTGTGGGGTGTCTACGCAGGCGCGTTCGTTCTCTGGGCTCGGCTGCTTGTGGGGTGGAATGGCTCGGTGCCGTGGCAGCCGCGTAGCGCCACATGGCTCGCGATGTTCGCGATCCCCGCACCGATCGTCGCACTCGTCGCTCAGTTGGCCGGCAGTCGGGCGGCGGCGCGGGCCCGGGCGCAGGCCGCGACCGAGGTAGCGCCTCACGAGTGATCACAGGTTAGCCACTGCAGTCCTGCGAGACGCCGCTGTTCGTTTTGGCGGCTTTGCCGTCAGAGCAGCGACGCAGTGATGACTCCCGCAAGCCGGACGACGGCGATGGTTGCGATGCCCTTCGCCGTTGCCGAACGCGGTGCGTCAGGTGCGGCACCTCGAAGCCCGAGCCACAGCAACAGCAGCACGTAGGCCGAGCGGAGGTCGAGCTCTTCCACGAGACTCCGGACGACCTCTGGGGCCGATTCCCCCAGCTGCGACGTCAGGTTGGTGAACGGCGGGCTTCGGAGATCAACGTCCGCAGATTCCGGCAACAACGCGCCAGCCACGCTCGCGAATGCAACCGTGGCGAGCGTGTACGCTACGTACACGTGTGTCACCACGGAGAACGCGGGACCCCAGCGTACGCCGACCCGGCAGACTTTGGCCGCCAGCCACACCACCAAAGACGCGAACAGCACCGTCGGCACTACGGTGGCCAGTTGAAAGACCAGCCCGGCGATCAGCTTCACGGGTGTAACAGCCGGCCGGTAGAAGACGAAAAGACTCCCGAACCGCGCGACGATCGCCACGAGAACGGCCAGCGCCCACGTGGGATCGTCTCCGATCCCACGAAACCCGGCGATCGGATCGACCAGCAGGTTGATGAGTCGCGCACCCGCGCTCGAGCGGGATTCAGGGACGTGCGTAGTCGCTTCCGCCTCGCCGCGAGACGTTGCGTTCAGATGAGCGGGTGACGTGGCAGGTTGAGTCATGGAAGAGTCAATCCACGAGTGAACCGCGTGGCCGAGTGGCTGGTCGTTAAGGTGGCGAGGCTGCGCGGGAGCCGATGACCAAGCGAGCCATCGAACCCCCGCGCGATAGGCCATGCGCCGGTCACGGGCAGCAGCCAACGGATGATGCGTAGCAGCTGCCCGACCACAGCGTCGTGTCGCAGGCTCCGCAGCTGATGTTCTTCGAGACGGCGATCGAGACGGCGGTGACACAGGGCAATGAGGTTCCGCAGATGCTCGTCTGCGTGAGGGGTGCGCTTCCACCCGCAACCTCCCCGAGGTCACCGTCATCGAGCTCGATGGTGCCCGCGGGAGACTGCGCGGCCACCGCGTCTTCGGCGGAAAGCGCCTCGCGATAGTCCGCGTCCTTCCATGCTCGGATGGTTGCATGATCGTGCATGGGCTTCTCCTGAGTTCGAGAGAGTCATTCGCACAGCGGGATGTCGTTGCCGCCGCTGCCGGGGCGACACAGTCGGGCAGCGAGCCCGGCGACCTCCACAGGTCGGGTTCGACGGCGAAGGCAGCCATCGCCGAGCTGACGCACCCGGTTCGGTGCTACGCGAGAATTCGGCGCTTACTCGTCAGGCATGCCGTTTCGGATTCGTGCGTCGGCTCATATAGGCGGTCGTGGGTGGCGAATCCGATCGGGGCCTGCGCCGCCGCCAGGTCGGCATACATCCCCCGCTGGCGCAGCAGCTCGTGGTGCATCCCGCGCTCCACTACCCGTCCATTGTGGAGCACAAGGATCTGATGGGCGGTGCGCACGGCCGAGAGTCGGTGCGCGATGACGAGACGCGTGCAGCGCAACCGCTCGAGGTTTGCGTTGAGCTGAGCCTCGGACGCGACATCGAGATGACTGCTCGCTTCGTCGAGCAGGAGAATCGACGGCTGCGGAGCGACCGCGCGGGCGATCGCGAGACGCTGGCGCTGGCCGCCCGACAGATTGCTTCCACCTTCGGCGATACGCGTCTCGTACGCCATCGGAAGTCGGCGAATCTCGTTGGCCAGACCGGCAATCTCCGCGGCCACAGCGATGCGTTCCGCGCTCGCGTCAGGCATGTTGAGCTGGATGTTGCTTCGGAATGACCCGGCGAAGGCAGCGGAATCCTGGAGGACAACGCCGCACCACCGTCGAACATCCCGCGGGTCGAGCTCCGAGAGCGGAATGCCGTCGTACAGGATCTCGCCCGCCGTTGGCTGGTAAAGCCCGAGCAGCAGCATGAGGATCGTGCTCTTCCCCGATCCGGTCGGACCGACGATGCCGAGCTTCTCGCCCGGCGAGACGGAGAAGGAGACGTCGTCGACGATCAACGGCCCGTCCGCCGAGAATCGATATGAAAGCCCGCGAACGTCCATTCGACCGGAGAGACGCTTGGCTCCCAGGCGTTGCGAGACGCCCGCACCTCCTTCGCGCTCCGCCTCGAGAACGTCAGTGAGCCGTTCCACGTAGGCATCGAGCAACTGCAGCTGCTGCGTGCTCTGAACGAGTGACGTGACGGGCGTGAGAAACGACGTGGCGAGCGCGGTGAGCGCGAGCATCGTTCCGAGCGGAAGTGATGCGTGCGCGACCAGGTACGCTCCGTACCAGAGGAGGAGCAGTGGCGACGCACTGCGCACCAATCCTAACGCGAGATCGGCCTTTGCAGTCAGGTAGCTGCGCTCGACGAACACGCCGAGCTGGCGGCGAAACAGCTCGGCCCATCGATCGTATGCCCGCTGCTCCGCCCCGGACGCCTTGATGTAGGCAACTCCCTTCATGAGCTCGACCAGACAGCTCTGCTCGTCGGACTTGGCAACGACGGTGCGCTGTGCGAGGTCGCGGAGCGGCCGAAGGAACGCCAACGCAAGCGCGCCCTGCACGAGGGCCAGCGCGGCCGCGAGCGCTGCGAGCGGCGGCGCGACGACGAACATGATGAGGAGGAACAGCACGCTGAGCGGCCCGTCCAGCATGAATGACAACAGCTGCGTCGTCAGGATCTCCCGGATCATCGTGTTGCTCGACAGCCGCATGAGGAGATCGCCGCTCGTCTTCCCCTGGAAGAACCGGTATGGGAGACGCAGCAGGTGCTCGAAGAATCCCTGCGTGAGCCGACTGTCGAGGCGCGCCTGGAGCCTCGTCATCACCAGGCTCCGCACGAACGTGGTGACGGACTTGCCGAGTACCACGAGGGTCATCGCTGCGGCCATGAGGCCTAGTGACATCGTTGATTCGCGGGTTCCGGCGTCGACCACGAGCTTCGTAAACAGCGGCCCGGCGAGTCCGGCTAGCTGCAGGAGCACCGACGCGATGACGATCTGCGCGAGCGCGAACTGCGCGGGCTGATCGCGAAACATCGCCGCCAGATACCACACCCAGAGCGGCAGGCGCGATTTCGGCCGCCTAACGATGTCCGCTCGTGGCGAGAGCGTCAGCACCGTTCCGGTGAAACCCGCGGCGAACTCGCCAGGCGTGAGGGTTCGACGGCCGGTAGCGGGATCGACGATCGTCACACGCTGCGCGCTCCACCGCTCGACGACAACGAAATGGCGAGCCTGCCAGAGCGCGATGGCCGGCAAGGCAACGGAGTCGAAGCCCTTCGCCCCTGCTCGGTGAGCACGCGCGGTCAGCCCGAATCTATCCGCCACGGCTATGAGTGTGCGGAGTCGGGTACCGTCGCGACCGGCGTTGCAGAGCTCTCGACACTCGGACGCCGCATCGTGTACGCCGTGCGCGGCGAGCACCATTGCCAGACACGCCGGCCCGCAATCATCGGCGCCGACCTGCTGAACCAACGGAACACGGAGCGTCTTCGTCATCGGCCGCCTCGCGCCCCGATCGTCACTCGAGGCGGCTCGAGGGCAAGCAGCGACGGCACGCGCTCCGTTGCCGCGAGCCGAAGAAGCCCGTAACCCACACCTGCGAGACCCGTCATGAGCCCGGGCGTTTCAACGCCACCTGGAATGCCGCATCGCCAATGGCCGTCGCCCAGTCGTGCAGTGAGGCGCGCTGAATGAGCCGTGAGTGCATCCTCCCATTCACCGTTGTAACCCAACTCCCGCGCTCTCACGAACAACTCGAGATTCCCGAGGTCGCCGTGACACAGCGAGTCGTTGCTCCAGAATCCGAATCGAGTGGTGGACGTGAGCGCCGCCGCGAGATCGCTGGCCAGCTCCGGGGCGTCGCTGCTGCCTAACGCATCGAGACGTACGAGGCCAATGCCCGGTGCGCCGTGACACCACGCCCACATCCAGGGCACCTCATCGCCATGGTCGCGACCCGGAAGAATACGGTAATCAGGCCAGTTCATCCGTGCGGGGTCGAAGCAGCTTCGTTCGTAGCGCAGGGCACGCATGGCAGCGTCGACAAACGGCTGATGGTTTGCGAGGCGGCCGGCCGCGAGGAGGGCCAGGGCGATTCCCGACGCGCCGTGCGAGATCCCGGTCAATGGCTGCGACGCCGGAAGGCTCGTGGACCACGACAGCCCGCCCGCTCTCTCATCACCGCGAGCGATGAGACACTCGGCAGCACGCATCACCACATGGCGTAAAGCTGGTGCGGACCGAACGTGCTCGAGCGCGGACGCCGCCATGATGAATCCAGCGGTGCCGCCAATGATGTCGAGTGTTCGGTCCGCGTGAACGTGATCGCCGAGCATTGCCACGAGACGCTCGGCAAGATCGATCAAATCGTGGTCGGCCCACAGCGCGCCGATGTGAGACAGCGCGTAGACGGCCCCACTCAGTGTGCCGAACGCGCCGAGGGAAGATGCCGGGAGCGCCGTGCCGGACTCCGATGCGTCCAGCGTCGCAGCCAGTCGACGAGTGAGCTGGCGCACGACGGTACGCGCGATCTCCCTCGAGTCGTCATCACCGGCCACGTGGTCGAAGTACGCGAGGAAGTGCGCGATCCCGGCGGCGCCGCTGTAGAGATCGGGGCCGACTGGCTGGATCGTCCAGTCGCGCTCGCGCAACAGAGTAAGACCGAGCCAGCTGACGCGGTCTTCCCGCCGGAGCGCGAGCTTAACCAGTCGACGTGCCGCTCGGCGCGCGGCGACCAGAGCCGCGTCGCGTGAGGGTTCGCTTACAGCTCGCGAGATGTGCGGCTCCGGAACGGCCGCATTGGGTAGCGGGGCGACATGCATGCCCGGGAGCAGCGCAACGAGCGACGCGTCGACGACCCAGCGTTGATGATGCAGATCGTCTTCGCTCATTGCCTCGATGCGCTCGATCGCGGAGGACAGTCCTGAGCGACGGAAGAAGCCAGGAACCGTTTCTCCATGCGCGGTGAACAGATCGACACTCGACGGCTTGCTGGCGAACAAGGGGATATCGCCGTTGATGAGGTCCGCGTGTTCCCACGCAATGACACGCTCCAGCTCGGGCCGGCCTGGAACCGCAACCCAGAGCCGGTCGAACAGGCGATCCCGGTCGAGCGCGTCTCGCATCACGTCCGGGTGATTGCTCTCGGAGAGGATGAGTGCGTACTGCCGCGTCGGGCGCAGCACGACCCGAATGGGGTCATTGGCGAAGCGTCGGATCGGCCCGGCGGGTGCGAGGAGCGCATCGCGATTGGCGAGCAGCAGCTGGTACGTCGTGGCGAACCCCGACACGATGCGAGACCCAAAGGCAGCCGGGTCAACGGGCTGGCCGCCTAACGTCGGGCGGTTCTGCGAATCTGGAAGCGTGACGAAGTCGCGCTCGAGGCGCATCTCGTCGGTCCCGGGCGCAACGAGCACCGGAAACCGATTCGGCGTTTGTTGACCGCCCGAGCCACCCATGGCGCTCATGTCGAGCCCACTCGACTGCTCGCTGTCGTAGGCGCGGAACGGCAGCACTCCCGTCCGCAGCACGGACCGTTGCAACGCGTTCCAGCCTATCCACTCCGGCTCGTCCAGCTGGTGGTCCGCCTCCGGAAGCGGATGGAACAAGGCTTCGAGATCGATCAGCATTGGGAACTCGCCGGACGCGATGACGTTCTCGTAGTGGAAGTCAGTCGCGTTCAACACGTGCAGAACCGCGAGCCACGCCCCGAATCGCTCGTAGAACCGATCGATCTCCTCGCGCGAGCGACACGGCGCGTTGGCGACGAACTCCGCCCAGCCGTGATCGGCTCTCGTGAGCACGCGCACGGCGCGGAGCGGCGGAGCCTGACCGAGCGCGTTGATCCACGCGATGAGGTCACCAAAGTGCCAATCGACGTCCAGCGGTCGCGGCTTGAAGACCACACGAATGCCAGACGAGAACTCGGCGATGGCGACCGCACGTCCGCCACGATGCACGTCTCCAGCGTTGCCTGAGATGCCGGCCAACGTCCCCAGCTCGCTGCCGTCGGCGAATGCGTCACGCAGCGCGCCAGCGTCCTCCGCGAGATACCGCAGAAACTCTCGCGACGACTCGACCCAGTAGTCGGTGGCCATCACGAGTGACCGCGCGAGCACGGGATACTCCTCGATGAGCTGATCGCGGACGGGACCGGACCGAAGCTGTGTCGCGAAGTGCGCGCACCGGGCCTCCGGTGTGTCGCCCGCAAGGGTTCCACGCACTCGCGCGACGTTGAGCTCGAGGATCACGACTTTCATCGCGCGTCCGATCAGATGTCCCCAGAGCAGCGGCTCGAAGAGCAGCGTTGCGCCCTTGGCATCGAATGGCGCGCTTGAATTCGCCGATGCGACCGCGTGGGCCTCCGCGTACAGCCGTGCCATTCCGGCCGTCACGAACGGCTCGACGAACGCACGGACAGGCCCGAGCCCGTCGACATCCGCATCGGTGATCCGCTCGGGCCGCCGCGCGATCTCGCGGGCGAGGGAGTCGGTTCGCTCGACCTCTCGCGCCCAAAGCGGTGGCTCCCGATCCCCACTGACGCCATACGGCGAAGCATCGACCAGCGCATCGAACTCGGGCTCGGTGAGTCCGTCGATGCGGAGGCGGCGCGCGAGGAGCTCCGGTCGGTTGAACGGGCGCTGCGAGCGCCAGCGATTTGCGCGGCTCGTGCCGCCGGCCGATGCGGATTCGATCGACGAACTGGCGTTACCATCGCGGCGCAGCGCGGCGCGTTCAGCAAGCGTCAGCGCTGCTGGCCACCAGCGATTCGAGCGGACGTACTTCATCTGATCCGTCTCGGAGGGACGAGGCACGCCCGTTAGGCGCGCCTCCTCATTCGTGTGAGCCGGCACTATCGGCACACCGGCTTGCTCGTAAGCCAGATGGTGAGACACAACGACGTGCAAATGAACACTCCTCCGCCGGCGGTGAGGTCACACATGCCACCCTGTGTGATGCCCTGGCAGCAACCGAGCGTCTCGACGTATTCCGTGGTTATCGCGATGCTGCCGCCGCCGACGTCGAGCGCGCTGTCGGCGAGGTCTATCGGTCCGACGGGATGTGCGGGCATCGCGGATGCGTCGTCGGGACCGAGACAGGCACCGTAATCGGCGTCCTTCCATGCGCGAATGACTTGATCCGGTGACACGGAACCTCCTGAGTAGTGTGCTGGCGACGAGGCGAGTCCCGGATGAACTCGCGGGGATCTCCGGGAGGCGAGCAATAGAGCGGCCGCCCGGAAGGCGACTCAGCGATGCGACGCCACGGCTCTGTCTCGATCGGTGTGCGGCGTTCGTACTCGACTGAGCGCGAGGAGGCAGACCAGTGCGACGAGCGTGACGATCCAGAGGAGTACGATGGACGGCGTGCGAAGAAAGAGAGGCGACGGAGCGTCCACCGCCTCGTCAGGCGGCGCGTCCGTCAGCCGCCACAGGGCGGCGCGGACTCGGTTCTCGTGAGCGGTTCGCATGGCCCGGACGGTTGGCACTTCTCGCGCCCGGCGGCTCGATGCGGCAACTCTCGGTGGCGACGTGAGATGCGACGGGCTGCGTTCGTTCGTTAGGCGTCACGTGACACCAACGGGCCGCGTCCCGTGTGTTACTTCACAGCGGCGCCGGCCCCCGATGCGCCTCGGCTGGCATTGCACCCTTCGCGTACTCGTGGATCGTCTTGCGCGAAACGCCGAGTCGGGCTGCCGCGACGGTCTTGTTCCCGCTCGCATCGCGGATCGCTTGCATGACGAGCGGCTGCGTCAGTGTCCCGCGCCTGGCACCCCGGCTTCCACGGAGCCGCGTAAGCGGGCCGGTGCAGTGCCCGAGCGTGATGGTTGGAGCCCCCTGGGCATCGATCATCAGGCGTTCGACTGCGGCGACGAGCTCGCGGACGTTGCCCGGCCACGGATCGTTCTCGAGGGCGTTGAGCAGCGCGTCGTCGAAGCGTGGCGAGCGGTCGGGATAGCTGCAACGAGCTGCACGCGTCGTTGCGACGTGCCGCACGAGATCAGCGATGTCGCACGCACGCTCGCGGAGCGGTGGGATGCGGACGGCGAACGCGCTGATGCGGTCGCGGAGATCGGCGAGGAATCGGTCCTGCTCGACGAGCGTGTCGAGCCCCTCGTTCGCGGCGAAGATGAATCGCACGTCGGCACGCGCGGGGCGATCGCTGCCGACGGGGTAGAACTCCCCGCCCTCTTCGACGACGTGAAGCAGCTTGCCCTGGACGAGGGTGGACGCCTTGCCGATCTCGTCGAGGAACAGTGTTCCACCGCTTGCCGACACGATTGCGCCGGCGCGCGCGGAGTCGGCGCCTGTGAACGCGCCTTTAGCGTGGCCGAACAGGTCGGAGCTTACGAGCGCGTCGTCGGCTGCGGCGAGCGAGATCGAACGGAACGTGTGGCCGCGACGAGGCGACAGCTCGTGCGCGTGGCGTGCGAGCACGGTCTTCCCGCACCCGCGCTCGCCCTCGAGCAGCAGGCACGTGTGGTCGTGTGCCGCATACCGACGCAGCTGCGCCAGCGCGTCGCGCATGGGCGCGGCGCGGCTCTCGAAGATGTGTTGCGATCGCGAGGCGGCGACGGTAGGCGTCCTTGTGTCGTGCTACCACAATCTCACTCAACGGCCGCGAGCGTGGGTGCAGGAATGAGACACTGCCGCACACGCCTCGGACGTCCGCTACTTCTCCGCTTCTCTTGCGATCAGTTGAAGCTCCTCGCGATAGATCTGCGGAAGCATCCGGCGCACCGCCCACCGCTCGATCATTCCACGGAGGCCCGGCCTGTCGGGAACGACGGTGGCGATGGTGACGTCGGTCGAGTCCCCCTGTGGATCGACGGTGAACGATGTTGCCAGGCCGGTCGCCAGGTCGGTTTCCGTGATTGTCCGGCCCGGCTCGGGCTCCGTGACCGCGGCGCGATACGTTCGCTCCGCGCCCATCATTCGCATTCTCACCCGGATGACCGTCCCGGCGCCCACGCCGCCCTGCTCGACATCGAGACCCGTGAAGTACTGCGGCGGGATGATCCGAGTATGACCCGATCGGTAATCCGCAATCAGATCGTACACGCGACGCGCTGGCGCTCGAACGCGCCCGGTCGCGGACACCTTGAAAGAGCTCATAGTTGACCGTGGCGAACTGGTGATCCCTGAAGCCTAACGTGGAATCGTGGCCGGTGACATGTCACCGGGCCACGACCCCTCCGTAGAAACGCAAAAGGGTGCCCGTCAGGGACCAATTCGCCTACCACCTAACCCGCGGTCGGCGTATCATCGTCAATCCGAGCGCAGCGCTTCCAGCGGATTCGTGTTCGCGGCCCGATAGGCCGGAAGGCAGGTCGCTACCGCGGCGACGACCAGCACCAGCGCGACCACGGTGACGAACGTTCCGACATCCAGCGGGCGCACCTCGTACAACATGCCGCCCAGCAGGCGAGTGACTGCCGCGGCCCCGGCGAGGCCGATGACGACGCCACCTAGCGCCGTCATCGCGCCGCGCCGCATCACCATGGCGAGCACGTCCCGCGGCTGCGCGCCGAGCGCGACGCGCACGCCGATCTCTCTCGTGCGCTCGTTCGTCTCCTGGCTCATCACGCCGTAGATGCCCATCGCCGCAAGCACCAGGGATGCAAGCGAGAACGCGCCGAGCAACGCGAGCATGAATCGCCGTCCACGGAGCGACTCGTCGAGAAGCGCTTCCATCGTCGCAGTCGAGTAGAGCGGCAGGGCCGGGTTGATCGCGAACAGCTCCCGGCGCGCGGCTGGAAGGATCGCAGCCGGGTCATTCGCCGCGCGCACTACGAACGTGATGGCCCCACTCGGCTCCTGCGCGTGCGGGATGTAGACCCCGGGCGCTGGGGCGTCGTCGAGTCCGGCGTGCCGGACGTCACCTACGACGCCCACGACCTCGCGCTCCACCGGCTTGC
>JBKOYV010000383.1:0-19976 GCA_046725585.1 Gemmatimonadota bacterium | reverse complement strand
GCCCGGAACGAGGCAATGGGTTGTATTGCCTCATGGGCTCTTGCCATCGCTCAGCTGAGCCGAGCACGTTATGGGTATGCCTTCGCAGTTGCCGTATCGTTGGACGGTCGCCGAAGTGCGCGCGATGCAGGACGAGTCGCGCCCGTGGCCGCGGTTCGAGCTCATCGACGGCGAGCTGCTCGTGACCCCGTCGCCCTCGATCGACCACTATCGCGGAATGATGTGGTTGTTTCGCGTGCTGGATCGGTACCTGCAACGCGAGAGAGTCGGTGAGGCCATGCTGTCTCCCGCGGATCTTACTCTGCGTCGCGGCACGATCTCGCAGCCGGACATCTTCGTCCCGCCGCTGGAAACGGCACAACGGGCAACGAAGTGGTCCGAGATAAAGCACCTCCTGCTTGCGGTCGAGGTCTTATCGCCAAGTACGCGTGAGTTCGATCGCACAAAGACACGACCGCACTACCAGAGGGCCGGCGTCGCGCAATACTGGATCGTCGACCTCGAAGGGCGTCAGCTCGACGTATGGCGCCCTGCGGACAAGCGACCACAGACGATCTCGAATCGGCTCACGTGGAAACCGGCAGGAGCCAAACGGTCGCTGATCATACATCTCGACGAGCTCTTCGAGGCCGCGCGCAGTCGGCCGCGGCTGCTCCGCGAACGTCTCCAGCCCGTCGGCTAGCGTAAGGCTGCGTCTCGGAGCAGAATGGTCGTCTTCGCGCGCCGTTTTCGACGGCGCCGAACCCACTTCGCGACTCCGGAGCCTCACATGTCCCGCTGGCTGGTCCGCCTCGGGTTTGCGCTCGCCGCGCTCGCTACCCGCGTAGCCGACGTGTCCTCTCAGAGCGGCACTCCCGCTGCCGTGCCGACGTTCGCCGAGCCCGGGATCTCGCCCGACCATGGCGAGATCGCCTTCACGTCGGGCGGTGACATCTGGACTGTTCCATCGACTGGCGGCGTCGCCCGACTGCTCGTCTCGCATCCCGCGAACGAATCGCGCCCGCTCTACTCGCCAGACGGGAAGCGGCTCGCGTTCATCTCGACACGCACCGGTGGTGGAGACGTCTACGTGCTGACGTTCGCGACCGGTGCCGTCACCCGCATCACGTTCGACGACGGGCTCGACCAGCTCGACTCTTGGTCGCCCGATGGCAAGTGGCTCTACTTCTCGTCCACGAGTCGCGAGATCGCCGGCATGAACGACGTGTTTCGCGTGAGCGCTGACGGCGGGACCCCGATGTCAGTGAGCGCGGACCGCTACACGAACGAGTACTGGGCTGCGCCGGCGCCCAACGGTGCCGCGATCGCGTTCACGGCGCGCGGTACGACGTCGGGGCAATGGTGGCGGCTTGGTCGCAGCCACCTCGATGAATCCGAGATCTGGATCCTGCGCGACCCACAGGCCATGCGCTACGAGCGCGTGAGCGCGGGCAAGTCGAAGGACGAGTGGCCGATGTGGACGCCCGATGGGCGGACGCTCTACTACGTCTCGGACCGGGAAGGGCCGCAGAACGTCGTGAAGCGCTCTATCGGTGGCGAGCCAGCCGCGGTGACGCGCTTCACGAACGGCCGCGTCCTGTGGCCCACGATCTCGACCGACGGCAAAATGATCGCCTTCGAGCGCGACTTCGGCATCTGGACCCTCGACACCGGCACGGGCGAGGCCAAGTCGGTATCGATCACGCTCCGCGGGGCGCCCGCCGGTCCGACCGTCGAGCGCCTAACGCTGACGAACGGGTTCGACGAGATGGAGCTTTCGCCCGACGGCAAGAAGGTCGCCTTCGTCGCACACGGCGAGGTGTTCGCCGCATCGGCGCGCGACGGCGGCAACGCGACGCGCGTGAGCTCCACCGTCGGTCGCGAACGTCAGATCCGGTGGGCGCCGGACAGCCGCCAGCTCGTGTACGTGTCGGACCGCGATGGCTCGCAGGGGTTGTACCTGTACGATTTCGGATCGAATCAGGAGACGCGCCTGACTCAGGCTGCCGCGGGCGACGTGACCCCGATCTTTTCGCCGGACGGCAAGTCGGTCGTGTTCCAGCGCGGCGGCACGGAGCTCCGCGTCATCGACGTCGCAACGAAGCGCGACCGCCTCATCACGCGCGGCAACTTCGATCGCGTGCCGTTCACGGCGGATGGTGCGGTAGCGTGGTCTCCGGACAATCGATGGCTCGCGTATATCGACCGGGGCGCCAAGGGGTTCAGCAACGTCTACGTCAGCCCGGCGGCCGGCGGCGACCGTCATCAGGTCACGTTCCTCGCGAACGTGTTCGGGGGCACGATCTCGTGGAGCCCGGATGGCACCTACCTCATCTACGATTCGGGGCAACGTACGGAAGAACGGCAGATCGCGAGGATCGACCTCACGATGCGCATTCCACGGTTCCGCGAGGACCAGTTCCGCGATCTCTTCCGCGTCGAGACGCGGAACCCCGCCCAGCCGGCTCCCGCGCCGGTTCCCTCGCCGTCGGACAACCCTCGAGAGACCTCACCGGCGTCGCCTAACGACTCAGCTCGGCGACCAGTGGCGGACAGTACGGGCGCCCGGTCCGCCGCACCCGTGCCGCGTCGTCCGGTTGCCCCGGTGCAGATCGTCTTCGACGACATCCGACGTCGGCTCTCGCTCCTCGACGTCGGCGTGTCGGTCGCCACGCACGCGATCAGCCCCGATGGCAAGTGGCTCCTGCTGACCGCGACCGCCGGCGGTCAACAGAATCTGTACGTCTACCCGCTCGATGAGCTCTCGCGCGATCCCGCGGTCGCTCGTCAGATCACGTCAACCGCCGGCGCCAAGCGAGACGCCCAGTGGTCGCCCGACGGGAAAGAGGTGTTTTATCTCGAGCAGGGTCACATCTCGAGCGCGAACGTCGAGTCGCGCCAGGCCCGCGCCGTCGCCGTGACCGCTGAGATGGATGTGAGCTTCGACGCCGAGAAGATGGAAGTGTTCTCCCAGGCATGGCGGTATCTGGCGGACAACTTCGCCGACTCCACCATGAACGGCGTGGACTGGGCTGCTGTGCGTACGCGCTACGCGCCGCACATCGCCGGCGCGCGCTCGCCTGACGAGATGCGTCGCATGCTGAACCTCATGGTGGGCGAGCTGAACGCGTCGCATTCCGGCGTCGGCGCCCCGCAGGGCGGGCCGGCGCCGAGCACCGGCCGGGTCGGGCTGCGATTCGACCGGGCGGAGTACGAGGCGAACGGCCGACTCAGAGTGGCAAGCGTCGTCCCGTTAGGCCCGGCAGCCGTTGGCGGGATGAAAGCGGGTCAATACGTGATCGCGGTGGACGGCCGCAAGGTCGATGCCCACACGAACCTCGACGAGCTGCTCGCGAACACGATCGGGAAGAGAGTCTCGCTGTCCGTCGCGTCGACTCCCGACGGAAAGGACGCCCGCGACGTCGCCGTGCGGCCGGTCAACGCGCAGACGGAGAAGGCGCTGCTGTATCGTGAGTGGGTCGAGGACAAGCGCGCTTATGTCGCCAAGGTGAGCGGGGGGCGACTCGGGTACGTCCACATGTTCGACATGGGAGCGGGCTCGCTCGCCCAGCTGTACGTGGACCTCGACCCCGAGAACCACGCGCGCGAGGGGGTGATCATCGACGTCCGGCACAACAACGGTGGGTTCGTGAACCCGTACGCGATCGATGTGTTCGCGCGTCGCGGCTACATGACGATGACGCCCAGGGGTAGAACCGAATCCCCGGCGAGAACGGTGCTGGGCCAGCGAGCGCTCGAGGCGCCGACGGCACTAGTGACGGACCAGCACTCGCTCTCGGACGCCGAGGACTTCACGGAAGGGTATCGGACGCTGAAGCTCGGCCCGGTGATCGGTGAGCCGACGGCCGGATGGATCATCTACACGTCGAACGTGAACCTGATCGACGGCTCGTCGCTCCGCCTTCCGTCGACGATGATTCGTGGCAGCGACGGGAAGGTCATGGAAATGAATCCACGACAGGTCGATGTGCTCGTGGAGCGACCGATCGGCGAGAGCTACACCGGCAAGGACACGCAGCTCGACGCGGCAGTGAAGGAGCTTCTGAAGCGACTGACGGTCAAATCGAACTGACTGCAGCACTGGCCTCAGCCACCAGCTGCTTTCGTATGTGGAATCAGATCTACGATCCGCTCGACTCGCCGGTGCTCTCGACGCTCGTCGCGGCGCTGCCCCTGGTCGTGCTGCTCGGGCTTCTCGCTCGTCACGGCGTGCGCGCGCATTACGCGGCGCTGCTCGGGCTCGCCGCCGCGCTGGCGGTCGCGATCGCGGTGCAGGGGATGCCGGCCGGAATGGCGCTTCGCGCGGCCGCGTTCGGCGCCGCGTACGGGTTGTTCCCGATCGGCTGGATCGTGCTGAACGTACTCTTCCTGCACGCGCTCGCGAGCGACCGCGGGCTCGTGGACGAGCTTCGCGTCGGCATCACGCGCCTAACGGGCGATCGCCGGCTCCAGCTGCTCTTCGTCGCGTTCTGCTTCGGCGCGTTCTTCGAGGGGGCCGCGGGCTTCGGAACACCCGTCGCCGTCACCGGAGCGCTCCTCATCGCGCTCGGCTTCGAGCCACTGGAAGCCTCCGGGCTCTCACTCATTGCCAACACTGCGCCCGTCGCCTTTGGGGCACTCGGAACGCCGATCATCGCGTTGCAGGGCGTCACCGGGTTGGATCTCAACGACCTGAGTGCGATGGTCGGACGCCAGCTCCCGCTGTTTTCGCTCATCGTGCCGTTCTGGCTCATCTGGGCGTACGCCGGGTTGCGCGGCATGCTCGAGGTCTGGCCCGCGGTGCTCGTGGCGGGAGTGTCGTTCGCGGTGCCGCAGTTTCTCGTGTCGAACTTCCACGGTCCGTGGCTCGTGGACATCGTCGCGTCGGTCGTGTCGATGTCGGCGCTCGCCGGATTCCTTCGGGTCTGGCGCCCTGCGCACGGGTGGACGCGGGCCGAGCGAACGGTCGCGGCCGACGCCCTCGCCTCGGATCCTGTGCCAGCACCTGTCACGCCACCGGACGACTCGCGCCTAACGCCTGCACCGACGGGCCGGATGATGGCCTATCTGCCGTGGGTGGTACTCAGCGTTCTCGTATTCGCGTGGGGGCTCCCGCAAGTCAAGGCGGTGCTCAACGGGATCTCGGCGCCTAAGCTCGCGATCGGTGGGCTGGATAAGGCGGTGGTACGAGTGCCTCCGGTTGTTGCGTCGAGCGCACCCGAAGCGGCCGTGTTCAACTTCAACTGGCTCTCCGCGACGGGTACGGCGATCCTGCTTGCCGCGCTGGTGACGGGCGTCGCGATCCGCTGTCGACCCGGCGATCTCGTTCGGACCTACGTGCGCACGATCGCGCGTGCGGGGGCGTCGCTGATCACGATCGCAGCGATGCTCGCGCTCGGATACACCGCGCGGTACTCGGGGCAGGATGCGATTCTCGGACTCGCGTTCGCGCACACGGGCGTGATGTACCCGTTCTTCGGGACGCTGCTAGGCTGGCTCGGGGTCGCGCTCACTGGATCCGACACGTCATCGAACGTGCTGTTCGGGAGCCTGCAGACGATCACGGCGCGGAAGGTCGGTGTGAGCGAGACGCTCATGGCGGCGTCGAACAGCTCTGGCGGCGTAATGGGGAAGATGATCGACGCGCAGAGCATCGTCGTGGCCAGCACGGCGACGCGGTGGTACGGTCACGAGTCGCGGATTCTCCGGTACGTGTTCCGTCACAGCCTCGCGCTCGCGGCGCTCGTCGGCATCTGGGTCATGCTGCAGGCGTACGTCTGGCCGTTCTCGAGGCTCGTCGTCCGCTGACTCCGCCCTGTCGGCATCGTTTTGCCTCGACACTCCGCAACAGCGGGGCGCGGATTGATGCGGATCTTGAACGACGAATCATGCGGATCGCTCCTCGCCATCTACGTCGCCGTCCCCAACGAGCCGTGGTCTTGAATGAACTGCCTCGGGAAGCCACACACAGCGTCCTGACGCAGTTCAATCAGGAAAACTCGTCAAAGGGGTCGGGGTCAGAGTCGTTTGAATTCGAGATCTCTGTAACGCCGATATTCTACAATTCAAACGACTCTGACCCCTTTTGATCCCGGCCGCTTGCGAGAGTAGGCGTACGCGCACAAGGAGCGATCCGCTTCATCGCCTTCTCGTAGATCCGCGTTCATCCGCGCTCCCGCTGTTGCGGAGGCTTGAAGCAAGGGATGTCAGTCCGGACTGGCGGCGGAGTGATCGGTATACCATAATGGCACACAGAAAATCCCCACCAGATCTGTTCTCATTTTCGAAGATGGAGACCGCCATGAGGCGTACGAGCGCTCTCACGATCGCCGTGATTGGATTCGTTTCATTTGCGCTGCAACTCGGCGCACAGCAGCAGAAAGAGCCGTTCCCCGGCTTCGATGCGTACGTGAAGTCCGCGCTCACGACCTGGAAGGTACCCGGCGCCGCCGTCGCGATCGTCCGCAACGACTCCCTGATCTACGCCAAGGGCTACGGCGTCCGTGAGATCGGCAAGCCGACGCCCGTCGATGAGCGCACCATCTTCGCGATCGGGTCGTCGTCCAAGGCGTTCACCGCCGCGGCGGTCGCCATGCTCGTGGACAGCGGCAAGGTGAGCCTCGACGCGCCCGCGACCGCGTACCTGCCCGGCTTCCAGCTCTTCGACAACTACGCGTCGCGCGAGCTCACCGTCCGCGACCTGTTGAGCCACCGGAGCGGCCTCGCGCGTGGTGAGCTGATCTGGTATGGCTCCGACAACGATCGTGACGAGATCCTGCGTCGCGTGCGGTACCTCCAGCCGACCTGGAGCTTCCGCTCCCAGTTCGGCTACCAGAACATCATGTATCTCGCGGCCGGGCAGGTCGTGGCGAAGGTCACGGGCGCGTCGTGGGACGACTTCATCAAGCGGCGCATCTTCCAGCCGCTCGGCATGACGTCCAGCAACACATCGGTCACGGCGCTCCAGGGGATCGAGGACCTCTCGACCCCGCACACGACCGTGAACGACACGGTTCGCGCCATCCCGTACCGCAAGATCGACAACATCGCGCCGGCCGGGTCGATCAACTCGAACGTCGTCGACATGGCGCAGTGGGTGCGCCTCCACCTGGGCGACGGCAAGTTCGCGGGTAAGCAGCTCATCAGCAAACGGATGTCCGACGAGATGCACTCGGCCCAGACGGTCATCAAGCTCGATCCGACCTGGAACGCGATGAACCCGTCGGCCCATCTCATGGCGTACGGGCTCGGCTGGTTCCTGAGCGACTACGAGGGGAAGTACCTCGTTCAGCACGGCGGCAACATCGACGGCATGACGGCGCTCGTCGCGATGGTGCCGGAGGAGCACTTCGGCATCGTCATCCTCTCCAACATGAACGGGTCGCAGATGCCGACGGCCGTGATGCTGCGCGCGCTCGACATGCAGCTCAAGCGGCCGGCGCGTGACTGGAGCGCGCAGATGCGTGCGCGCACCGACTCGCTGCTCGCACGGGCGCGCGCTGCCCAGAGCCGGACGGCGGCGCGAGTGCCTAACACGAAGCCGTCGCTCGCGCTCTCCGAGTACGTCGGCACGTATGCGGACAGCGCGTATGGGGTGGTGAACATCACCGAGTCGAACGGGACGCTGAACTTCGCCTTCGGGCCCACGTGGCGCGGGCCGCTGGAGCACTGGCACTACGACACGTTCCACCTCAAGCTCGACACGCCGGTCCTCCCGCCGGCCCCGGTGACGTTCCGCCTCAACGCAGCTGGCAAGGTCGACGAGATGGTCGTGGACCTCGCGGGATCGGTCACGTTCAAGCGCGTGCCGGAGCGGCCGCGGCCGGCCGCGGCGGCGAATTCCGGGAGCAACCCGCGATGACGACGCCTCACGGTACCTCGGACACGATCTCGCGCCGGGCGCTGCTCGGGAGTGCGGCGGCAGCGTGCGCGGCGACGATCGCCGCGCCGTTCATCAACCGCGGCCGCTACCGGTTGTTCGCGTGGTCCGCCGCGGAGTATTCCGCACGGACGATCGCGCTCATCCAGCGCTCGGTCGTGATCGACATGCTCTGCCCGCTCACGCTGAACTTCCCGCAGGGTGACAAGTGGTTTACCGCGCCCGAAACGTTCACCGACCGTGACTTCCAGAAGTGGCGTGACTCCGGGATCAACGTCATGCACCCGGCGATCGGGATGGGCGGCCCCGAAGCGTATCAGCAGGGGCTCGCGTTCTTCGGTCAGTGGAACTCGTTCATCGCCGGCACGGCGCAGTATTTCGATCGAATCGACAGTCCCGGCGACTTCAAGCGCATCAAGAGCTCGGGCAAGGTCGGCGTGGTCCTGGGTCTGCAGAACTCGGAGCATTTCCGGCGACCCGACGACGTCAACACGTTCTACGGGATGGGTCAGCGCGTGTCGCAGCTGACGTACAACGCCCGCAACATGATCGGCAACGGCTCGACCGAGCGGCGCGACGAAGGGATCAGCGACTTCGGCGTCCGCATCATCGAGCGCATGAACCAGGTCGGCATGGCGGTCGATGTCTCTCACTGCGGCGACCGGACGACACTCGACGCGTTCGAGCTCTCGAAGAAACCGGTGCTCATCACGCACTCGAACTGCCGTGTGCTCGCGCCCGGCCACCCGCGCTGCAAGACTGACGACGCGATCAAGGCCGTCGGCAAGGCGGGTAGCGTCATGGGCATCACGGGCGTCCGTATGTTCGTGAAGAACGAGGAGCCGACGACGATCGAGGACGCGCTCAATCACTACGACCACGTCAAGAAGCTCATTGGCCCGGAGCACCTCGGCGTCGGCAGCGACATCGATCTCGACGGCTACGACGACATGCCGCCGGAGCTCAACAAGCAGCTACGTGCGGGCTACAAGGGCAGCTACGGATTCCGCGAAAAGATCGACATCGAGGGCATCGACCATCCGAAGCGGATGTTCGATCTCACCGAGGGCCTGATCCGGCGCAAATACAGCGACGCCGAGATCGAGGGGATCCTCGGCGGGAACTTCATCCGGGTTCTGTCGGAGGTCTGGAAAACCTAACGCGGATTTGAAAACCGATTGCGCCGATGTTCGCGGATTTGTCCCGAGGGCATTGAATCCTCCAACGGCAGTTCCAGTCTCTTTTTCTTCGTTGTCGACGGCCTCGGGACGCATTGGCTTCCCGGGGCCGTTCACAACACATTAAGAAGAGACCCGAAGCCGCCGTTGGAGGCATCACTGCTCGCGTAATCGCCGTCGAAATCCGCGTTAGGTGTTGTTTTTCGCCGAGGTTGCCTACGCGGACACGCGCGATGACGCCATGCTGGGTGACGCCACATCCGCGGCGTGGCGCTCCATGATCCCGACGTTCGCCACGACGGCCTCGAACCGCGGGTGGCCGCGCAGGCTCGCCCACGCGGGTTCGACGCCCAGCGACACCACCCAACAATCACGCTCGTCGAACCCGCGCTCGACCGAGGCGACCGCGTCCTCGTACCGGCCGAGCGACGCATAGATCGCCGCCAAGCTCATCGGCGATATCCACTCACTCGAGGACCGATTCTCCAGGTCTCCGAGGATGCGCTCCGCTTCCTCGACGTCGCCGATCTGCGCGCGCGCCGCCGCCAGCCCGGCGAGGTTCCACGCCGACGGGCCCGTCAGTGCGAGCGCCTGCTTGTGCGAATCGAGCGCCGGACCGGTCTGACCGAGCGCCATGAGACACGCGCCGAGGCACCGGTGACCTTCGGCGTAGCCTGGGTTGAGCGCCAGCACGCGCCGCGCGCATTCGATCGCCTCGTCGAAGCGCTGGGCCGTGTAGAGCGCGTACAGCTCGATGTAGGTCGCTGGCGCGGCGAGCGGGTCCACCCGGATGGCGCGCCGTGCCCACTCGAGCGACGTGTCCGGATCGCCGCGGAGCGCGTGGTACATCGCGAGCCACGTATAGGTGCTCACGTTGCTCGGGTTGAGCGCGATCCCCTTCTCGAGCAGCAGGCGCGCCTTCGGGAAATCCCAGTCGTGGAAGAGGCTGATCGCACCTAACGCGGCGTACGCCTCGGGCAGCGTGTCGTCGAGGGAGTGCGCCCGCTCGGCGGCCACCCGCGCGAGCGGGAAGGCCTCGGACGGCGGCATATGCTCGAAGATGCCGGCGGCAATGAAGACGTCGGCAATGCCGGCGTGCGCCAGCGCGAATTCGGGATCGTGCGCGAGCGCCTTCTCGAACAGCTCGAGGGACCGCTCGATCCCCGCACCGACCTGGTTCCAGGTGTAGCGGCCGCGCAGGTAGAGCTCGTACGCCTCGAGATTGGTAGTCCGCCGGCGAGCCGCCATCGCGTTTGCCGCGGGAAGCAGGGTCACCTGCAGCGTGTCCACGACCGACGCCGCGATCTCGTCCTCGACGTCGAACACGTCCATTGCTTCGCGGTCGTAGCGTTCCGACCAGAGCTGGAAGCCGCTGGCGACGTCCACCAGCTGCACGGTCACCCGCAGTCGATTGCCCGACTTCCGAACGCTTCCCTCGAGCACGCTGCGAACGCCAAGGCGCTCGCCGGCCGCGCGCACGTCGGTGGTCGACCCACGAAACGCGAACGACGAGCTCCGCGCCGCAACATGCATGGTGCGGAGCCGCGCGAGCGAGTTGAGGATCTCTTCGGCAATGCCGTCGGCGAGGTAGTCGTTGTCCGGATTGCCTGTGAGGTTCACGAAGGGCAGCACCGCGATCGATGGCAGCGCCGCGTTCGCCGGCGCCGGGGTGGAGTGCGACATCGCGCCGCTGCTCACGCCAACGGCCACCGCCACCCCGTCGAGCTGCTCGACGGCCTCGCTCGCCGACGGCCGATCGCCGGGCGACTTCGCGAGGCACCGCATCACGAGCGCCGCCAAGCCTGGCGGAAGATCGAGGCGGCGGTCCGTGATGGGCGGAGGCGGGCGCATGATGTGCGCTACGAGCAGCTCTTGCGCGGTGCGACCGAGGAATGGCCGCTGGCCGGTAAGGATCTCGTACGCCATCACGCCGAACGCGTACATGTCCACGCGATGGTCAGCCGCAGGGTCGGCCGTCGCCTGCTCGGGCGCCATGTAAGCTGGCGTGCCGACGGTCATGCCGCGCGAGGTGAGCTCTGGGTCCACCTCGCCACGAGACGACGACACCGCCTTGGCGACGCCGAAGTCGGTGACGACCGCGTAGCCTGACGAGAGGAGCACGTTGTCAGGCTTGAGATCCCTATGCGCGACGCCGTGCTCGTGGGCGTGAGCGATCGCAGACGCCACATCGCGCAACACGCGGACGGAGCGGGACAGCGGGAGCACTTGCCCGCTCGCGATCTTCGTGCGCAGCGACTCGCCCGCCACGAACGGCATCGTGTAGTACGGGACGTCGTCCATGAAACCGGTCGTCAGGACCGGCACGATGCACGGATGCTGGAGACGCGCGGCGATCTGGATCTCCCGCCGGAAGCGTTCGCCGTCGACCTTCGCGGTCGGATTGGGCGGAAGGATCTTGACGACGATGCGGCGGGACAGCGCGGCGTCGGCCACCAGGAAGACGTGCGACATGCCTCCGCCCCCGAGCTCGCGCTCGATGGCGAAGGATGGTCCCAGCGTCGTCTGGAGACGGCCCGCGAGATTCGACACGTTCTGTTCCACCCCTCTTGTTGCCGAGGTTCCAGCTAACTCAGCTTGCGCAGGTACTCGAAATCCTGCTTCACACTCGCCAGGGAATCGGCTGCCCCTTCCTGCTCAACGTAACACGGTTTCGCGTCGATGTTCGGGACGCTCGAGAGGATCCGCTTGAAATCGACGGTGCCCTTGCCGAGCTCCGTATCGCTCGACCGGTCCGCGACGATGTCCTTGATGTGGAAGCTCCAGTAGCGATCCTTGAAGCGCTCGAGATAACGCATCGGGTCGCCACCGCCCATCACCATGTTTCCGATGTCGAGCTGCAGGCGCACCACCGACGGATCCGTTCGCTCGACGAACACGTCGTAGGGGATCTTGCCATCGATCGGCTTCATGTGATCGGGCTCGTTGTGGAACGCGAGCCAGAGACCGTGGCGCCGGGCCACCGCGCCGGCCTGGTTGAAGCGATCCGCCCATTCACGCCACTGATCGAGGGTCTGACTCGTATCGTCGGTGAAGCTCGGCACGATGAGATACTCGTGGCCAAGCGTCTTGGCGGTGTCGAGGCGCTTCTCCCAGCCGATGAGGACCGTCAGCGGCGAGATGTGGGCGGACGGTGCCTTGAGCCCTTCGCGCTGGAGCGCGGCTTTCACCTCGGCCGTGGACTTCCCGAAGTTGTTCATCGACCAGAGCAGCTCGACGTCGGTGTACCCGATCTGTCGCACCGCGGCGAGCGTGCGGTCGAAGTCCTTCGCCATCTCCTTGCGCACGCTGTAGAGCTCGAGCCCAATGCGCTTGAGCGGTAATGTCGCGGTACCGGTTGCGGCGCCGACAGGCCGCGCGCTGCCTAACGCCATGCCAGCCATGAGACCACCGGTCGTGTGGAGGAAGTGTCGT
Source organism: Gemmatimonadota bacterium (assembly GCA_046725585.1). Taxonomy (GTDB): domain Bacteria; phylum Gemmatimonadota; class Gemmatimonadetes; order Gemmatimonadales; family Gemmatimonadaceae; genus JAJKIV01. The sequence continues at coordinate 7,508 of JBKOYV010000383.1, read as the reverse complement.
CGGTTCATGCGATCCTCGGGTCAGGGCACCGTGCTCTCTTTCCACTCGTGACCAACACGCGCCATCACGGCCGCGAACAGCTCGATTCCATCCCAGAGGTTCTGCATCCGGATGTTCTCGTTCGCCGCGTGCTGGTTGTTGTCGTAATTGGCGATCGGCAGCACGACGAGCGGCACGCCCAGCACCTGCTCGAAGGTGGACGTCGGCAGGCTCCCGCCCAGCATCGGGACGGCCAGCGGCGGGCTGGCGGCGCCGGCCGACGCGGCGGCGAGCAGTGCTCGCGAGAAGGGGATGTCCATTGGCGCACGTGTCGCGGCGTATCCGCCTTCCCACTCCACGCGCACGATCTTCGGGTGTGCCATGCGCGTTGCCGAGTCGGGCGTGTCGCGGACGATGTGGTAGCCGCGCGAGCGGAGGTGTGCCTCGACCTGCTCGCGCACGCGTTCAGGCTTCTGGTCGGGCACCAGCCGGAGGTCGATCGACGCTGATGCTTCCGTCGGGATGGCGTTCGCGGCCAGGTCCCTCACCGCGCCGACCTTGATACCACGTACGTTCAGCGCCGGCAGCATGATCCGCTCGGCCAGCGGCGCGTTGTTCGCTTCGGTCGCGCCCATCGCCAGCGCCTTGCGGAGCGTGGTGTCGATCATGGGCAGCGCGCCTAACGCTGCGCGCTCCGCCGCCGAGAGGGGCCGCACGTCGTCGGTGTAGCCGGCGATCGTTATGCGGCCGTCGTCGTCCCGCATGCTCGCGATCAGCGTTGCCATGAGCACCGCGGGGTTCGGCGCCCAGTTTCCGTAATGGCCGCTATGGAGTGCCCGCAGCGGGCCGTAGGTCGTGAGCTCGAGGCCCATCACGCCGCGCGCCCCGAACACGACCTGCTGGCGGCCGCTCTGGTGCACCGGCCCGTCGCAGAAGACCCACGCGTCCGCGCGCAGGAGGTCGCCGTGCGTCTCGAGCATGCGACGGAGATGCGACGACCCGGCTTCCTCCTCACCCTCGAAGAAGAATTTGAGATTGACCGAGGGCGCGATGTTCGCGGCGCGCAGGGCATCCAGCGCACCGAGCATCGCGATGATCGCGCCCTTGTCATCGCTCGCGGAGCGGGCGTAGATGCGCCACTCGCCGTTGACGCGCTGCCCCGGTGCCGGAGACGGAATGACCTTCGCCCCCGCGGCGAGCGATCCGTCACGAAACACCGGGGTGAACGGCGCGCCCGTCCACTGCGACGGGTCCACCGGTTGGCCATCGTAGTGCGCGTAGAACACGACCGTGCGCGCGGCCCCTGGCGTGCGGAGCTCGCCGTACACGGCCGGTGGCCCCCCGTCGCCCTCGAGCGCCCGCGCGCTCACGCCGCGGCGTCGGAGCAGCTCGATCACGGCGGCGGTGTTCCGGCGAATGTTCGCGCTGTCCGACGCCACGTTAGGTATCGCGAGCAGCTCGGCGAACTCCCGAGCGATGTCGGCTTCGTGCGCTTCGCGGTATTTCCGTGCTGCGGCGCGAATCGCCGCACCCTGGGCGACGCCACGCCCCGACGCCGGCGGCTGCTGAGCGGCCGCGTCGACGATCGAAGAGATCGTGACGATGAACGCGGCGAACGCCGCGCGAGCGCAACGGGTGCAGTTGATCGGCACCACAACCTCCAGATGCGGGACGAACCGATGATCGGTCCGGCCCAACTTCCCATTGTGACCTGGCGAACGACGCCCGGGTAAGGCTACGTAAAGATCTCGTCGCGCGCGACCGACATCCACGGCGGACCCATGGCACTGGCACCAAACCGTTGTGACCCGGGATTCCTGGCCAGAGAGTATGCCGGAATTGCTCTGCTCGCGGTCGGGACCTGTGCGTCGGTATCGACGCGAGCCGCGGCGCAGCGCCCGGTGATGGGCGAGGGCGCGCTCGACCTTCTCCTGCCCACTGGTGCCCGCGCCGTCGCGCTGGGTCAAGCCACGATGGCTGTAGACGGGACCACCGAGTCCGTGTGGTGGAACCCGTCCGGGTTGGCACGCATGCAGGGGACGACGGCTGCGATCCATCACTCGCAGAGCATTGGCGGGACCGCGGATGCGGTCGCCGTCGTGGCCCACTCGCGAGTCCTGGGATCGTTCGGCGTGTCGGCGAGTCTGCGAGACTTCGGGTCGTCGACGAACGCCGACGATGGTGGCACGGAGGGCGGGACGATTCTGCCGCGGAGCCTCATCTACGCGGCGACCTACGCCGCGGCCGTCGAACGTGTCAACGTTGGGCTCAGTTACAAGCTCGTGCAGTGGCGGGTCGACTGCACCGGGCCGTGCACGGGCGAAACCGGTCTCCTGGCGCAGACGAGCGCGATCGACGCGGGCGCCCAGTTCTCACTCGACCCCGAGCTGCCCGTCACCGTGGGCGCGGGCGTGCGAAATGTCGGACTTCGAGTGCAGGTGAACGACGAGCCGCAGGCGGACGAGCTGCCGTCGCGACTCCAGGCGGGCTTCGAGTGGCGTGTTTCGCAGGTGAGCAACGCGCTGGAAGGTGCGCAGCTCACGCTCAGCGCGGACATGGTGAGCGAGCTGCGTCGGATGGACCCGTCGCCGCGCGTCGGCGCGGAGGTTGGCTGGCAGGGTCGCATTCACGTACGCGGCGGCTACGCCTCGCGCGCCGGCGGGTTCGGCGGGCCGTCGTTAGGCGTCGGCTACGAGACCGGAAGCCTCGCGATCGACCTGGCGCGACTGTTCGACGAGGTGTCATCCATGACCGGCACCGATCCGACGTACTTGTCAGTGAGGTATCGCTTCTAGGGACTGGGGACTGGGGACTGGGGACTAGGGACTAGGGACTGGGGACTCGGCCGGGATGCTTCCAGTCTCGCGGAGACTTCCGCAGTGGGAGAAGGCTCCCTGCCGAGTCCCCAGTCCCCAGTCCCGGGTGTACAGTCCCCAGTCGCCTACCGAAGCAGCCCTAACGCCGCCTCGGTCATCGCCTTCTGCGCCGCCCGGGCGCCGGGCGTGCTAGGCCCGGCCGTCGTGTTGAACGCCACCAGCACGGCCGTGTGTTTCACCGGGTCGAAGTACGTGAACGCGCGGAACCCCGCCTGGCTGCCCGTGTGCCCGAGAATCGTCACCCCGTCGCGCTGCATCCCAAAGAACGACAACCCCACCCAGTCGTTCTCCGAGCCGTAGCCGTTCCCGTTCGTGTTGACCACGGGTCGCCACATCTCCTCGAGCGACGAGCGCCTGAGAATCACATCGTAGCGCCCCTTCGGGAGGCGACCGCCGGGGGAGTTGGTCAGAAAGGCGAGGTACGTCGCGAGGTCATCGAGCGGCGCGTTCCAGCCTCCGTTGGGGATCGTGATGCCCGGATCGAAGTCCGCGCCGTTGTCGACCACGCTGTCCCGCTCGGTCGCCGAGTCGCGCCGAACGTAATAGTTGTGCGAGCGATCGGCCGCGAGATAATACGGCGTTCCGCCGAAGTAGCTGCGGTCCAGCTCTAACGGCGACAGGATGTTTTTCTGCACGTACGACTGCCACGGATCGCCGCTCAGCTTCTCGATGATCCGCGCGAGATAAATGAACCCGGGATTGGAATAGCTGTACTTCGAGCCCGGTTTGAACAGCAGCTGCTCGTACGGCATCATCGCCACGAGCTGGTTCCACGTCGTCGGCTCGAACGGCTCCCACGGCTCACCGTTGCCCCAAGGCCAGGTGGGATTCTGAAAGCCTGACGAGTGCGACAGGAGCATCCGGATGGTGATGCTGTCGATCATCCCATACGGATCGTGGATCTCGCGCAGCTCCGGCACCCATCGCGTGACCTTATCATCGAGTTGGAGCAGACCTCGATCGCGGAGCTGCATGATCGAGATCGCGGTCAGCGTCTTCGTGATCGAGCCCCAGTGGAAGATCGAGCGGTCGTCGACGCGCTTGCCCGCGCGCCTGTCGGCGAACCCGTAGCTATGGCGGGCGAGGACCTTGCCGTCCCGCATGACGAGCGCGCTCGTGCCGACGACCCTGTCGCTGTCGGCATAGGTGTCGAGCAGTCGCGTGAACGTCGCCCAGCCAGCGGGAGGCGAACCGTTCTGTGCGACGGCTGAGGAGGGCTGAGTGGCGGCAGCCACCGCGAGGAGCGCGGCGCCGATAATGAGTCGGGCTCGAGTCACTTGAGTTCCGGGAGGAGGCCGGGCGATGATGCCGCCCTCCTCCCTGATTTGCCAGCCATCTCGCGTTGATCGCGAGCGGAGACGAGCCGCTACCGGTCTTCTACTGCCCGGCGACGCGCTGCCGCGGGATATCGGGCAACGAGGTCGGGATCGGCCAATCGGTGCCGACCGCCGCCGGGATCCGCGGCGCGTCCGCCGGCGTCGTCACGCGGACCGTCCCAAGCGAGGCAACCACCTCGATCTCCTCGCGCGAACGCCGCACCGCTGCCTCGAGCACCCACTCCCAGCCGGCGCGTTCGCGGAACTCCTCCTCTGTCGCCCCGAGGAGGTCGCGCATCGCGCACACCGCCGCCACAGCCGCGGGATTCCGCCGAACGAGGAGACGTCCCATCGCCTCGCGATTGGCGGCGAGATCGGCAAGTCGCGCGACCTCCTGCCATTTCGTGCCCGACCAGCCGCCGAGGGTCTGGATGGGCGTCTCCGACCACGTGGAGCCGAGGGGCGAGCGCTCGTTTCCCGTGATAGCGCGGGCAAACAGTGTTGCAAGCGGCGTCTTGATCCCCGGGGCACGCACGCGGTCCGCCAGCCACTCGGCGAGCTCCATAGGTGCGGGGCGCGGCCTGTCGCGCACCGCCTCGAGAATCGAGCCGGCTCCGCCGCCGCCTGCGAGAGTGCTGACGGAACACATGCGGGGCGACCGCGGAATGCGCCTGCGCTCGTGCGTCGAGTGAAGAAGCACACAGACCGGACACCACGGCGCGAGCGTGAACAGATCTCGCAGCTCCTCGGCCGTCGCCGGACGATCGGCGACATCGGCAAGGAGGATGGACCCCAACGGGGGACGCCCGTCCCCAAGCCGCCGCACGTGCATGAATGGGGGTGCGGTCACGTACAGCGAAAGTCGGCTCATGGCGGCCAGGGTACGACTCGAGACTCTCATTTGTACACTCGAAGATGTACTAGTCGGCTCGTCGGAATCCGGACGGCGGGAGACCGTCAAGAATCAACGGATGTACCGTTCGCGCTTTCTCATCATCAATAGACGGACGCGTGCCCATCCTTTCCTCAATCGCGTGCGCGGACTATTGGACGTCGGGACTATAGCGGACGTTACTGACAATGGTCGCAGTGCTCAGCATGATTCGCGTAACGATGGAGCCCCATTTCGTGTGAGCTCCAGCGTCGCTCCGTTTTGACCGTTCGGCAAGGGGGCCGAATTCCAGCGCGAAGCCCCGGGGGCGGACTGCGGTTGTCGCACAGGGGTTGCACGGGGTCGGGTGCGCGAACAGGTTCGCGGTGAGGATCTGTCAGACATCCGCCTTCCGACATCAGCCATCGGCTCCAACTTGAACGAGTTATCCCGCACGACGACGTGCTCGTTCGCCGCGACGATCGTCGCCTGGTGTTCGGCAGCGGCGCAGACCCCGAGGAAAACTCCGCCTCCGCAGGCGACGCTGCCGCCGGTTGAAGTCACCGTCACACGCGACGCCAGTCGGGCGGCCCTCGAATTACCGTACGCGCTTTCGCGCGTCGAACCGGACAGCGTGCGACCCGCACTGCGCCACGTCTCGTTCGACGAGATGCTGCTCGCACTGCCCGGCGTGACGGTCGCGAATCGCAACAACCCCACGCAGGACCCACGCATCTCCATTCGTGGCTTTGGCGCTCGCTCCGCATTCGGAGTTCGCGGGGTCCGAGTCATTCGCGACGGGATTCCGCTGACGCTTCCGGACGGCCAAACACCCATCGACTACCTCGATCTCGAGTCGGTCGGACGCATCGAGGTCTTGAGAGGGAGCGCGGGATCGCTGTACGGAAACGCCGCGGGCGGTGTCGTCGAAGTGCGAACCGCTGATCCGCCGATCGATCCATTGGCTGGGCGTGTGACGGGGTACGGCGGATCGTACGGGCTCAAGCGGTGGGCAGCCGCGGCCGGCGGCACCGCCGGTAAGATCCGATATCAGGGCGACCTGTCACGCACCGAACAGGACGGCTTCCGCAGTTACGCGCTCCAGGAGACCACGAGTGGGAGCACGCGCGCGATACTGTCCGGGCGGCGCGGCGAGCTCGCGCTCACGTACACGGGCTACGACACACCAACCGCACAGAATCCGGGCGCGCTCACAAAGACCGAGATGTCCGCGGACCCTCGTCAGGCAGATCCGGCGCAGGTCAGAAAGGGCGCACGGAAGGCGGTCGAACAGTCGCAGCTTGGGCTCACCGGCACGCGCCGTACGGCCGGGGGTGTCGAGTGGTCAGCGTCGGCCAACTTCGGCTGGCGAACGCTCGACAACCCCCTGACCTTCGCCGTGGTCGCAATCGACCGCACCACGACCGGCGGAATGGCGCGCGTAACCGCGCCTGCGCGGTTTTTCGGGCTCGAGCATCGCTTCAGCGCGGGGATCGACGCGCAGTTCCAGGACGACGATCGGCTCAACTTCACGAACTGCAACAACGTGCCGCCGCTCACGCAGCCGACGCCGACGTGCCCGACGGTGGGGGAGGAGCGCGGGACGAGGACGCTCGACCAGCGGGAGCGGGTGTCGGGCTACGGACCGTACGTGCGCGATGAGATCGCGTTCGCCGATCGCTATCTCGTGACGTTAGGCGCCCGGGCCGATTACGTGCGTTTCCGGGTGGACGACCATCTCATCACGGCGACGAACCCCGACGACTCGGGCGAACGCAAGCTCCACGCGATCAGCCCAATGTTCGGCTTCGTAGCGCGGCTCGGGGCAATGCACTCGGCGTATGCCAGTCTCTCTACCGCGTTCGAGACGCCGACCGCCACCGAGCTGGCCAACAAGCCCGACGGTTCGGCGGGCATCAATCCCGCGCTGGACCCGCAATACGCGACGACGGCCGAGGCCGGAGTCAAGGGCGTGGTCGAGGGTCGCCTGCGCTACGACGCGTCACTCTTCGCCACGCGGGTGCGCGACGAGCTCATCCCGTTCGAGGTGCCCGGCGGCGGCGGACGGCGATACTTCCGCAACGCCGGCTCCACGCGTCGCCGAGGCGGCGAGCTCGGGCTGTCTGCGTCGTTAGGCATGACGACGCTGGGCGCGTCGTACAGCTACTCCCATTTCATGTTCCGCGACTACGTGGTGGGGACGAGCGACTTCGGCGGAAACCGCATTCCGGGTGTGCCCATCCAGCAGCTCCAGGGCTACGCGACGTGGAACTGGCGCGGGTGGTTCGCGACGGTCGAAGGGCAGACGCAGGGCGGGATGTACATGGACGATGCGAACTCGCTCCGGTCGTCGAGCTGGGAGGTCATGAACGCGCGCGTCGGCGGCCGGATCGTGCTGGGCGACGTGGCGCTTTCCCCGGTGTTCTCGGTGTCGAACCTCTTCGACCGGACGTACACGGGCTCGAT
>JBKOYV010000430.1:0-12209 GCA_046725585.1 Gemmatimonadota bacterium | reverse complement strand
GCACGGGCCTCGGCCTGAGCATTACGCGCAAGCTCTTGGAGCGCCTCGGCGGGAACGTGCAGGTGGAGCGCAGCTATGGCGTGGGTACGACGTTCACGGTGTGGCTGCCGGTGCGCTTCGCGCCCAGCGGCGAGCCGGGCCTCGGCGAGCCTCACAGCGCGGCGGTGACCCGGTAGCCGGCTTGGCTAGCTGCCTGGCTCCAGCGCCGCCCGGAGCTCCGTCGCGAGCGTGAGCGGATCGAACGGCTTCGTGAGACACGCCGTCGCGCCGAGCGCCATCGCGCGGCGCATCTCCTCCTGCTGGGTCTTCGCCGTCAGGAAGACCACGGGAATCGCCGCCGTCGCCGGATCGCCCTTGAGGCGCCGACACGTTTCGTACCCGTCCAGACCCGGCATCATCCCGTCAAGGACGAAGGCATCGTAGCGCGTCTGTGAGGCACGCTCCAGCAGTTCAGCGCCCGAGGACACGATCTCGACGTCGAGCCCCGGATCGATCGAGAGCGCGAGCTCCAGGATCGTTCTGAGATCGGGCTCGTCGTCAGCGCAAAGGAGTTTCATCCTTCCGGGTTTTGAGCGGGTGAGAGCCAGCCGACGTGACGTGACCGGCGTCAGTTGTCGGACGTCTCTATCGAGTATCACGTCACGGCGCCTTCGGGACCGGATTCCCACCGGGAACCCAGTGACAGGCGTCCCGCTTTCCGTTTCCATGACCGTTTGATGGCGAGCGCCCAAACCGTCGCACGGGTGAGCGATGCGCTTCGGACGTTGCGCGAGCGTTTTCGCGAGACCAGCGCCGGCACAATTGCGTTGCTCGAGGATCTGACGCGACAGCTGGCTGCCGACCCGTCCGCGCCGGAAACGGTGTCGGCTCTTCGGCGCGAGCTCCACCGGGTGCACGGCACCGCCGGCAGCTATGGTTTCGTCGAGGCGAGCCGTCTCGCGGCGAAGCTCGAGCAGCGCGTCGACGCGTGGGAACAGGATCCGGAATACGAACGCGCGCAACGAGCGACGATCATTGGCCATTTCGTGAGCGCGCTGCGGCTCGCGATGTCGGCCGAAGCCGCGCTCGGGCACGCGCCGGTGTCGCGCCGGCGGATGATGCTCGTGGACGTCCCACCGTCGTATGCGCGGCGCCTGCGCTCCGAGGCGGCTCTCCGTGGGTATCAGCTGTCATCGGCGCGGGCGACCGATCTCACGCCTACGGCGCTTCGGGAGCTCGCGCCACACGTCGTGGTAGTTCCGGCGGAGCAGCTCTCGGAGTTGCGGGAGTTGACGATGTCGTCGAACGCCGGTGTGATCGCGTTAACTGATGGAACGGCGACGGCGCACACCGACGCGGGCGCCGCCGGCGTGGCGACGGTCGCTCAGTCGGACGAGCTCGGGTCTCTGTTCGACCTCGCCGACCGGCTTTCCCTCGGCAGCTCCACCGCCGGTGCCACGATCCTCGTCCTCGACGACGACCCGTCCATTCTGACGATCGTCCAGTTCCTGCTCGAGAGCGAGGGCGTGCGCATCATGACGTGCGACACGCCTAACGAGCTGCATCAGCAGCTCGCCGCCACCGCGCCATCCCTGCTCGTCATGGACGTGCGCATGGGCGATGTGTCCGGCATCGAGCTGGCGCGAGAGCTCCGCACGCTCCCGGCGTACCGGGATCTCCCGATCGTGCTGATCTCCGCCGATACCGAGGAGCGCACGCAGGAGCAGGCGCGCCGCGCCGGCGTGGACGACTTCATCGCGAAACCGATCGCTGCTGCGGACCTGCGCGCCTGCATCGCACGCCATCTCGAGCGTCAGCGTGTCGTGCGGCTGAGCGAAGGGCGTCACCCGGGGACCGGGCTCGCGCTGCCGCCACGGACCGCCACCGACGTCGCGGCGTTCGTCCGCGGGGCTGCGGATCACGACCGGACCCTCGCCATGGTGGTCGTGCGGCCGGATAGCGACGACCTGACTGGCGACACGGCCATGGGCTGGCTCCGCGAGACGCAACGCATCGCGAACGCCGTCGCCGGATCGTCGAGCGTGGTGGGTTATCACGATGGCGTCTCGCTCATGACGGTCATCGAGTGCGACGGCGAGATTGCTGAATCGTTGTTCGAGGCGCTGGTGTTGGGGCGGGTGGACGGTGCTCCGGCCTGGCGATGCGGCATCGCGGACACGGCGGAGGTGCCGGCGGAGGTCGGCGCATTACGCCGCGCCGCCGATGAGGCCATCCAGATCGCGCGTCAGGACCGTTCGGCATTCGTTAGGCGATGGCGACGCCAGGAAGCGAAGCTGGCGCCGGACGTCGTCCTGGTCGAGGATGACCCGGCACTGTCCGACATGGTCCAGTATGTGCTGCGCTCCGCCGGTCTCGGCTTCCGTGCCTACGCCAACGGGGAAGCGGCCTTGGAAGCCCTGATCTCGTTCCAGACCGGCGCCCGTCGCCCACTGGTGCTTCTGGATGTGGATCTCCCCGGCCTCGACGGCCACTCCCTGCACGAGCGTCTCCGCGCGGAGCGGCCCGGCGTGTACGCGGTGGTCTTCATCACGGGCCACGCCGGAGAGGGCGACCAGACGCGCGCCTTGCGGGCGGGCGCGCTCGACTACGTCTCGAAGCCCCTCGGCTTCCGCACGCTCGCCGGCAAGATTCCACTCTGGCGAGAACGCGCGGCGTCGAGCTGACCTACGCTACGACGCGAGCGGGCCGGAGCGATCGCTACGCTGGAATCGCGATGGCACGCCGCGGCCGGCGCACCGCCAGTACGGCCTTGAGTCGGAGCAGCAGATCCTGCTCGCGGTCCCTCGCCTTCACGAACGCATGTGACGGGCTGAGGGTGATGCCGTCCAGCTCCTCGTCCGAGAACTCACGGGCGGAGAACACGAGCACCGGCACGTCCGCGTAAGCGGGGAGCTCCCGAAGCCGCTTGATGACGTCGACGCCCGGAGATCCGGGAGACGACGGGTCGATCACGACCGCGTCGTATCGCGCACTCGTTAGGGCGCGCCAGGCTTCCTCGGGAGACCCGACGGCCGTGACCGCGCCCACTGGCTCGCAGAGCGATCGCAACACGCTGAGCATGTCGCGATCATCGTCGACGACGAGCAAGCGGTGGTCGGTGTGGCTGGCCGCCGTCGTCGCCGCGTTCGGCGCCGTGTACGGGAGCTCGGTGATGAACGTCGTCCCGTGACCGGGGGCGCTGTCGAACCGAATCGAGCCGCCGTGTCGCTCGACGATGGCGCGTACGATGGCGAGCCCGAGCCCGGCGCCGCCCGCAGCGGCCGCGGGATCGGCCTGTTGGAACTTCCCGAATATGCGCTTCCGAAACTCGAGCGGTATTCCGGGTCCCCGATCGGATACGAACACCACTACGCTCGTCGGTGTCGTGCGCAACGCGACGGTAACCGATTCACCGCGGGGCGAGAACCGAACGGCGTTGGAGATCAGGTTCGTGAACACCTGCACGAGCCGGTCGGGGTCCCCCGTCACGACGGCGCTCTCCTCCGCTTGCAGGACGAGCGTGACCTGTGCCTCCATGGCGACGGTTCGCAGCGATTCCACCGTGGTTCGCAGAACGTCCGCGAGCTCGCAAGGCTCGCGTCGCACGAAGAGATGGCCGGACTCGATGCGCTCGACGTCCAGGATGTCGTTGATGAGTCGGATCAGCCGCTCGGTGTTCTGTAGGCCGATCTGCAGGAGATCGCGCGTCTTCGATGCGACGGGTCCGGTAGTTCCCGCGAGCACGAGTCCGAGAGCGCCTCGAATCGCCGTGAGCGGAGTGCGAAGCTCGTGGCTCACTGTGGACACGAACTCCGTCTTCAACCGCTCGACTTCCTTGAGCTGACGGATGTCGTCTCGAAGTTCGTGCTCGCGCTCCGCGACGGCCGCGGCGAGCGTGCCGAACGCTTCACCGAGTTGCCCGAGCTCGCGACTTCCGCCAGCGACCGACCGCACTGCTGCGCGATGATCTCCCGCGGCGAGCGCGCGTGCGTCGAAGACGATCGCGTCGAGCGTGCTGGCCACCCGTCGCAGGCTGGCCACTGTGGCGAGCACGATCATCGCCACGAGGAGGAGCCGAACGAGCAGCGATTCGCGCGCGTCGATCTCGATCTGATGAGCGACTTCGCTGGCGCGGCGCTCGGCCTGCGCGTGCGTGATCCGCTCCAGCAGCGACGTGGCGGCTCGAGCGCTGTCCATCGTGACGGCGACGTTTTCCGCGAGCGTGATCACTGAGTCTTCCGAGAGCGAGATCGGCCGGGCGGCGAACTGGCGTGCCGCCGCTCTCCCCCATGACGACGCTGCGTGATCGAGGCGCGCCGCCGCGAGCGTAAGCTCCTCGTTGCCTCGAGCGAGCTTCGAGAGCGAGTCCAGCGCCAGGTCGAGCTGAATACGACCCAGCCTGTACGGACCGAGAAACGCAGAGTCGCCCGTGAGCGCGAAGCCGCGCTGGTCCGTGGCGAGGTTTCCGAGCATCGGGTCTATTTTGGCAGTAACCAGCACGGCCGCTCCGGCGCGCGCGGCAGCCTGTTCCGCGGCCGCGCGGCGCGCGTCCTGAAGCGAGATGATCTGGCGGGTCGTGACGGCCCAGATTGCCACCACGCCGAGGTTCGTGAGGACCAATTGGCTGGCGAGCGATCTGGAGCGCCACCAACGAAGCGCGGCGCGGTGTGCGCTGGACAGTCGAGCGGTCATCGCCCGTAACGAGTACGTGGCGAGCGTAAACATCAGGAACCGCGCAGGACGCGCAGTCCGCGATCCGTCGACGCGATCGGCCGGCGGATGATATGTTTCCGTGAGGCTCCCGTGACGGGATCCCGAATCAGGTCCATCACTTCGATCGCACACCTGAAATGACGACCAATCGGCTCATCACGCTACACGAGGTCGGCCAGTCGATCTGGCTGGATTTCATCGATCGAACGATCCTCCAGAACGGCGACCTCGCGCGCATGATTCGCGAGGATGCCCTCACGGGGATGACCTCCAATCCGACCATCTTCGAGAAGGCACTGGCGGAGGGTGAGGAGTACGACGACCAGATCAAGTCGGCACCGCCCGGCCTCACCGCGTGGGATCTGTTCGAGCTGGTGGAGACGACCGATGTCCGCACCGCCTGCGACATCTTCGCCGACACCTATCGATCGGCCAACGGCGGGGATGGGTTCGTCTCGATTGAAGTGTCGCCGGGTGTGTCTCATGACCCGGACGCGTCGATCGCCGAAGCGAAGCGCCTCTGGGCGACCGTCGGCCGGCCTAACGTGATGGTCAAGATCCCCGGCACGCAGGAGGGGGCGCGCGCCGTCCGCGCGCTCATTGCCGACGGGATCAACGTGAACATTACCCTGCTGTTCTCCATCGAGGCGCATCGCAGCGTGATCGAAGCCTACATGAGTGGGCTCGAGGACCGTCTGGCCGCCGGCAAGGACATCTCGGGGCTGGCGTCGGTGGCGAGCTTCTTCGTGAGCCGCGTCGACACCGAGGTCGACAAGCGACTCGATGCCATCGCGGCCAAGGGCGACGCGGGAACGAAGGACCGCGCGATGGCGCTCAAGGGCCGCGCCGCGGTGGCAAACGCGAAGCTCGCGTACCAGCTGTTCCGCGAGATGTTCGCGGGCGAGCGCTGGGCGAAGCTGTCGGCGCGAGGCGCGCGCTTGCAGCGGCCGCTGTGGGCCAGCACGAGCACCAAGAATCCGGCGTACCGGGATGTCGTGTACGTCGAGGAGCTCATCGGCCCCGACACGGTGAACACGATGCCGCCGGCCACGGCCGAGGCGTTCAAGGATCACGGCCTCGTCGAACGCACCGTCGACCGCAATCTCCGCGAGGCGCAGCGCGTGATGGAACAGCTCGCCGAGATCGGCATCGATTTCAACGACGTGACGAAGAAGCTGCTTGTCGACGGGCTGGCGAGTTTCCAGAAGTCGTTCGACTCGCTCGTCGCGGGTCTCGAGCGCAAGACCAAGACACTCGGTCGGCCTATCGGCGCCGGTCGCTGAAGCGCGCCTCGTCGGCAGCGCGAACCGCGGCTCACCCTGTGGTGAGCCGCGGTCGCTGGCGGGTGCACGATCGCCTGTACGGCCAAGCCTGACGTTTCCTCCATCGCTTCCCTAACGCTCCGTGCCCACGAACCAGCACCCGCGCACGAAGATCGTCTGCACGCTCGGCCCCGCAAGCGCTACGGCCGAAGTGATCGATGGTCTGATGGAAGCCGGGCTCGACGTCGCCCGAATCAACTTCTCGCACGGCACCCACGAACAACACGTGCGGACCATTGCGTTGGTCCGCGAGCTCGGCGCGAAGCGCGGGCGACCGGTCGCCATCCTTGGCGACCTTCAGGGGCCGCGCATTCGCATAGGGGATCTGGAAACACCCCGGGTGCTCGGTCCGGGCACCGATGTCGTCTTCTGCCCGGAGGACTCCGCGAGCGGCTCCGAGATGCCAGTCACGTACGAGCTCGCGAAGGACGTTCACGTTGGCGATCGCATTCTCGTGGACGATGGCCTCATCGAGCTGGTCGTGCTCGACGTCAAGGCTCCGCGCGTGGCCGCGCGCGTCGTGCACGGCGGAGAAGTGAAGAGTCACAAAGGCATCAATCTGCCCGGTGTAAACGTTTCCGCTCCCTCCATCACCGAGAAGGATCGCGCCGACGCCGCCTTCGCCGTGGAGCAGAAGCTGGACTACCTCGCGCTCAGCTTCGTTCGCCGCGCGGCCGACATCGCCGAGCTCCGTGCCCTGCTGCCGAAGTCCGTGCTCGTCGTCGCCAAGATCGAGAAAGACTCGGCCCTCGAGAACATCGAGAGCATTCTCCGCGCGTCCGACGGCGTGATGGTCGCCCGCGGTGACCTCGGGGTCGAGCTTCCGTTCGAGGAAGTGCCGATCGCCCAGAAGACGATCATCAAGTTCGCCAACATCATTGGCAGGCCGGTGATCACCGCGACGCAGATGCTCGAGTCCATGATCGAGCATCCGCGCCCCACGCGCGCCGAGGCGAGCGATGTGGCGAACGCGATCATGGACGGAACTGACGCCGTGATGTTGTCGGCGGAGACGGCGGCTGGGGCGTACCCGCGGCTCGCGGTGCAGGCGATGCGACGCATCATCTGCGAGATCGAGCAGCACCCGTTTAAGCGTGCGCGCGAGGGCTACGTCGGCCCCGAGATCATCGCGACGACCGAGGAAACCATTGCCGCGGCGACCGACACGGCACAGCGCATGTTAGGCGCCCCGATCGTAATCGTGTTCACCAAGAGCGGGTTCAGCGCGCGCATCGTATCGGCGCACCGCCCGCAGGTTCCCATCCTGGCACTGACGGATGACCCGCGGACGTTCAGCCAGCTCGCGCTGGTGTGGGGCGTCATCCCGCAGCTCGTGCCGCATTGCGCGACGTACGAGGCAATGGTCGCCCGCGCGCGCGAGGTGGTGTTATCGCGCGGCCTCGCCAAGGAGGGCGATCGAGTGCTCGTCACCGCGGGTGTGCCGTTCGACGTCCCTGGCACCACGAACGTGCTCCGAGTAGAGCGCGTGTGAAGCTCACGTTCCTCGGTACCGGAACGAGCTTTGGCGTTCCACAGATCGGCTGCCATTGTCCGCGGTGCCGGTCCACCGATCCACGCGACCGTCGAACGCGGGTGGGCGCGGTCGTCGAAACGGACAGCGGGACGCGGCTGCTTCTGGACACGCCGCCCGAGCTTCGGCTGCAGCTGGTCACCAACGGCATCGACCGCGTGGACGCCGTGCTGTTCACGCACGATCACGCGGACCACACGCACGGCGTGGACGACATCCGGGCGATCACCGTTAGGCGCGACGCGCCCCTGCCCATGTACGGTCCACCGACGACCCTCGAGAATCTCGCGAAGCGTTTCCCCTACATCTTCGACGAGAACATTCGACCGGCTGCGGGCACGTCGAAGCCGGAGGGACACGCGCGACCCCTGGCGGGTGACGAGACGGTGACGATTGGCGATGTCGACGTCACCGCGGTGCCGGTCCCGCATGGGAAGATGACCGTCTACGCATACCGCATCGGGCCACTCGCGTACGTGACAGATGCGAAAACCATCCCGCCGGCGGCGCTCGAGAAGCTTCGCGGCGCGCAGGTGCTGGTGATCAACGCACTCTTCCGCACGGAGCATCCCACTCACCTCAGCATCCCCGAAGCCGTGCGGGCGGCGCGCGACATAGGCGCGGACCGGACGTATCTCACGCACCTCACCCACGACAACTTCCACGCTGACCTCGAAGCCGAGCTCCCGCGCGGAGTCACGCCGGCGTTCGACGGGCTCACGATTCGAATCGACGAATCCTGACTGGGGACTGGGGACTGGGGACTGGGGACTAGGGACTAGGGACTGGGGACTCGGCCGGGAGGCTTCTACTCGCACGGAGGCTCGCGCAGCGAACAGAAGGCTCCCGGCCCAGTCCCCAGTCCCCAGTCCCCAGTCCCGATGTCCCCAAGCAAGGGGTTGCCTCACGTCCAGCGTCCGGTCAGCTTCCCCCCAAAGACAGCGCAGACAGTCGGCTTTCCTCCCGAGGCGGCACATGCTGGACCAAGTGAAGACTCGACCCTCGCCGCTTGGCGACGCCATCCGCGTAGAAAACGACCGCGTGACAGTGGTGCGCGAGGCAGACCTCGCATCCCCGAAGATGGACGCACTCGTCCGCGAGGCGGTGTTCGGAACCGGTGAGGCGCGGGACTACGCGCGTTGGCTGATCTGGGAGATCGGAGAAGCCGTGGGTGTTCGGCCCGCGTCGATCAACGGCCTCTACATGGCCCGCGGCAAGGGCGCAGTGCGCGGGTTCACCGTCCCTGCGATCAACGTGCGCGGGGCCGCCTACGACACCGCGCGCTCGATCTTCCGAACGGCCATCAAGCTCGACGCCGGCGCGTTCCTGCTCGAGATCGCGCGATCGGAGATCGGTTACACCGATCAGCGCCCGGCGGAGTACGTCGCCGTCATGGTCGCCGCCGCCCTGCGCGAGGGCTTCCGCGGGCCGGTCTTCATTCAGGGCGATCACTTCCAGGTCAACGCCAAGAAGTTCGCGGCCGATCCCACGGGGGAAGTCGCCGCGGTGAAGCAGCTCGCGCTCGAGGCGATCACCGCCGGGTTTTACAACATCGACGTCGACACGTCGACGCTCGTGGACCTTTCGAAGCCGGACCTCGCAGCGCAGCAGCGTCTCAACTATGAGACGTGCGTGGACATCGCGCAGTACATCCGCGAGCTCCAGCCAAAGGGTGTCTCGATCTCGGTCGGCGGCGAGATCGGCGAGGTCGGCTCCCACAACAGCACGGTCGAAGAGCTGCGCGCGTTCATGGAAGGCTTCAACCGAACGCTCGCGGAACGGTGTCCGCCCGGCACTGACGGTCTCTCGAAGATCAGCGTGCAGTCCGGGACGTCGCACGGCGGCGTTGTGCTTCCCGATGGCTCCATCGCGGACGTCGCACTGGACCTCGACACGCTTGCGCGCCTTTCGAAGGAAGCGCGCGAGCGATATGGGCTGGCCGGTGCAGTTCAGCACGGAGCCTCTACGCTCCCCGACTCGGCGTTCCACAGCTTCCCGGCCACCGAGACCGCAGAGATTCACCTCGCCACGAACTTCCAGAACATGCTGTTCGATCACCTGCCCGCGGCGCTGCGTCAGGAGGTCTACGAGTGGCTGCGCGAGAACGCGAAGGACGAGCGGAAAGCAACGGACACCGACGAACAGTTTTTCTATAAGACCCGCAAGAAAGCGCTCGGGCCGTTCAAACGCCGGCTATGGGATCTGCCCGACGATGTGAAGGCAACGGTTGCGAGCGCATATGACGAGAAGTTCGAGTTCCTGTTCACGCAGCTTGCCGTTGGCGACACCGCGCCGGCCGTGCACGAGCACGTGAAGGCGGTGCGGTTGCATCGGCCGATGCCGGGTACCGCCGGTTATGCGAACATCGCGGCCGCGCCCGACGACACCGATCTGAGTGACTGACCGCGGCGGCGTCTTCTCGGCTGCGCCGCATACGTCCGGTGACGGGCCAGCTGCGCACGCGCCGGCGGGTGATGAGTCGCCAGCACTGTGGCCCAACACGCTCCAGTCGCTCGCGAATGTCGTGGCCCACGACCTCCGGAATGCGCTGAACGCCGTCGCCGTCAACCTGGAGGTCGTCCGGAGCCGGTCTGCTCGCGGCGTTGAAGCATCCGCCATTGCGCCGTTCGCGGCTGCGGCGGCGACCAATTTCGAGACCGCCACTGCGGCAGCCGAGGCCCTCCTGTCGTTCGTGCGGCCCGAGGCCGGACGGGTGGACGTCGCGGCGGTCGTGACTCGATTGGCGCGTCTGCTTGCCGTTCGTGCTGGGGGAGGATTGCAGGTGATTGACCACTCGGACGGGCACGCGACGACTGCGGCCGCGCCCGATATCGCGCGCGCAGCGGTGGCGCGCAGTGTGCTAGCCGCTGTCGGCACAGACGAAGGGGCAGCGTGCGAAATCGCTGTTGAAGACGGTATCTTTCTCCGCATTACCGGCGCGACTCGTGTTCCGCCGCTGCCCGATTCCGAGCTTGTCGCCGCTGCGCTGGAGCAGGGCATTCGCATAACCCTGCGCGAGCGATCGATCGAGCTTCGTTTTCCCGCGGTCGACCAACGCGCCACCCCAAACGTTCCTTCATGAAGAAACCGAAGATCCTGATCGCCGACGACGATCGCTCCATTACCGAGGGGCTCGGCGCAATTCTGTCCGACGAGGGATACGAGATCGAGGTCGCTCTCGACGGGCAGAAAGCGATCGACCGCCTCACGGGCGACGCGTTCGGTGTCGCGCTCGCCGACCTGATGATGCCCAAGCTCGATGGGCTGGCGCTGCTCAAGGAGATGCAGTCACGCGGCGTCGCAACCGAGTGCATCATCGTCACCGGACAGGCGACCGTCGATTCGGCCGTGCAGGCGATGCGGCAGGGTGCCTATGACTATATCGAGAAGCCGCTCAACGCCGAGAAGTTGAACCGGTTGAAGGCGCTCATTCCGAAAGCGCTCGACAAGTTCAACGACCGGCAGAAGATCAAGGAGCTCGCGTCGACGATCGAAGGGCTCACGCACTACGGTGAGCTCACCGGTCAATCCGAGGCGATGCGGTCTGTCTATCGCATCATCGACGCGGTCGCGCCGTCAACCGCGAGCGTATTCATTCTCGGCGAGTCCGGAACTGGCAAGGAGCTTGTCGCTCGCGCGATTCACAACAAGAGCGATCGCGCCAAGGGACCGATCTTCGCCCTCAATTGCGCCGCGCTTCCCAAGGACATCCTCGAGAACGAGCTGTTCGGGCACGAGAAGGGCGCGTTCACCGGTTCGGTGAACGAAAAAGCGGGCGCGTTCGAGATGGCGCACGGCGGCACCATCTTCCTCGACGAGGTCGCGGAGATGGCGCCGGACATTCAGGTGAAGCTGCTCCGCGCGATCGAGTCGAGAACGATCCGCCGCCTTGGCGGCAAGCGTGAGATCTCCGTCGACATCCGCGTCGTCGCGGCGACGAACAAGGACCTGCAGAAGGCGATCGTCGACGGCGAGCTCCGTGAGGATCTGTACTATCGCCTCGCAGTCGTCGAGATCTTCCTGCCGCCGCTTCGCGAGCGCCTCGGGGACGTCAAACTGCTGGCGAACGAGTTCCTCGCTCGTTATGCACAGCAGAACGGCAAGCAGGTAACGGGATTCGAAAACGACGCGTGGTCGTGGATCCTGAACTACCGCTGGCCGGGCAACGTTCGCGAGCTGAAGAACGCGGTGGAACGCGCGGTCATCATGGCGCGCGGCCAGGTGATCACGGTCGATGACATCACTCCGCGGCATTTGCGTCCCGGAGCGGACACCGGTGAGCATCTTGCCGTTTCGCCGCCGCGCCGGCGCGCGAGCGATCGCGTCGCCGCTGGTGGCAACGGCGCATCGACGGTACTTGGCATGACGCGTGAGGAGTTGTTCGACGAGTTCTCGCGATTCCTGAGCGCCCGGAGCAATGTCGCTCGTGTTTCCGCGCCGCCGCGAGAGGATCTCGCTGCGGATGGGGTCGCGTCGGCGCCGGACGTCGATGAGGAGGCGGAAGACGCTGTCGTCGAACGCGCTCAGCCGGCGAAAGTGCATGCGAAGGCGAAGGCGAAGAAACGACGCTAGGTATCTCGCCCGTCGCGATGGCGGGCGCCCACGATCCGATGCCGCGCCGAGCGGCGTGAGCAGATGAGGAGAGGATATGCGTAGGGTGGACT
>JBKOYV010000379.1:0-7710 GCA_046725585.1 Gemmatimonadota bacterium | reverse complement strand
CCGTAGAGCCCGATCGCCGCGAGCAGCGTCGCCAGCGCCGCGAACGACGCGGACAGCGTGCTGATCACCCGGTCCAGGTACACGTTCTCCTGCACCTGCCTCGGCAACGTCTTGAGGTCCTCGACGGGCAGGTTCGGATCGAGCCGTGCGATCATGGCCGGAATCGTCCGCATGATCTGTCGCGGCTCCATCGCCGTGCGCACGTAGAAGTTCAGGAAGCCGATCGTGCTGTCCTGCGCCCACGGCGTGAAGTAGAACGGCGGGATCTCGTCCTTCACGTTGTTGTACTTCGCGTCCTTCACGAGCCCCACGATCTCGACGTCGTTGATCTTCGCGCCTGACTCGGCCATGTGCTTGCCGACAGCGTCGCGCCCGAGCTTGAACTTTTTCGCGAACGCCTCGTTCACGATCGCGACCTTGGACGTCCCCAGACGATCGGACGCCGTGAATTCACGACCGGACAACACCGGCACGCCTAGCGTTTTGAAGTAGCCGGCGCCGACCTCGTTGAAGCGCGAGTTGCTGTCGATGTCGGGGCCGGACTTCCAGCCGTCCACCTCGACGTCGTTCCCCCAGCTGTTTCCCGCGAGGAGGCCAACGAGCGTCGCCGTCACGCCGGTGACCCCGGGAACCGCCGCGAGCGCCTCCTCGGCCCGCTGGAAGAACTGGCGCGACTGCTCGCGCGTGTAGCCGTTGCGCTCGGGTGAGATCGAGAACGTCACGACGCGGTCGATGTCGAGACCGAGGTTCACCCTGCTGACGTTGAACAGGCTCCGCACGAACAGGCCAGCGCCAATGAGCAGCGCCATGGAGAGCGCGATCTGCGCCATCACGAGCGAGCTCCGGAACTGCGTCGCGGCACGAGTGCCGGAGTGCTTGCCCGAGTTCGCCCGAAGCGTCGTGACGAGATCCGCGCGCGTGCTGTGCAGCGCGGGATAGAGCCCGAACAGGAGACCGGTGAGAATCGAGAGACCGGCCGCGAACACCACCACAGTCGGATCGATGGCGAACTTCACCGTGCCGAGCGCGTCAGGCGGGAGCAGCGCCGCGAGCCCGCCGAGCGTCCAGCGCGCGACGAGAAGGCTCACGATGCCGCCAAGCACCGCGAGCAGACACGACTCCGTGAGCAGCTGCGTCAGCAGCTGGCCTCGGCTGGCGCCTAACGACAACCGGACGGCCATCTCCATCGAGCGGCTCGCGGCACGGGCGAGCAGGAGGTTCGCGATGTTCGCGCACGCGATGATCAGCACGATCGCCGTGATGCCGATGAGCAGGTAGAGCGGCGTCCGGACCTGAGTGTGGAGCGAGCTCTGGCCGCGCGAGCCGTCGCTCACGCCGACTTCCTTGGCGCGGAAGCGCTGCATCGTCTTATCGCTCAAGCCCTGCTGCAGCTTCGCCTCGACGTCGTTGATGATCGGCTTGTAGACGGCGTCGATCCCACGCTTCGCCTGCGCCATCGAGACACCAGGCTTGAGGCGCGCGAACAGGTAGATCCAGTACGTGGTGCGGCGGTCGAAGCCGTTGAAGCCCGGTTCGAGAGCGGCGCGCATGGAGATTGGAACGTACACCTCCGGCTTCGCTCCGAGCGTCGTGCCGTCGAAGCCCTTGGGTGCCACGCCGATGATCGTGAACGGCTGGCCGTTGATGACGATCGGCTGCCCAATGACCGTTGGATCCGAAGCGAGTCGCGTTTCCCAATAGCTGTAGCCGAGAACAGCGAGCGGGCTGGCGCCAATTCCCAGATCGTCGGAGGGGCCCAACAAGCGACCGAGCGCAGGCTTGAGCTCCAGAACCGGGAAGTACGACCCGGACACGAAGTTCGCCTGGGCGTTCAGCGTCTGGCGCCGGAACGAGAGGTTCGCTCCGAATCGGCGATGGGCGGCGATGCCCGTGAAGACCGTCTGCGCCTTCTCCAGGTCGCGAAACATCGGGTAGCTGAACACGACGTCGCAGTTGCCCGAGATCGTGCACGACTGCGAGCCCGGGTTCGGGAACGAACCGGCGAGGTTGACCAGGCGGTGCGGCTCCGGCACCGGAAGCGGGCGGAGCAGCATCTGGTTGAAGAGCGAGAAGATCGCCGCGTTCGCCCCGATCCCGAGGGCGAGCGAAAGGACCGCGACTGCGGTGACGAACGGCGTCTTGAAGAGCGTCCGAAATGCGAGCTTGAGATTGCCCATGATCGTCGGGAGAAAGCTTCAGCTTGGACAAAGGGCCGAAGCGAATAGTTGCTACCCGACGACTCTCAATCGCCGTCTAGCTGCGCCCGCCGCGCATCTACCGCGATCGCCAAAGGCCGGAGGGATTGCGGGCTCCACGCGCGCCAGGTCCGCCGCACGAAGGAGTCCAGGGCATCACGGTCCATCCGCCGCACGGCATGCGCCCATAGCTCGAGCCTCTCAGGCGGTACGGCGCCGAGGTCGAGAGGGTCGAGTTCCGCGAGCATGGATGGTCGGTACGCGTGTGAGGTTCTCGATAGGCGGGCTGATGCAATGGCTAGACCGCTGTATCTGACTTTTACCGAATTACCGGAGCCGAGTGGGCAACCTCAGCCTCGCCCGAGCCGCGTCTCGAACCCAAGCCGGCGAGGCTCATTCACAACGGACACTTCGAGCGTCAACTGCAAAGGGCAACCACGAACGCTGAGGCCACAGACGCGAGCGGCGCTGAACACGCTGACGGTGCTATTTGCGGAAAAACAAACAGCCAGCAAACCTCATTTGTTCATGTGATTCAGCCGACGCTCCGGTCGAGTGGCTCGCGCCAGAGAACGGTTCAGCGGCCACAGCGCTCGACAGATCAGCGTCGTCAGCGTTCGTGGTTGCCGTTCGTTCGTGGTTGCCGTTTGCTCGTGGGTGCCGTTCGATACAACCTCAATCGACTTATGTGAGGCTCATTAGATATCCGCCAGGCCCTGCGTCCCTGTGCACTGAAGGTCACGATCCTGCACCGTGGTCGCCCGCTGGCGTGCCCGATGCGGCCGTAGATCGGCGCGGCTCAGCCGCCGAAGCTGCCGCGGCGAAGCTGATCGTACAATGCGACGGTTTCGCGAGCGGGGGCCGATCCCAGTTCTTTCTGGAGCACGGCGATGACCCGGTCGTAATGCCGGAGCGCCTCGCCTCGCTGACCCGAATGCGCGAGCGCCGACATGAGATGCCGATGTGCCGCTTCGTCCCATTCATCGGCGCGGACGAGCTGACGATACACGTCCACGGCATCGGCATACGATCCCGCCGCCATGAGGTGCTCGCCTAACGTGACCAATCCCTCGGTTCGGAGCCGTCGCAGCCGATCGCGCTCTTCGAGATGCCAATCACCGGCATTTTCATCCTCGAGGAAGTCGCCGTGATAGAGCGCGAGCGCGGCGCGCAGGTGGGATACGGCGTCCGGAGAGGCTGGTGCCGCGCTTAAAGCGCGGCGGGCAATCTCGAGGTCGCGCTCGAACGCCATAGCGTCGACTTCGACGCCGAGCGCCCAGTTGATGATGTATCGATCGCGCTCGTAGAGGACGAAGTCATTTCGACCGAGGACGCGGCGCAGGTGATGGAGCGCCACGTGGACACTGTTCTTGGCCTGCGCCGCGGACGCGTCAGGCCAGAAGGCAAGGCTGATCTGTTCGCGAGACCGCCCGTCCGGGTGGCCGAGCAGATACACCAACAGCTCTCGCGGCCGGGCGAACTTCCACATCGAGCGAGGGATCTCGTTGCCGTCGAGCGTGATCGTTAGGTGACCGAGCACTCGCACCTGCGGCGCCGGACGTGACGCCTGCCCTGGCTCGGGCCCACTACTCACCATCGCGGTCGGCGCGTGCGGACCGGCGGAGTGGCGGAGCGCAGAATCAATGGCGAGATCGATGACGTCGTCGAACGACTTGGCGCGCCCGTTGTCCCACGCCTTGTCGAACCGCTCATCCCCCACCGCAGCACGTGCCGCGGCGATGGGCGCAGCGAGGCGCTCACGATCCAGTGGGAACAGCACCGCGCCCATCCGTTCACGGCGGCGCTCGGCGGCGCCGAACAGCCGCGCAGCATGAAGCGGCCGAGCACGTGCACATTCCACCACGCCCATCAGCTCCAGTGCGCGCGCGATCCAGAACGGCTGAGGGTCACGACGCAACGCCACGAGCGCGTCGGCGATGGTCTCGGCCGCGGCGTCGAGCTCTCGCCGATGCAGCTGGACGGTGCCGAACACCTGAAGCGCGATCCCGAGCTCGCGGCCGAGGCCGTACGCGCGGGCGACACGCACCGACTGTTCACCGACGACGTGGCCCGCCGCGAGATCGCCCCGCCGGACATGCAGCGTCGCGAGCACCAGGAGCGCGAGACGCTGGCCGTAGAGGTCACCCGCCTTCTCGAACCACACGAGCGCGGCACGCGCCGGGGCTTCCGCAGCGACCAATCCTTCCTGGCCTAACGCGACGCCGATGTAGCTGTCCGAGTACGCTGCGAGACTGTGGTCTCCGATCTCGCGCGCGATGGTGCCACTCTCCTCGAGCCACGCACGCGCGGTCGCGCCATTCCCCTGCAGCGACGCGATGACGCCCGCGGCGAACAGCGCCGCGGCCCGGCGGGCATCGGGCGCGTGCGACTCGGAGAGTGCGAGCGCGTCTTCCAGCCAGCGGCGGCCCTCCGTCCACAACCCGGACGAATACCAGAACCAGCCGAGCCGCCCAACAAGCTCGACGTGACGCATGCGATCGTGTGCGCGAGTCCACGCCAGGACCAGCCGAAGGTCATCGAGCTCGCGCTGGATGCGGTCGACCCATCTCGGGCGCTCGGGCGTGATCAAGTAAGGCTCGGCTTCCCGAACCAGGGCACAGTAGTACTCCGCGTGTCGCGCCAGGACGGCCGCGGCTTCCGGAGACGCGTCGAGCCGCTCGCGTCCATACTGTCGAATCGTTTCGAGCAGATGGTAGCGCGCCTCGTCCGCGCGATCCTCGACGACCACGAGGGACTTGTCCACCAGCGACGCGAGGATGTCGAGCACCGCTTCGGGCTGGATCCCATCGCCGGCGCACACGCCTTCCGCCGCGTCGAGCGAGAGCCGGTCGGCGAAGACGGAGAGCCGGTGCAGGACCAGCCGCTCGTTAGGGTCGAGGAGATCGTAGCTCCAGTCGATGGTGTCCCGGAGCGTCCGATGGCGAGTCGCGACGCCGCGTCGCTCCGACGTGAGGAGCCGGAGCCCCGATCCGAGGCGACTCACAATCACGTCAGGTGTGAGCGCACGGGCGCGAGCCGCCGCGAGCTCGATCGCGAGCGGCAGGCCGTCCAAGCGACGGCACAGTTGGGCAACAGCGGCGGCGTTGGCGTCGGCCAAGGCAAATGACGCGTTCGCGGCGCGCGCGCGATCGACGAACAACCGCACCGACTCCGAGCGCGCGATCTCGTCGACCGTGGCAGTCGCCTCGGGAACCCCGAGGAGCGGAACGAGCCAGGCCCGCTCGCCGGCGACGCCAAGCGCCTCGCGGCTCGTTGTGAGGAAGCGGACGGCGAGACAGCTTCGCAGCACGAGGTCGACCGCCGCGGCGCAGACCTCGACCACATGCTCGCAGTTGTCCAGCACGATCAAGCGCTCGCTGGTGCGGAGCGCATCGCGGAGCGCGTCAGCCGGGGCTCGGCCCGCCCCGCCGATGCCCAGCGAAGTGGCGATGTGACCCAGGACGAGCTCCGGCTCGGTGATCGGAGCGAGCTCGATCCAGCTGGCGCCGTCCCGGTCGGCGGTCACCTCCATGACTTTGGCGGCCAGGCGGCTCTTTCCGCTTCCACCGGCGCCGGTGAGCGTCACGAGTCTTCCGGTCGCCAGGAGGTCGCTCACCGCGGCGACCTCGCGATCACGTCCAATGAACGACGTGAGCGACGGGGGGAGATAGAGAGGGCTCGAGGAGGACAGGACGGCTGACATTGCGGGCCAACTTCATGCGTTCGTTTGACTTATGTCAAGCGATGAGCCGTTCCGAAATCGTCAGGGCGTGCGCGGGCGCGGGCAGGACGAGGACGGCGGTACTGCTTAACGTCGCGCTTAAACGGACGCGGCCAGACGGTACCCGGACGCTATGCGGCGAGTAATCGGAGGTCTCCAGTTTCGTGCGTGACCGGGAACGCGCCCGAGCTGGCGCGCCGGCCGGTCGAACCACCCAAAACGGACATCCCATGTCACGCACCATACAGTACCTGAGAAGCGGGCGCAGCGTGGTGTACTCGGCATTCATCGCCTTCCTGATAGCTTGCTCGGACTCCACGGATTCGGTGAGCCCGACGCGGCCGGTGACCGCGGTTGCGATCACACCGGCGACCAATGCGCTCGTCGTAGGCCAGACCACCGCGCTCGCTGCCACGGCGAAGGACGCCAGCGGCAACATCATTGTCGGTCGCGCCGTCCAGTGGGCGACGAGCAACGCTTCGGTCGCCACGGTTTCGACCGCGGGTGCGGTGACCGCAGTGGCGGAGGGCACAGCGACGGTATCGGCCACGGTGGAGGGGAAGGTAGCGCAAGCGGAGGTCACAGTATCACGCGTACCGGTGGCGAGCCTTCGCCTGACGCCGCTGACCGTCGTGCTCGAGCGCGGCGGCACGCGGCAGTTGACGGCGGTGGCCGTCGACGCAGCCGGCGGCGTTCTGGAAGGTCGCGCCGTGGAGTGGACGACAGACGCTCCATCCGTTGCGACGGTGTCGGCGAGCGGACTTGTCCAGGCGATCGCGGCCGGCTACGCAGGCATCAGGGCGACGGTCGAGGGCAAATCGGCGTCGGCGACCATCACCGTGACCGACCCGGAGCCGGCGGAGCAGTTCGACCTCGTGTACGAGCGGCGCACGTTCAACGGGCTCGGCGAGATCTGGCGGTTGTCGCCGAGCACGGGTGCGTCGACGACGATGCCGCTCGTCGTCACGATTCCCGGCGCGACGGTGCGCAGCGCGACGCCGTCGCCGGACGGGAGCCGCGTCGCCTTCACGGTCGCTTGGTATGTGGAGGACAGCGGGCAGATGGACGGCGACATCTACGTCGCGAGCATCGATGGCAGCAATGTGCAACGCCTAACGACTGCGGAGGGGATGGATGATCATCCGGCGTGGTCGCCGGACGGGACGTGGATTGCCTTCACGAGCTTCCGATCGGGGCACGGCGACATCTGGGTGATGGGCGCGAACGGTACCGGGCAGACGAATCTGACCAACGA
Organism: Gemmatimonadota bacterium; assembly: GCA_046725585.1. GTDB lineage: Bacteria > Gemmatimonadota > Gemmatimonadetes > Gemmatimonadales > Gemmatimonadaceae > JAJKIV01. Next base: position 539 of record JBKOYV010000379.1, on the reverse strand, counting down.
CTTCTTACCGGCGACGAGCTTCGAGCACAGCCCAGCGTGGTCGCCTGACGGAAATCGCATTGCGTACTCCAGCGACATCGACAACTACGGCTACGTCAAGTTGTGGACGATGCGTCCGGATGGAAGCGACAAGCAGCGCGTGCTCCCGGCGACGGCTGGCACCAGCGTCGTCGACATGGAGCCCAGCTGGTCGCCGGATGGCACCAAGCTCGCGTTCCGGCGCATCACCAACGGCGACTCGGACATTCTGATCGTGACGCTGAGCACGCGGGCCGCCACGCCGATCCACATGGACGGCGTACAGTCGTCCCCGTCGTGGTCACCCGACAATGCGTCGATCGCGTTCTCGTCGAGTCACGAGAATCCGATGTCCGACATCTATATGATGAAGCCCGACGGTACGGGGCTGGTGCGGCTGACGAGTGGTGTGGACTCTCGCTGGCACCCGCGCTGGCTGCGCTCGGCGGCAGCGGGCGCCGTCGCGCGCTAGACGTTTCAAGTTGATCAAAGGATCAAAAGGGGTCAGAGTCGTTTGAATT
>JBKOYV010000123.1:0-9834 GCA_046725585.1 Gemmatimonadota bacterium | reverse complement strand
CCCCCCCCCCCCCTGTCCAAGCAGCAGACGGCATACGCGATGCGTGTGAGAGTCTCGTGGGCTCGGAGATGTGTATAAGAGACAGCTTCGGTTGCTACGAGGGTGAAAGTCGTTCGTCGGCGTTAGGTGCTGATAGCGCGGCAATCACTGCTGATCGAGCACGGTGAGTGAAGGCGGCGTCCAAGCCCCCACTCACCGAGGACACGCTTACCGCAGAGCCTGCAGGTAAGCGACGATATCCGCAATCTGCTGATCCGAGAGTCCGCCCAGCGACTGCGAGACGGTCGCGCCCGTGATGGGATCGCGCTGACCGAGGCCAAGCGTCGGCATGGCCGAACCGGGCTTCATCAGCCGCGCGTTCTTGATCCAGAGCCTCAAGTGACGGGCATCGTTAGGATAGATCCCGGCGCCGATCGTGGAGCGACTCGCCATGTGTGTGAGATTCGGCCCGATGGGCGACGCCGCCACCGTACCGCGGACCGTGTGGCAGCCGATGCAAGCACTGCGCGCAAATTGCTCGGCGCCGCGCTGCGCATCGCCCGCGATGTTGTCCGGGAAGCTGAGTCCGGCGGGCGTCGGTGTGTCGGGCGTCGCGTAGTCCGGAAGCGACTCCATGGGGAACGTGTAGCCGGCCGGCTGCTGCGCGACCGCGACCGCAGGCGTCACGGGAACCGGCGCTGGCGTAGCCGACGCAGGTCGGGTTGGAGCACCCGGTCTGCGCGTCGTGTCGGCTGGCGGAGGAGTGGGCGGCGCCGGCGGCGCCGCGGCGAACGCGGCGGGCGACAGCTGATGCTGGACCCACCCGTCAAACTCGGTCGGCGTCACGACGAACGTGCGGAACCGCATGTTCGCGTGCGACGCGCCGCAATACTCGTTGCAGCTCCCGTTGAAGACCGTCGTGCGGAGCGAAGTGTCCGGCGTGAACCACAGGTAATTCGTGTGATTCGAGATCAGGTCACGCTTGCCGCCGAGCTGAGGAATCCAGAACGAGTGCAGCACATCGCGGGTTCGCAGCGTGAAGTTCACGGTGCGCCCGATCGGCAGATACAGGTCGTTCGCGGTCACCAGCGTGTCCACGCGGCCCGTTTGCGTCCGCGTCGTGTACTGCGGGTAGCGGAACTCCCACCACCACTGATGGCCGACCACCTCGACCTGAAGCGCGTTCGGCACAGCGCGCGCCTGCGTGCGGAAGATCGTCCGCACGGTGGGGATCGCGATGAACGTCAGAATGACGGCCGGGGCGATCGTCCATGCGATCTCGAGCGTGGTATTTCCGTGTACGTGCTTCGGCTCATCCGCATCGCTGCGACGACGGAAGCGGAAGATCGTGTAGAGAAGAATCGCCTCGACGACGATGAACACGAACGTGCCCCAGAAGAGGAGTTTGTCCCACAGCGACTTGATCTCTGTGTTGAACTCCGTCGTGTTGTTGAACGTCGAGTTGGGGTAGCCCTTTCCGTAGGATCCGCATGCTGCGATTGCCAGCGCGAGTCCGGTGAGGATGGCTACGGAAGCGAGCTGGCGCGGACGAATCTTCCAGTGCATTCGTTCCCCGAAAACCGGCGTTATGAAGGGCACCGCGCGCGTTCCGCGGTGTCACGGCGACTACCGAACAGCCAACAAAAGGTATTGGGGCCCCAGAGTCGAATCAAGCAGCGAGGAATGTCCGCGTTACGTTCGCGAATGCACGAACACATCGAATGAAGCTCCCGCGATTTCCGAGCGATCAATTCGCCTCGTCGTCCTCCTCCACCGCGTGCTTCTCCTTCGTCTTCGCGACTGCGATCTCGAGCTGGATGCGGAGCTGCGCGACTGCCTCGCGCAGCGACCGGAGCTTCACCTGATCGCCGCCGCTCCTCGTCGCGATGAGTAAGAGCGCGCTCACCTGATCGGCGATCATCCCGAACTGACCCTTGAGCAGACCGACGAGTGGAGATCCCGCGCGTCGGATCTGCGCCCCGAACTGTGCCGTGTCTTGCTGTGAACGAACGGCGATGCCCATTCGCTCCACGATCCCGTGAATGCGCTGCACCATTGCGGTGGCCTCGTCGAGCGTCTCCATTTTCGCGAGGCCTGCACCGTCCAGCTTCGGTCCACTAGCCATGTCGAGTCACCGGACACGCTCCATGCGCGGGTTTGGTTTGAGTGTGCGGCCGGCTCTTGCGTGCGCGGCGCCATCGAGCGTCACGACGTCCGCGACGAAACCGAATCGTCCGCTCGTGAGCGCCGTCCCGACGCCGTACCCGTCCACCGGCACGCCTTCGTCCTCGAACTCCCGAATTCGGGCAACGGTGATCGAGCCCGACACGAGAATCTTGATGTCGCCGAACCCCTCCGCATCGAGTGCGTTCCGCACGTTCCAAACGAGGTGCGAATTCACCCCGGTGGGAACGAAGCCGCCCATCACCGGAATGATCGACTGGTCTACCAGATGCTCCGGTGTCGCGAGCTGCACACCCCAAACTCGGCTCTCCTGTGAGCGCGCCACGGCGAGCGCGGTGGCGACCGAGTCGTTGTCGTAGTCCACGGGCACCACGAGCATCGTCCGATCGGGCGTGTGCGAAAGGCACGCGCGCACCGCGGCAACCGTGTCGCCGAGGTACGCTGCCACCAGCGCGTGGGGAACGAGGATGAGCGGAGGCTGCGTACGAGAGCTCTGCGCCGCGCCGCTGAGCTGCATCGTCCCGCCGATCTGAGCCGCGAGCGCATCGCCGCGATGGAGCAGCCAGTGGTCGTTGCGGGCGGGCAGAGTCATCACGGGTTTCGGTCGAGCGGCCTCCACGAGCGCGCGCGCGTTCGTCGTGACGCGCGTGCGCCGCGAGAGCACGCCGACGCACAGCGGTGCGAGATGCGCGAACTGATCGAAGCGACCGTCAACCGTCATCACCGTCTCGTCCGCGTCGATCCGATCGCCGTCGTACAACGCATGGACCGTGAGCTGCCCCCAATCCTCGACGCCAGCCCTCAGCACCGCGATCGCTTCATCGATTCCGCCGAGCAGACCCGATTGCTCACTCGAGAACTGAACTGTGACGAGCGGCGAGAGGCCATCGGCGATCAGGACATCACGAGCCCACACCGCAGTTGGATGCGAGAAGTCACCACGGCGGAGGTGTTCGGCGGGCAGGTCGAACGATGCTGCATCGAGTCGCTTGCGACGACGAGGCATCCTAGCGCGAGACCATGATTCCCACCGTCATTCAGGCGCGACGCGATCCGCTCGCCGCGTCACGGGCGACGCTGTACTCGGTGGTCGCCCCCGGTGTCGCCGACTGCTCGATGCCGACCATGCCGCGAGGGTCGAGCACTCGATCGAGGTCGGCGCGAGTCATGAGCCCTCGATCGCAAACGAGGTCGTACACGCCTCGCCCCGTCGCGAGGGCCTCTTTCGCAATCTCCGTCGCCGTCTCGTAGCCGAGCACGGGAACGAGCGCAGTGACAATGCCGATTGAATTCTCGACGAACCACCGCATCCGGTCCGGATTCGCCGTGATGCCGTCCACGCACCGGGTGCGAAGCACGATGAGCGCCTGCTTGAGCGAATCGAGCGCGTGCAGCAGACGAAAGGCGATGATCGGCTCGAACACGTTCAACTGAAGCTGACCGGCTTCGGCGGCGAGCGTCACCGTCACGTCACCGCCGATGACGTCGAAGCACACCTGGTTCACGACCTCCGGGATCACCGGGTTCACCTTGCCCGGCATGATCGATGAACCCGGCTGCATTGGCGGCAGGTTGATCTCCCCGAGCCCTGCGCGCGGGCCAGAGCTCAGCAGCCGAAGGTCGTTGCAGACCTTGGAGATCTTCACCGCGCAGCGCTTGAGGACCCCGGAAAGCTGCACGAACGCGCCCGTATCCGCCGTGGCCTCGACGAGATCCGGTGCCGTGATGAGCTCGAGCCCCGAAACGGTGGAGAGGTGGCGCCGCACGGCCTCCGCGTATCCCTCCGGCGCGTTGATCCGCGTGCCGATCGCGGTCGCCCCCATGTTGATCTCTCGAATCAACGCCTGCGCTTCACCGAGCCGATCGACGTCCTCGAGGATTGTATGCGCGAAGGCGCTGAACTCCTGGCCTAACGTCATCGGCACGGCGTCCTGCAACTGCGTGCGGCCCATCTTCAGGAACGCGCCGAACTCCTCGCCCTTCTTCAGGAAAGACGCGCACAGCTCGCGCATGGCGACGCGGAGCCCTTCGATGCCGTTGTGCAGCGCGAGCTTCACCGCGGTCGGGTAGACGTCGTTCGTAGACTGGCTCAGGTTCACGTGCGTGTTCGGGCTGATCGTCGCGTAGTCGCCTCGCGGTCGGCCGAGCAGCTCGAGCGCGCGGTTCGCGATGACCTCGTTCGCATTCATGTTGGTCGACGTACCGGCGCCGCCCTGGACCATGTCCACGAGAAAGTGCTCGTGATGGCGACCGGTCCGGACTTCCCGCGCGGCGCGCACGATAGCGTCGGCGGTCTCGGGACTCAGGAGTCCGAGCTCTGCGTTCGCCAGAGCAGCCGCTTCCTTCACCGCGGCGAGCGCTTCGACCAGCGTGGGAAACTCACGAAGCGCGATCCCGGTGATCGGGAAGTTCTCGAGCGCTCGCAACGTCTGCACGCCGTAGAGCGCTTCGTCCGGTACCTCACGAGCTCCGAGGAGGTCATTCTCGACGCGCACGTGATGCCCGCCGAAGCCGAGCGTCCGGCCGCGACCGACGATGGTCGCGTCGGTCGCGGCCAGACGCTGCGAGATCGCGCGCGCGGCGCGACCGATGAGCGCCGCATACAGCTGGGGGTGCTCGCGCAGCATGTCCTGGATTTTCTCGCTGCGCAGCACGAGCACGTCGGTTTCCTGCAGCGCGCGGGCGCTCGTGCCGTGCTTCGAGTCGTCGAGCAACAAACCCTCGCCCACGGCCTCGCCCGCGCCCAACGTCACGAGCCGGATCGGCCGGCCGTTCATCTGCTTCTCGATCGCGACGGCTCCGCTTACGACCAGCGCAAGGAATGCGCGTGGAGAACCTTCCTCGAACAGAACCTCATCGGCCTTGTATCGGACGCCGGTCACCAGCCGCGCGAGTTGGTGATACGCCGAATCGGTGAGCCCATCGAGGAACGAGATTGCGCGAAGCTGGTCGCGGATGGCCGTCGTAGACATGGGCGGGAAGCTAACGCAGCATTGCTGTCGCAGCCATCAGCCATCAGTTCGAATGGCGGAGGCTCAGACCGCGAATAGGTCAGTCTGCTCGGCGAGCCGCACTGGTGGGTTCGAGACCGTTTCGGTGTCCTCGTCCGGCGTCCCGAACGGAATGCCGACGCGCGCGCACCGGGATTGGAAGAACCGACGCAGCCCATCCCGATAGTGTGGGCTCAGCTGATGTCCCTCGGCGTACGATCGCGCGTACCGGTCCGCGAGGTGAGGGAAGTGCTCCGCGATGAACGGCAGGTATCGCGCGCGTGCAGTGCTGCGAAGCCGGAGGGCGCAGGCGTTCACGTGGCTCGCACCGGCGGTGGCGACCTGTCGAACAAGGTCAGCCAGATCCTCCGGGCTGTCGGTGATCCCAGGGAGCACCGGCATCACGTTGATTCCGACATCGATCCCCGCGGCGCCCAGCCGGGCGACGGCACGAATCCGCGCGTCGGGCGTCGGAGCACGCGGCTCGATCAGCCGCGCGAGCTCTCGGCGCATGGTGATGAGCGACAGATGGATCGTCAGTGATGAGCGTTCGGTGATGCGCCGAAGGACGTCGACGTCGCGAGTGATGAGAGGGCTCTTGGTGATCACGACGATCGAGAGACCGTCGTGTGCGGCGAGCGTTTCGAGCACGCCCCGCGTGACACGAAACCGCCGCTCCGCTGGTTGATACGGATCGGTGGCCGTTCCGATGACTACGACTTCTCCACCCTTCAGCGCGGTGAGGCGGGGGCTGCCAGGCCGCAACTCGTGTCCGAGAATGGCAGCGGCGTCGTTCTTCACGAGCACGTGCCGTTCGAACGCAAGCCACGGCGGCATGGACTCGATCTCGGTTCTGAGGTCGTCACCAGACGCCGTCGTGGACAGCGCCCGGTCGAGCGCGTAGCGATGCGCGTAGCGGGCATAGCAGTAGGTACAGCCGAACGCACAGCCCACATATGGATTGATGGACCAGTAGTCCATGCCGGTGGACTCAGGGCCGTTGAGCAGCCCTCGCGCTCGCGCGGCGTGATAGCGAATGTCCTTCTGCTCGCCTATCGTCGGCAGGGGAGCAAGCGGTCGAGATTCCTCCTCCGGCAAGAGGAGCTCCTGCACAGCTCGATGCGCGTTCCGGCGGGCCAGCGTCACGCCCAAAGTTACCGAATAAAGGCCGAATCAACAAGCACGGTTGCCTTTGAACCGCTCACTGACTCATCTCGGAACAACGCATCACCGCGCGACCACTACGGCCCGGCTCGAATCGCGCGTTTCGTGAGCGTTGCACCCTCTCGCCCGCCCGACTTGCCCCACACGATCGTCGTGGTGCCGTGCTACAACGAGGCGCGGCGCCTGAACACGCGAGCGTTCAGCCAGTTCCGCCTGAATGGCCACTGGGTGGAGTTTCTGTTCGTGAACGACGGGAGCGGAGACGACACCCTCGACATGCTCGAGCGGCTGCGTTGCGCGTCACCGGACACGGTTCGCGTGCGGGACCAGCAGCCGAACCAGGGCAAGGCGGAGGCGGTGCGAACGGGCATGCTGGAGGCGCTCGACGGTGGCGCTGACTTCGTCGGCTACTGGGATGCGGACCTCGCGACTCCGCTCAGCGCGCTCCCGAAATTTGTGGAGGTGCTCGAGGAGCGCGCCGACGTCCATGCCGTCCTGGGGTCGCGGGTGAAGCTTCTGGGACGTTCGATCCAACGCCACGCGTGGCGCCACTATCTCGGCCGCGTGTTCGCGACGCTCGTTTCCGAGATGCTTCACCTCGCCGTTTACGACACGCAGTGCGGAGCGAAGCTGTTTCGTTCGACACCCGAGCTCCGACGTGTTCTCACGGAGCCCTTCAGCACGGCATGGCTCTTCGACGTGGAGATTCTCGCGCGCCTGATCGGGGAGAGCCCGGAGGGCACGGCGGCGGTCGCGCGCTATCTCTACGAGCTGCCGCTCGATGAGTGGTGTGATGTCCCGGGTTCGAAGCTGACCCGAGCGGCGTACGCACGCGCCGCGACAAACATCTTCACGTTGTACCGAAGGTACGGCGCGATGCTCGCGCGACAGAGCCGCGCGAGCAGAGCCGTGGACGTTCAGCTTCCGGCCTGACGCTTTGCCTCGGCCCGCTGGGCCTCGCTGGCGTAGATCGCGACTTCGACGCGGCGGTTCTTGCTTCGGCCCGCCTCCGTATCGTTAGGCATCACCGGTTCCGTCTCGCCTAGCCCCCGCGCGCGCATCCGCGAGCGGTTCACGCCCTGCGCGGCGAGGTACGTCACCGCCGAGCTCGCGCGTCGTTCGGACAGTCCGAGATTGTAGGCGTCGGTGCCGACACTGTCGGTGTGACCCGCAATCAGCAAGTCGGAGCCCGGGTACTTGTCCAGGCTCGCAGCGAGGTTGCGAAGGTTCGAGCGTGCCTCTGGGCGCACGACGTCCGAGTCAAAGTCGAAGAGCAGCCCGGAGTCGAACGTGACCTGGATGCCTTCGCCAACGCGCTCAACGATTGCGCCCGGGATGTTCTGCTTGAGCTCCGCGGCTTGCTTGTCCATCTGGTGGCCGATGATCATCCCGGCCGCGCCCCCGACGACCGCGCCGAGGATCGCGCCCTTTGCCGTCGAGCCGTTGGCCTTGCCGATGGCGCCGCCAACAACGGCGCCGCCGGTCGCGCCGATAATGCCACCCTTCTCCTTGTTGTTGAGGGATGCGCACGCACTGGTCACCACGGCAGCAGCCGCGAACGCGGCGACGGATTTATGAAAGCGAACGAAAGTGTGTGTCACGAGTCGGTGCTCCGTTCAGGTTCTTGGTCCTCCCGCGGATGGGCTCGCGGCGGGCTCTATTCACTCGCAGTAGGCCCTCTCCTCGGTACCCCGCGACGGAACGGCGGGTGCCTCGGGCCAGCGAGGTCACCAGGAGCAAATGGCAGAGACCGTGCCTGAAGCAGGGCTCGCCAATCCGTTGTCGTTTGTCGCCGTTTGGGTTATGCTCATCGCGCGCAAAATGGCGCGTAGTCAATTCACGGAGACTTCTGTCCCGGCGCCGACGCCGGGAGCGGAAATCGAACGAAGCCCGACCTGTGGCCGAACGTCTCTCCGACATCGGGATCCAGCGGGAGCTTGGCGGGCTGCCGGGTTGGTCGCGGCGCGGCGACTCGCTGACGAAGACGTATCGCTTCCCGACCTTTCCGGCGAGCATCACGTTCGTCACCCGCGTGGCGGACGTCGCCGAGTCGATGGATCACCACCCGGACATCGACATCAGGCATACGCGCCTGACGTTCACCCTGAGCTCGCACGACGTGGGCGGGATCACGACGAACGACCTGGCCCTCGCTCGGGAGATCGAGCGATTGGCGACCGAATCGGGAATCTAGAAACCACGGTGACTAGCAGCTGAAACCCCTCGGGATGCCTCTCGCGTCCCGAGGGGTTTCGTCCAGTCACCAGTTACCTGTTACCGGTGTTGTCCAGTCTCAGCTCGCTTTCCTGAGCTCGACGCTCCCGTTCACCGTTTCGAGCCGCACCCGGCGACCGCCTTTGCCGATCGTCGCCCGTATGCGGCGCGGATTCACGCGTCCCTGCAGGGTGATCGGGAAGTCGGCCGACAGGCTTCCGTTCACCGTCCGCATGTCGAGGTCGGCGTCGAGGTTCGCGGGCACCTCGATCTCGATCGAGCCGTTGACGGTCGAGTACTCGAGATCGCCGGTGCCGAGCTCGCGCATCCGAACGTCGATGTCGCCGTTGACCGTCGATGCGTTCACCGGTCCGCCGGACGATGTCGCCGAGACGCGGCCGTTCACCGAGCTCGCGCGCACTTCGCTCGTGGCCCCATTCACGGTGACGCCACCGTTCACCGTGCTGACGCCAAGGCGGACGCCTGCCGGTAGCTTCACAGTGAACTCGACCGACGTGTCATTGTCGTGGTCACGCCGGTTGTTGTCGCCGTGCGAGCGGTACCCGTCCTCGTCACACGACGCGTTGTCGGTCCAGAACGCGCAGATGATCACGTCCCCGTCGTCGCCGCCGAGTCGTCGAGCCTCGATTCGGACGTCCTCTGGATTGCCGCGCCGCCACCGCTTCACGGCGGTCACTTCCGCCCTGTCACCGGTGGCTCGTTCCACGCGGATCGACCCATTGAGATCGCGGACGTAAAGCCAGCGACCGTTCGTGATGCGGCCGTCCCACGAGAAGTCGCGCTCGGTCGATCGCTGTTGCGCGCCGGCGGCGCCGATCGCCGTCAGCGAGGCGGCGGTGACAAGGACAGCGATCTGCGTGCGTCGCGTTGCGAAGCGAATCAGCATTGCGAGCATGGCGTGGGTCTCCGAAGAGCGGAACATGTCTGGGTAACCGGTTGCCTAACGTTCCCGGCGCGCGCGGCGCGCGAGGACGATGTCGCCACTGAACGACTCGGCCGTGATGCGTGCACTGCCGCCGCCGAGCGTGAACTCGAAGCGCCGGGGACGACCGGTGGATCGTTGGCCCGGCTGCAGGGTGATGGGAAACTCGCTGTCGAGCGAACCGCTGAACGTTTCGACGGAGAACTGCGCGCTGGCCGACTCGGGAATCTCGAGGCGGATGTCGCCCGAGTGGGCGTGGAACTCGTAGCGGCCGTTGTTGTCGATGGTGCCGTCGTACTCGACCTCGCCGCTGACGGTGGTCGCGAAGACGCTCCTAGACGTCACGCCGATAAGCGACAC
>JBKOYV010000109.1:0-41794 GCA_046725585.1 Gemmatimonadota bacterium | reverse complement strand
TCGGCGCGCCTAACGCCTCGCCGAAATTGACGCTCCAGACCCCGACAGGTCCGGTCACGTTCGAGCGACGCTGAGCCCGGTCGCGCGACAGGACGGATGTAGAGCTCGGGCCAGCTATCTGCCTAACGCCCTGAAACAGTGCGCCACCAGGGCTCGACCAGCGGCGGAGAAGCCGGTTCGATCGATTGACCGAGCTTGGGGGTAACGAGCGGGACCCCGGCTGCCGACGCCGCGGCGACCACGCGCTCGGCGGGCTCGTCCCAGGCGTGGAAAGCCAGGTTGAAGGTTCCCCAGTGAATCGGGAACAGGAGCTTGCCCTGCACGAGCGTGCACGCGCGGACCGCCTGTTCCGGCGTGAGGTGAATGTCGGGCCAGGTGTCGCCGTATGCGCCGATCTTGATGAAGGCGACGTCGAACGGCCCGTAGCGCCGTCCGTTTTCCGCGATGCCGTCGAACTCGCCAGTGTCGCCGCTGTGGAAGACGCGATGAGTCGGCCCGATGATCGACCAGGACGCCCAGAGCGTGCAATTTCGATTCGTTAGGCCGCGGCCGGAGAAGTGGCGCGCGGATCCGGCGGCAATGGTCAATGCGCCGACGCGGGCTGTCTCCCACCAGTCGAGCTCGACGATGCGGGACGCCGGCACGCCCCACCGCTCGAGATGCGCCCCGACGCCGAGCGGCATGATGAACGGCACCTTCTCCTGCGTCACACTTCGCATGAGCGTGCCGATCGAGTACATGTCGAGGTGATCGTAGTGGTCGTGCGTGAGCACGATCGCGTCGAGCCTCGGCATCACGTGAAGCGGCATCGGCGGCGGGTGGAAGCGCTTGGGCCCGAACGCCCGCCACGGGGAGACGCGCTCGCCCCATACCGGATCCACGAGCACCCGATGCCCGTCGATCTCGATCAGCGTGCTGGCGTGCCCAAACCATGTGACACGAAGCCCGCTCGCTGGAGGCGTCGCGAAATCGGCCGGCGTACGGGACACGACTGGCAGCGGACCTGGAGGCACGCGCTGTTCCTTGCCGGTGAGCTGGTGCTTGAGCGTGGCCCACATCGCGCCCGGCACGACCTGAGTCGTCGCGACCGGGTTCTGGAACTTGCCGTTCCTGTACTGCGGTGAGCGCTGCATGCGAGCGAGTCGATCGCCGGTCGCGCTCGCACCGAAAGCCGCAAAGAACATCGGAATTGGGAATCGGGAATCGGGAATCGTGGCGATTCGTCGAGCGACAATACTGGACGACTGGAAGGCCGTGGGATAGAGATTGGAGCAGGTCCGCTTCCCGCTTCCCGCTTCCCGTCAGTTCCCGATTCCCGATTCCCGATTCCCGATTCCCGATTCCCGATGCTCGTCGCGGCCGCGCAGCTCAGCCCAGTCTATCTCGAACGCGAGGCCACCGTCGAGCGCGCCGTCGCCGCGATACACGAGGCGTCGGCCCGGGGCGCCCGGCTCATCGTGTTTCCCGAAGCGTTCGTCCCGGGCTATCCCATGTGGGTGTGGTCCATCCCACCAGGCGACACGCAGACCCTTCGCGCGCTCTACTCGGAGCTGCTTCGGCAGGCGGTGTCGGTGCCTGACGCGACGACGGAACGTCTCTGCCGCGCCGCGCGAGATGCGCGAATCCTCGTCGTCATTGGCATGAACGAGCGGAACAGCGAGGCGAGCAACACCTCGCTCTTCAACTCCGTGCTGTTCATCGATGCCGATGGGCGTCTCCTCGGCAAGCGTCGCAAGCTCGTTCCGACGTCGGGTGAGCGGTTGGTTCACGCCATGGGTGATGGCTCGACGTTCGACGTGTACGACACGGCCGTGGGGCGGCTCGGTGGGTTGATCTGCTGGGAGAACTACATGTCCCTCGCGCGCCACGCGCTGTACTGCTGGGGCCTCGAGGTCCTTGTCACGCCAACGTGGGACCGCGGCGAGGCGTGGCTATCGACGCTGAGGCACGTCGCCAGGGAAGGCCGCGTGTACGTCATCGGCTGCGGCAACGCGATCCGGATCAGCGACGTGCCCGACCGATTGCCGTTCAAGGCCCTGCTCAAGCCCGACGATGATGGTTGGGTGAACCCCGGTGACAGCGCCATCGTGGACCCGGACGGGAAGTTCGTAACGGGGCCATGCCATGGCGCGCAGGAGATCATCTACGGCGAGATTGACCTCGACAAGGTCACTGGCCCGCGATGGCAGTTGGACGTCGGCGGCCACTACGGCCGGCCGGACGTGTTCCGGCTGCTGGTGAATCGAACACGTCAGGGGCAGCTCGAGTTGCCCGGCGTCACAGAGTCCGGGTTCAGCGCGGTCGCCGACCCGTCATCGCCGCTTCCGCGTTAGGTAACGCGCTGAAGAAGGGGCAAGTCCGGCCGTGTCCCAAGTGCCCAAGGGGTCAGACACCCAATACATCATTGTATCGGATGTCTGACCCCTTGATTGGTGGCGGACCGAGTGTGGCCGCCACCGCGCGAGCGATTCTCGTTAGGACTGGTGCATTATCCACGTCCCTTCTTCTTCGTCGGCGACGTAGCCGTCACCAGCGCGTCCACGACGACGGGGTCGCTCTCCGCGGAATAGACCGTGCGCATCCATCCGTCATCCTGCCTGATCCACCGCGCGACCGAAAGCCGCACGAGGTACGGACCGCCGGCGGGCGCGACGAGATTCGCCGACCGCTGGCCAGTCGATCCCGCCGGCAGATCGTAGTTAGAGGCCCAGGCGCACAGAGTCGTCACGGGCGTATTGTCCAACGTCGTGAATCGCCCACAGGTCACGTACTCATCGAGATACGTGGAGTTGTCCATCCACGACACTTGGATGGACGCCTGCGTGCTACTGAGGGACGCCGTGCCAGTGCCGGCGACGACAGCCGCGCTGACGTTCGACGGCGCTGGAGGTGATGCGAAATCTGTCGTGAACGACGGGCGGGGGACGCGCGGCGCGATGGCGTCGGTGGCCGCGTCACGGCACGCAGTGCCAGCCAGGGCGAGAACGAATAGAGTCGGGCGGAATTGGAGGTGGTGCATAGTGCGTTTTCCTCTTGCGTTAGGCGTGCGGCGGAGTGGTCGGCCGCTTCGCCGACGGGTGGTGCTGCGGATCATCTGCTATTCTTCGACCGTGAAGCGGTGGTCGGGGCTGACGAGATAGCGGGTCGTTCCCGGCGTCCCAGCCCACCAGCCGCGCACGCTCGACCTTCCCGAGCATCGTCGCGGCACCGAGACTCGCGGGTGGCGGACCGAGCGCGGCCGCCACCACGCGACTGCTTCTCGTTAGGGTTGGGTGAACGGCCCCTGCGGAATCTGGATGAACCGGACTTCGGCGTTCCGCAGCCCCTCGTTGTCGACGTTCCACAAGTACTGCGCGAGGTCATCATCGAAGAGGAACTCGCGGACGTCGCACGGATTGGTCTCGACGATGTGGTCGAGATCGAGGCAGACCGTCAACATTTCCTTGCTCACGTTCTCCACCGTCGGCTTACCGGTGCCGCGCACGAGCACGTAGCTCTCGGTCGAGCACAGCTCCTCCGTGTCGACGACCTTACACGAGGTCAGCGTCGCCTTGCCGTTCGGCGTCCCCTTGGGCCGGATGTATACGCCGTACCACGTGTACTCCGTGTCACCCAGCTGTGGGTCGGGGAGTTGGAACGTGGCGCCGTTCGCGTCGGTGCCGTTGGCGTCGATGATGTCGAACGGGCCCTGCTGTAGGTAGATCTTGGCGTTGCCCCACAGCGGAATGAACATCCGCTTGCCTTGATCACCGGTCATGCTCGCTGTCTTGCCCTTCGGGACGCCGAGCAGGTTGAACTTGTACAGCGTGGTTCCCGAGGGGAAACCGGTGGCCGCCTTTGGGGTCAGCCCATTACGGACGGTCGGTCCGGCGGCGACATCGGGTGATGCGGTCGGCTCGCCACACGCGAGAACGGTGGTGGCGAGCGCGATGGCGGGGAGTGACCAGCGCGTGGTCGGGGACATGGCTCTCTCCGGGCTGGAGGTCGGGCGGTGGCTCGACCGGCATGGCCCGCGCCTAACGCGCGAACGGTAGCCTCGGAGCTTTGCGTCGCCGGCTTTCGCCGGGTTTGCCCTTGTCGCTCGCCCCCACGGGGCAGCGATCCCGCCGTTGAGAAACCAGGTGGATGTCGATGTGGTGACGGATCCGCACCCGCAGCCGCGCGTCCGGCCGGCGGGCTGTCACCACACTGGCGGCAATCTCCTGCTTCCAACGGCCACGCGCCGTACCCCAGCGCACTGTTCATGTGTGCGCCGCTCGACGCGCGCGTCTGGCGGCACGAGCGTTTGTGAGCCGAAGGCGCGTGTGAAGGTGACGCGGGGCCAGGAGTCTTGCCCTGAGTCGGCGAGCCTCGCATTCTGAGCGAGGTCATTCGGAGCGGCGCAGCATGGCTGATCCTGTGGAGCGCCTCCAACGCGCGCTGGCCGATCGCTATCGTATCGAGCGCCTGCTCGGAGCCGGTGCGATGGCGATCGTCTACCTTGCGGAGGATCTCAAGCACGGTCGCAGCGTCGCCGTGAAAGTCATGGGTGCGAGCGTCTCGTCTCACCTCGCACTCCAGCGCTTCAGTCGCGAGATCCAGATCGTCGCGCAGCTGCAGCATCCCCACATCATGCCGCTGTTCGACTCAGGGAACGTTGACGGCGCTCCGTACTACGTGATGCCGGTCGTGCACGGGGAGTCTCTGCGCGACCGGCTGCGGCGCGACCGGCAGTTACCTGTCGACGTTGCGCTGAGAATCGCCCGCGATGTCGCCCGTGCCCTTGCGTATGCACATGGGCAGGGCGTGATACACCGGGACATCAAGCCCGAGAACGTTCTCTTGGAAGGCGATCACACGCTCCTCGCGGACTTCGGCGTGGCACAGGGCATCGCCGCGTTAGGTGACGAGAAGCTCACCGAAACGGGGATCGCCGTCGGCACCCCGGTGTACATGAGCCCCGAACAGGCGGCTGGCGAGCCTGAGATCGATGCCCGTAGCGACATCTACTCGCTTGGGTGCGTGCTGTACGAGATGCTCGTTGGCGAGCCGCCGTTCTCGGGACCGACCACCCAGGCGATGTTGGCGCGGAAACTGACTGCTCCGATCCCGACCGTCTGCGACGTCCGAGACGCGGTGCCAGCGTCCGTGGAACGTGTCATCACCAAGGCTCTCGCCCGAACGCCGGCGGATCGCTACCGGACGGCTCATGACTTCGCCGTCGCGCTCGATCGCGCGGAGTCGCCAGAGAGCGCGCCAGCCGCTCCGAATCGCCCGCGCGTTTCGCAGCGTGCGCGGAGGGGCGTGATCGTCGCGATCGCCACCGCGGCGGCAGCTACTGCCGCGTGGCCAGCTCGCGACCGGCTCTTCGGCTCACGCGACCAGTTTCGCTCAATCGCTCTCCTCCCGTTCGAGAACATGTCGCACGACACCGCGCTGGACTATCGCGTCGATGGGATGCATGACCTGCTCGTCGACGAGCTCAGTCGCGT
Organism: Gemmatimonadota bacterium; assembly: GCA_046725585.1. Classification (GTDB taxonomy): domain Bacteria; phylum Gemmatimonadota; class Gemmatimonadetes; order Gemmatimonadales; family Gemmatimonadaceae; genus JAJKIV01. The sequence goes on along the minus strand of JBKOYV010000109.1, from coordinate 36,323 downwards.
CACGTCCCTGCGCGTGATCCCACGAACGTCGGTCGTGCCATATCGAGCGAGCCCGAAGCCTCTCCCCACGATCGCGCGCGAGCTGCGCGTGGACGTCCTCGCAACCGGTTCCGTACGCTGGACCGGCGACAGCGTGAGTGTCACCGTGCGCCTGATCCAACCGCGTCCGGAGCGGCAGCTCTCGGCGGAGACCTTCCGCGGCACCATGCGGAGCTCACCCGAGATGCAGAAGGCGATCGCGGCGTCGATCGTTAGGCAGCTGCACACAGCGCTCACGGCGGACGAACGGGCGCGACTCGCGCTGAATCGGCCCGCCATTCCCGCCGCGCGCGAAGCCTACCTGAAAGGACTCTCCCTCACCGGCTCATTCACGCCCGACGGGATGGCGAAAGGAATCGCCTACCTGGAAGACGCGATACGACTCGACTCGACCGACCCCGGACCGCGTGCAGCGCTCGCCGAAGCACTCACCGTGTACGGAATCGGCCACGGCAACACGTTGGAACGCGAGCGCACCCTCCTTCGGGCGAAGGCAGCGGCACTCGGCGCATTACGACTCGATAGCTCGCTCGCCGACGCCCACTCCGTGCTCGGAGGCGTGCGCCTGTTCCATGACTGGGATTGGTCGGGCTCGGAAGAGGAGTTCAAGCGAGCGATCGCCCTAAACCCCAATTCGGGGCAAGCCCACTGGGGTTATTCCTGCCTGCTCGTTGCCCTCCGACGCTTTGAGGAGGCCATTGCGGAAAACGTTCGCGCCAAGGAGCTCGACCCACTCTCGAACATCATCGGAGCGGATCTGGCAGGCCGATATTGGGCAGCCGGGCAATACCGGCAGGCCGTCGCTACCGCCCGTGAAGTCCTGGACTTCGCTCCAGCTTTCCCTCCCGCCCACTTCATTCTGGGAATCGCCTACCGCGAGCAAGGCGAGTACGAGAAGGCAATCCGCGCACACGAACGCGCCGCTGCACTGAGTCCGGTGTTCAGACCACACCTCGCCATCACGTATGCGGTGGCTGGCCGCAGAAAAGAGGCGCGCGAAACTATCGCCGCGATGGACACGCTGACCAAGCGTTGGGCAGCGCAGTACGTGGCAGCCGTTCACGCCGCCCTCGGAGAGCGTGACGCCGTGCTCCGTTGGCTCGAGGTCGCCTACGAAGAGCACGACCCGTTCTTCTACTGGGTGCGGCTCGAACCAGCCTTCAGAGTGCTGGACAATGAGCCGCGCTACCAGTCGCTCATCGCGCGAACCGGATTGCCGCAGTCGTGACATAAGCGGGCGACCGTAACGGAACGAAGCGTAGGGTCCCTCTGCAACGCGGACCGATCGGCCGGCATCGCATACAAGGCGACGTTGCCGAAACCGAAAAGGTCTTCTGGACGAGAGATCCCATGCTGCCGCGCACTACTCTGCTCGTTCTCCTCGCCGCAACCGCCATTGCCGCGGTCGCGACCGTCAATCGGATCATCAGAACTGACCCCGGAAACCTCATCGTGCACGAATGGGGGACGTTCACAACGGTTGCAGGCGACGACGGACGCGCGATCGCCTGGCTCCCGCTTGGCGGACCCCCCGACCTGCCGTGCTTCGTCGAGCACTTCCAGAACAGAACCGACGTCAAGATTGCCCCCAACCAACCGCCGCTCCTCGACTACGCGACGGCGCGGTCGAACCTCTGGGGCAAGGTGCGAATGGAGACGCCAGTTCTCTATTTCTACGCGCCGAAGCCGGTGACGGTCGGCGTGCGGGTGCGGTTCCCGCACGGCCTCATGACCGAATGGTACCCGCACGCGACGGTAGCCCAGCCGCCGATCGATCGGGCCTCGCTTCGGAGGGCTGATCAGGAGAGCGTCATCGTCTGGCCCGAAGTGACGGTGACACCCGGCGGCGCTCCGAGCTTCCCGGTGGGGCGCGAAGACAGTCACTACTACGCGGCGCGGAACACGGACGCCGCCTCGCTCGCCGTTGGCGGTCAGAGCGAACGGTTCCTCTTCTACCGCGGCGTAGCCTCGTTCGATGTCCCGCTCGCCGTGTCGGCGTTAGGCGACAGCGCCGTCCGAATCCGAAACGTCGGGCGTGACATGGTGCGCGGCATCATCCTGTTCGAGAACCGGCGCGGCGCAATCCGCTATCGCGTCGTCGACTCGCTCCGCGGCGACATGACACTGCCCACACCGCGCGCCACCGGATCGGTCGCCGTCCTCCGCCGCGAGCTCGAGCGAATGCTCGTCATGGCCGGCCTCTATCCCCGAGAGGCGACCGCGATGGTCGACAGCTGGCGAGACTCGTGGTTCGAGGAGGGCACCCGCGTGTTCTCCATCCTGCCCTCGCGCGCGGTCGATGCAATCCTCCCGCTGACCGTGACGCCCGCACCCGACAGCGTCGCCCGCGTGTTCGTGGGACGCATCGAACTGATCACGCCAGGAATCGAACGAGCGGTGGAACAGGCGATCATGAACGACGATCGCGCGGAGCTCGAGCGACGAGGCAGATTCCTCGGGCCCATCACGGACGCCCTGCTCGCATCCAACCCGGACGCTGCGATGCGACAACGCATCGGTGTAACGGCCGGCGCTGCCTTCGCGTCATTCCTGAGGCGCGCATCGACCTGCGACTGAGACGTCGGTTCGTGCCCGGCGTTAGCAACCCGAAGAGACGGAGCACGAACCATGACTTCTCTGCGCCAGCGACTCGACGCGTCGTCCATCACCGTCACGTTCCTCCCCTTGCCCAAGCGCAAGAAGCGCGGCTCGGCCATGGCCTTCTGGGCGGGCGATCCCATCGCCTCGGTCGAAGGAGCCGGACATTATCCGCCGTTTCGCTGGGTCGACGGCACGCCGCAGGAGATCACGTTCCAGGACCTGAAGAAGCTCTCCGCTCGCGGTGGATCGGCTACACAGCTCGCGGGATTCTGGACCACACCCAAGGGTGCCGAGCGCGCCGTGGCGTGGACCCGACGCGCCGACGGCGCTCTGACCGGGGCTGAGCTTCATCCGGGAAAGTGGGAGAAAAGCATGGCGCTCGCATGCGGCGATGGGCAGCAGCTCGGCTTCGGTTACGAGGTGTTCGTCAGGAACCCGAGCAAGGCGCTGCTGTGGACCGGGTCGCGTGACAGCGTCGTCGTGCTCACCGGCCCCGATCCGAGCGTCGATGCGATGGGCAGCGCTGTCGCCGATGGCGTTCAGGTGGGTACCGTCGGGGGATCGATGCGAAAACACGCGTGCCTGTGGCGCGGCACGACAACCAGCCACGTCGACCTCCATCCGACATCCGAGGAGCTCATCGGGTCGGAGGCGTTAGGCGTCGGCGATGGCCAGCAGGTCGGCCAGGTGTGGAACGCCGAGCTGGAGAGCCGGGCAGCGCTGTGGTCCGGCTCGCCGCAGTCGTACGCGAACCTGGCGCCTGACGGGTTCGTGCGCTCGCGCGCTACCACTTGCCTGCGAGGGTTTCAGGCTGGCTGGGTGTGCCGGGAGGACCGCGGCATGCTGATCCGGGCAGTGCTCTGGGGCGGCGCCGCCGAGGATTACGTCGATCTGCAGGACTCGCTCCCTGGCCCGTGGAACGCGTCGTGGGTCATGGCACTCGACGTCGACGGTGACCGCCTTCGCATCCTCGGCACCGCGCAGCAGGCAGTCAAATCGGGCGGCTACGAGATGAACGCGGGCGAGCAACCTGTCATCTGGGAGATGAAGCTGCTCGTGCCGGAGCCACCAGCGCGCCGTGAGCTGCCGGCCGAACTCACGACGGCGGGGGCCGACGCGGCGCCGGAGGAAGTCAGCGAGGAGCAGCGTGTGCAGAAGGTCGGCGCCGACTTCGCGCAGGCCGTGATCGACGGTGACTTCAAGGCGGCGCATGCGCTGCTGGCGCCGTGGCTCCGCAAACAGGTGACTGCGAAGAAACTCCAATCCATCCTCGACAAGGAGCGCCTGGCCGATCTCGAGCTGATGGACTTCGCCATGAGCGGCAACGACTCGACGCTGGAGGAGCTGCGCACCCACTACGCCGAGTACCACGACGACCCTGACCTGACGCTGGCGACGGCTGAGGAGTTCGGTGCCTACGGGCCACCGTCGATCCACATCGCCAGCGAGATCAGGCCGGAGAACTTCCGACAGTGGATGTCGCTCGAGTTCACGCCCGATCCGGACAACGAGGCTGGCCTCGATTACTGTCTCAAAGTCTGGCTGATCGTCGTCGAGTCGGATGGCGTGATGCGCATCGGCCACCTCGAGCCGGGCGAGTGAATCGTTAGGCCCAGATCAGCCGAGCCCGAGCTTCTGCGCGAGCCCGATCCGCTGAAGCTTGCCCGTCGCGCCCACGGGAATCTCCTTCAGGATCAGGATCTTCTTCGGCACCTTGAAGTCCGCGAGCCTCACCGAGGCGAACTGCCGGAGCTCGCGATCGTCGCACGCAGCGCCCTCCTTGAGCACGATCGCGGCCGCAACCTCCTCGCCCAGCATCTCGTGAGGCATCCCGAACGTCACGCACTGGTGAACGGCCGGATGCTCCATGATGATCTCGTCGACCTCGCGCGGTGAGATCTTCTCGCCGCCCCGATTGATGATCTCCTTCAGTCGACCGGTGATCGACAGGTACCCATCGGCATCCATCGTCCCCTGGTCACCGGTACGGAACCACCCCTCGATGAATGCGGTCTCGTTCGCTGCCGGATTGTTCTCGTACCCGCGCGTCACGTTCTCGCCACGAATCACGATCTCGCCGGTGACGCCCGGCGGCAGCGTCTTCCCGCGGTCGTCGACCACCCGCACCTCCGGTCCGGCGTTAGGCCCGACGGTACCTGGTTTGCGCGTCCGGGGCGGAAGCGGGTTGCTCGCCATCTGGTGGGCCGCCTCCGTCATGCCGTAGGCCTCCACGACCGGCGCGCGGAAGACGCGCTCGAGCTCCGCGATGACCGTCGGCGGGAGCGCCGAAGACGACGACCGGATGAACCGCAGACGGCTCTCCGCCACGACGTCGGGGTTCTTCGATGCGCGCGTGAGGATGGCCTGATGCATCGTCGGCACGGCCGTATACCACGTCGGCTTCACCTCGGCCATCCACCCGAAGAACTTGAGGGCGTTGAACCCCGGCGAGCAGCACACCTCACTGCCCGCCGAGAGCGGCGCGAGAAGCGATGCGATCAGCCCGTGAATGTGGAACAACGGCATGATCGACAAGTTGCGATCGTCGGGCGTGAGCGACAGCGTCTGCCTGACGTTTCTCGCCGACGCGCAAACGTTGCGCTGGGAGAGTGGAACGATCTTGGGCCGCGACGTCGTGCCGGACGTGTGCAGCACGAGCGCGATGTCGTCCGAGCCGGCGAAATCGGCGGTGCCCGGCACAAGCGTCGAACGGCCTTCGCCGAACTCGAGTGTGAAGCTCCCCGCCCCCTTCTCCGGACTCGCGACGAGGCGAGCGACCGGCACGCCGAGCTTCGCCGCGACGTCGATCGACGGCGAGTCCTTGCCCTGGGCGACGATGAGCAGCTTCGCTCGCAGATCCGAGAGGTAGAACTCGTACTCGTCGGCGCGGTAGGCGGGGTTGAGGGGCGCAGCCGTCGCGCCCGCGCAAACGCTCAGGAACGTCGTGGCAGCCTCGGGTCCGTTGTCGAGCACGAACGCGACGCGGTCGTTAGGCCGAATGCCGCGAGCGCGGAGCGCTTTGACCGTGTCAGCCACGAGCGAGCGAAGCGCTCCATACGAGAGCGGCACGCCGCCGGGCGACGAGATCGCCGTGTGGTTGGCGTCCCCGGCTTCGAGAAGTTTCGCGATCGTCGATATCGATTCAGTCATGTCGTGTTCGACCTTTATCCGCTGTTTCCGTCAAATCGGTTTCCCACCCTCGGTTTTGGATGCCTGTCCCGCCAAATCATGACGCGTGCGCGACGGCAAGGCGGTTGCCCTGCTCCGAAGCCGTCTTTGCCAGCAGGCTCGTGCACGCGTACACCGCGTCGATGTGCGGCGTCGGCGTATTCGTCAGGCGGCCCAGCTCCACCACCGAGCCCACGAGCGCGTCGAGCTCGAGCGGCTTTCCCTGCTCGAGGTCCTGCAGCATCGACGTCTTGTGCGCCCCGACCTTCTCGGCACCGGCGATGCGTCGGTCGATGCCCACCCGGAACGTCACGCCGAGCGCGTTCGCGATCTGCTCGGCTTCGCGCATCATCGCGATGCAGAGCTCACGGGTCACGGGGAACTTCACGAGATCGACGAGCGTCGCGCCAGTCAGCGCGCTGATCGGATTGAACGACAGGTTGCCCCACAGCTTGAGCCAGATCTCGCCTCGGATGTCGTTCGTGATCGGCGCCTTGAGGCCGGCCTTCGTCATGCTCGCCGAGATCGTCTGAATCCGCGGCGGCTCGGAGCCATCGAGCTCGCCTAACGTGAACCGTTTCCCTTCCACCACGTGCACCACGCCGGGCGCGACCAGGTTCGCCGCGGGATACACGACGGAGCCGATGATGCGCGCCGGATCGATGAGCCGCGCGATCGACCCGTCCGGATCCGCAGACTTCACCAGATGGCCCTCATACGGGCCGGCAAGGCGCTGGAAGTACCACCACGGGATGCCGTTCTGCATCGTCACGATGCTCGTGGTCTCGTGGCAGAGGTGGTGAAGCTCCGGCGCGATCGGCGTCACCTGGTGCGCCTTTACCGCGAGAAAGACCACATCCTGGGGCCCCGCATCGCCCGGCCGCTCGTGGGCGGTCGCGTCCTTCGCGTGAACTTCCGTCCCGTCCTCGAGCACGACCCTCATGCCGTTCCGCTGGATCGCGTCGAGATTCGCGCGTCGGGCTATGAAGGTGACGTCCTCGCCGGCGGCCGAGAGCAGCCCCCCGACGTATCCGCCGATCGCGCCGGCGCCAACGACCGCGATCTTCACTTCGCTTCCTTCATGCTCGAGGCATTCACGACGACCGGCGGCGCGGCAAGCGCGGAGCTCGCGGCGCGCATCTGTGCGCGCAGCGGCTTGAGGACGAACAGCGCCATGGCCGCGGCAATGAAATTCGCAATGCTGGCCGCCAGGAACACGGTGCGCCACCCAGTACCCGACGCGGCGATCACGCTCGTTAGGGGTACCAGAAGCGCTGCGGTTCCCTTGGCCGTGTAAAGGAGCCCGGCATTCGCGCTGGCGAACTTCGAGCCGAACGTGTCCGCACACGTGGCCGGGAACAGGCTGTAGATCTCGCCCCAGGCGAAGAACACGAGCGCCGAAAGCAGGACGAACGCCACCGGATTGGAGGCCATGCTGCCGAGGAGGAGAATGCCGCAGCCCTCCAGCGCGAAGGCGAGGAACATCGTGTTCTCACGGCCGATGCGATCCGAGATCCACCCGCAGACGGGTCGCGTGACGCCGTTGAGAATGCGGTCGATCGACAGCGCGAAAGTCAGCGCCGGCAACGTTAGGCCGAGGATCGACACCGGCACGTCCGCAACCTTGAAGTCGTTCGCGATCGGCGCCAGCTGCGCAGTCGCCATGAGGCCACCGGCCGCCATGAGCACGAACATCACGTACATCACCCAGAACGCCGGCGTCCGCGCCATCTCCATCGGCGTTCGGTCGGTCACCACGGCGCGCCGTGCTCCGCCGGCGGATGTCACCCGTGCGAACTGGGCGGGTGGCTGCTTGAGCAACCAGCCCAGCACGAAGACGCTGAGCCCCTGGCCGATACCGAATACCAGGAACGCGTACTCGTAGCCGTGTGACTTGATCGTCGACGAAATCGGTACGACGGTCAGCGCCGATCCGGCCCCGAACCCCATGCTCGTCAGCCCCGCCGCAAGGCCCCGACGATCAGGGAACCACTTGAGCGCGTTGCCGACGCAGGTGCCGTACACGGCGCCCGCGCCAACGCCCCCAATGATCGCGGCCACGTACAGGACCGGAAGCGAGCTCGCGTAGGAGTTCATCACCCACGCGATCCCGACGAGAAACGACGCGAGCACGACCACGATCCGCGGACCAAAGCGGTCGACGAGATACCCCTCGATCGGCACGAGCCACGTCTCGGTCAGCACGAACAGCGTGAACGCGACCTGGATGGCGGCTCTCCCCCACCCGTGCTTGGCGTTGATCGGGTTGACGAACAGCGTCCACCCGTATTGGAGGTTGGCGATCATCGACATGCACAGCACGCCGACGAGCAGTTGCCACCAGCGGCTGCGCGACGCCGAACGCATTTCGTCGTCGAAGGTTACGCTTCTAACAGGACTTAGGGGCATGAAGAATCCTCTTCCAAGTTGCGGCCGATGATCGGTGATTGTACGGGCTCATGCAAGCCCGCCTTCCTCGGCCCCGATCTTCGGTCTATACTCGGCACATGGCCAGTTCCATTCCGGCGCGAGTTTCGAGCATCGACGACTACCTGACTGCTCGCACCCTCCTGGCCGATCGGTACGTGCTCGACCGCGAGATCGGGCGTGGCGGGATGGCCACTGTCTACCTGGCCGAGGAGACGAAACACAGCAGGCAGGTGGCGATCAAGGTGCTGCGCCCCGAGCTCGCCGCCACGTTAGGCGCCGAGCGGTTCCTGCGGGAGATCGGCATCGCGGCGCGGCTGTCGCACCCGCACCTCGTTCCGCTCATCGACTCCGGCGACGCTGGCGGGCTTCTCTACTATGTGTCGGCATACATGCCTGGGGGCTCGCTGCGCGACCGTCTGCAGGCCGAGGTATCGCTGTCGGTGCGTGACACGCTCCGGATCGCCGAGGAGGTGAGCACGGCGCTCGACTACGCGCATCGCGCCGGCTTCGTGCATCGCGACGTGAAGCCGGAGAACATCCTGTTCGCCGATGGTCACGCGCTGCTCGCGGATTTCGGTGTCGCGCGCGTGATCTTTGGTCGAGGCGCCGAGGATGAGGTGACGGCGGCCGGGCTCGCGATCGGGACGCCGGAGTACATGAGCCCCGAGCAGGCGAGCGGCGAGCGCGCGATCGACGGACGCGCGGACATTTACGCGCTCGCCTGCGTGGTTTACGAGATGCTGACGGGCGCGCCGCCGTTTCGCGGTGACACGCGGTCGATCATGACACGGCACGTCATGGAGACGCCGCCACACATCCGGGCGCTCCACCCGGAAATTCCCGCGAACGTGGACGACGCGATCTCGCTGGCCATGGCAAAGGACCCGGCGATGCGGTTCGGCTCGGCCTGCGACTTCGTGGGCGCCATGCGCGTCGAGTCCCGCCCGCGCGGGCGCGTGTTCGCGGGCCCGACGCGCAACATCGCCGTCCTGCCGTTCGTGAACGCGAGCCCGGACCCGGACAACGAGTACCTGAGCGACGGCATCACCGACGAGCTGATCGACGCGCTCGCGAAGGTGGAAGGCATTCGCGTCGCGTCGCGGACGTCGGTGTTCGCGCTCAAGGGAAAGCCTCAGGACGTGCGCGCGATCGGCGCGCTGCTCGAGTGCCCCGTGGTGCTCGAGGGGACCGTGCGGCGCTCGGGCAATCAGCTGAGGATCACGGCGCAGCTCACGTCAACCGAGGACGGTCATCTGATCTGGTCGCAGCGGTACGACCGGCAGATGGACGATGCGTTCGCGATTCAGGATGAGATCGCGCGCACGATCGTGAACACGTTGCTCGCGACTTCGCTTGCCGAGGTCTCGCCGCCCCCACGACGGCGCCAGACGGAGAACGCACGCGCGTACAGCCTGTACCTCAAGGGCCGCTACGAGTGGAATCGCCGGAACCAGGAAGGCGTCGCGGCCGGCATCCGGTACTTCGAGGAGGCGATCTCCGAGGATCCTCGTTATGCGCTCGCGTATACGGGACTGGCCGACTGCTGGGCACTGCACGTGGATTACCGCTCTGTACCGGTCCGTGAAGGGTTCGAAAAGGCCAAGACATACGCACTGAAGGCCATTGAGCTCGATGACTCCCTGGCGGAGGCGCATGCGTCCCTCGCGTGGGTCCTCTTCATCTACGATTGGGATTGGGCGAGAGCCGAACAGGAGTTCCGCCGTGCCATCGAGCTCGACCCACGCTACGCGACGGCGCACCAGTGGTATGCGTTCCTGCTCGCGACCAAGGGCGCCATTGGAGAGGCGCTCGTGGAAGGACACACGGCGGTCGAGCTCGACCCGGGGTCGGTGTCGGCTCGGCGAACGCTCGGCATCGCGTACTGTTATGCGCGTCGGTACGACCAGGCGCGGTATCATCTCGAGCGCGCGATCGCCATGAACCCGAACGCCGAGGAGACCTACCGGATGCTCGGCCTGACGCTGGCGCTGGAGGGTCAGATGGACGAGGCGCTGCGTGTGTTGCGCGACACGGTCGCGATGCCGAACGCCGGAACCTACTCGCGCGCGACGCTGGGCTACGTGCTCGCGCGCGCCGGGCAGGAGGCGGAAGCGCGGTCGATCCTCGCCGACATCGAGGCGTTGGCGGCCAGCGAGTACGTGTCGCCGGTGGTGCTGGCGACGATTCTCATCGGGCTCGGCGAGCACGAGCGCGCGCTGGACTGGGTCGAGAAGGCGATCGACGGCAGACGCGGGTGGGTCGCGTACCTGAACGTGAATCCGGTCCTCGACCCGATGCGCGGTCACCCCAGGTTCGAGATGCTCATAAAGCGAATGCAGTTGCCGACATCATCCTGAACGTCCAACCGTAACATGAGACGCTCGCCGCTCGTTGCTGCGTTGGTTCTCTCCCTCACCGGCTGTGCAACGCACACGGGCAATTCAGCAGGCGCTGCACCTAACGCGGAGACGCCCGCGCGATTTCTCTACGTCTGGGCCGGCGACAAGGATGAGAAGGAGAGCGACTTCCTCGCCGTCGTGGACGTTCGGCGCGACAGCCGAACCTACGGTGCGGTGCTCAACACCGTGCCCGTCGGAATGAGTGGCACCCTGCCTCACCACCTCGAGTACGCGCTTCCCGGCAAAGGCCAAACGCTCTTCGCCAACGGGCACCATCACGAGCAGATCTTCCGCTTCGACGTCTCCGATGCCGAGCATCCGAAGCTCGCCGGAGTCGCCGAGAATGCGCCGCCGTTTCGCTACCCGCATGACTTCGCGCGGCTTCCGGACAACTCGGTGCTCGTCGGCTACCTCCGGAGCGACGGCAAGAGCCCCACGCCCGGCGACAGCAACGTCCCCGGCAATCACGGCGGCGTCGCACGCATGAGCCCCGACGGGCGGATCCTTCGCCGCGCGAGCGCAGCGGATTCCATGCTCACGGAGCCCATGCGTGCCTACGCGTTCGCGGTGCTCCCGACCATCGACCGGTTCGTCGTCACGAGCGCGCCGATGATGGAAGACCACAGCGCGGACGCAATTCAGATCTGGCGGCTGTCCGACCTGACGCGGCTCACGACGCTCATGGTTCCGCCAGCGCGACTTCCGGACGGTCGAACATTGGCCGCGGGCCACCGGCTGCCGTTCGAGCCGCGCGTCATGCCGGACGGATCGGTGCTCCTCAACACGTACGGGTGCGGCTTCTATCGCGTCGCGAACATCGGATCGACGCCGGAGATCCATAACGTCTACACGATCGACATCCCGGTAGATCGCGTCCCCGCCGACCGACTCGGCGCGTGCGGAGTGCCGGTCGTCTCCGGGCACTACTGGGTGATGTCGGTTGGGAAGCTCAGCACGCTCGTCACGCTGGACATTTCCGACCCCGATCATCCGCGCGAGGTTTCGCGACTGCTGGCGGATTCGACGTTTCGGCCGCACTGGATGGCGAAGGATCCGGGGTCCGATCGCATCATTGTCGGCGCGGAGAATGGCGGCGAGAGTCGGATGTTGATGGCGCGCCTGGACGCGCATACCGGCCGCCTCACGTGGGATGAGACGTTTCGGTCGAGCGACGGCAAGCTCGGCGTGAGCTTCGTTCGCCAGCGGTGGCCCCACGGCGACTCGGGCGAGGCGTTCGGGCACGCGGCACTCTTTCGACCGTGAGCTGACGATCGAAACCGCGCCTCGATGGCCACGATTCTCGACGAGTTCTCCGGTGCCTGGCACTGCATTCGCGAGGTAATAGCAGTGTCCCTTCGCGCGGTTCGCTCAGCGTTTCCGCGCGCAGCGCTTTCCGGCGACCGCTGCTGTCGTTGAGCAGCGGCGCTCTGACGCACAGGCACCGTGAGGCATTCCATGGGCATTTTCGACAAGCTTAAGGCCAGCATATTCGGCCACCACGACGCTCCCACAGCGCCTGCCGGCCCACCGTCCGCGGGTATTGTCGCGGGCGGTTCCTCCACCGCGCCCGCTCCGGCACCCGCCTCGACACCGACCTCTGCACCAGCAGCCACGATGCCGGTTGTCGACGTCGAGGCCATGCTCGAAGCGAAGGCGAAGGCGTATTCGCACCCGGTGAACTGGCGAACGTCGATCGTGGACCTCATGGCGCTCGTCGGCATCGACAACAGCCTGGCGGAGCGTCGAGCGCTCGCGCGCGAGCTCGGCTACACCGGCGACCTGAACGACACCGCTCCCATGAACATCTGGCTCCATAAGCAGGTGATGCGGAAGCTGGCCGAGAATGGCGGGAAGGTGCCGGCCGACTTGCTGGACTGACCGAAACGAGGCGCGGCCTCCCGCATCCCTACCTAACGTGGCCACCTCCCTCGTCGGTCAGCATTAGCGCCGCGGCGACTCGGGCGAGGCGTTCGGGCACCGACGCGTTGTTCCGACTGCAAGCTAGGCCATGCGAAGCTGGCTGGCCCGTTTCCAGGCCAGCCAGCAAGTGTCACGAGCGAAACTTCATGGGCTCAGGGACGGCCCGCCGGTTTCCCGGGTGCCGCGGGCGGCGTTCTCGCCGCGCCGTTGGCCGGCACCGAGGCCGGCGGCCCGCCGGCGCTGCCCGGGCGCCTCGTCGCGGCCAGATCCGGACCTGTCACGTTAGGCTTACCGATCTCGCGCGACCCGACCTGTTCCGGCAACTGCGCCATCTGGGCATCGGTGACGCGCGCGTTCAGACGTTCCACCACCGCCGCGAGCGCCTGATCCGACGGCAGCCCACGGGCGACGAGGCTGCCTAACACGTGCAGCGGCACGGCGAGCGATCGGCCGGATGGTGCACTCTTCGCCAGCTCGCTCACGCTGGCCCCGTCCACCCCGTGTCGCAGCGCTTCGGCGCCTGCCTCGATCTCGTCACCCGATGTCGGACGGCCCGGGACACTGGATAGCGCGGCGTTCGAGCGGTCCAGTCGCTGCTCCTGTGCAGCGACCGCTCGCTCGATCTCAGCCGGCGGAACCGACCGGGCCGCGCCCTTGAGGGCCGTGCGCTCGAGCGCCTGGGCGGGGAGGCCCCGCGACCGCGCCGCGGCGATCCTGGCCAGAACCCGCTCCGCTACGTCGGCCGGCAACACTTCGCGAAGTCGCGGCGACGGATCATACGCCTTCCCCGGCGAGCCCGGCTGCGCGGCGAGTGGCGCCGCGGCAAGGAACATCGATGCCAAGAGCATCGCGACAAGCCGTGAATATCGAGTCTTCATTGGCTGCTCCTGTGAAATGGGCGCATCGAGTGCGCTCTCACCGACATACACTGCCACGTTCGTCGCCGTCGTCACTCGGTCGCCGAAGTTTTTTTCAGCGAACGAGGACGACGCCGACGGGCTGGCCGAATTCGTCCTGATCGACCGTCGCGCCGGCGGGAACCGTCCAGCGGCCGCCATTGATGCGAACGGTCAACTGACGCACACCGGGCGTGACACGCGTCACTAACTGCCACCATCCCTTCCCACCAGCAACCAGGTCCTCCGCCGCCCATTCAGTAAAGTCGCCCATCACCTCGACGCGTCGAGCCTCGGCGGCATGAACACGCACGGCGTAGCTGCCATTACCCAGCGGGACGACTTCAACGCGAGCGTCCGCCGTTACGCTCGCGGCAAGCCGGGCTGCGGTAGCCCCGGTCGTCGGCATTGACCTGGACGTCCACAGCCGGCGCCGTGGCGCGATGCGGAGGCCGAGTGAGAGATAGCTACCACCCGGAAAGCCCTGCTCGACATCCGTGGGATAGGAGCCGCCGTCCGCCACGAGCGCGAGCTGCGGGCTGACCCAGATCGCGGCGGACACGCTGGCCCAGGCGTTAGGCGACCCGGCCGGCGCGGTGATACCGGTGCGAATCCCGGCCGATGCGCTGAGGTCGAGCCGCTTCGCATCCCGGCGCGCCATCGCGCCGAAGTCGGTGTATCGAACGGAGTCTCCGGTCGCCGCTGGCCGCATGGTGGCAACCATCGTCAGGCTGTTGTGCTGGATCCATCCGGCGATGTCTCCCTCGATGGATCTCCGCCATGTCGCGCCATCCCACGCTCGGCCTGCGCCGCCGCCTAACCACAATCCGCCAGTCGCCCCACTTGCATGCAGCCGAAGGCGCCCGAGGAGCTGACCCGTGCGATTCCCGTCCTGAAGCATCGTTCCAAGCCCGGCCCCGACGACCTCCACCCGTGCGATGCCGAGCGGGCGCGACAACAGCGATGCGGTTACGCCCCCTTGCGAGCTCCATGTGTCGCCGCCGAGCACGGAGACGTTTCCGAATGCCACGGCGCTGAACGGCCCTCCGTCGACGCGTACGGTGGGTGCCACCGTGGTAGCGGTCATGCGCACGGAGTCGGCGTACCGCACGCTCGCCCCGCCAAGATCGATCGACGCTCGTACCTGAGCTCGGCCGCTCGACGGAGCGCCTAGCACGCTACCGACACACCCAGCCAGGGCCACAGCGAGACCAGTGCGTGACCGCAGCCTCATGTGCGGCTCCCGCTTACGGTCAACACGGAGCTCGGTGCCCCGAATTCGTCTTGCAGCGTGATCGGCGCTGTCGGATCGGCAACCCAGACCTGGCCGTCGACGACGAACGCGTATTGGTACGTTCCCGCCGGAAGCGGCATGCTGACGACCCACATGCGACCCGCGGCGTCTTTCACGAGTGGCGTGGACACCGGGTTCCATCCGTTGAAGTCGCCCACGAGCGCTACGCTGCGCGCCGCCGGCATGGCGATCACGAATCGAACGACTTCCTTGCGCTCGGTCGCGACCGCCATCGCGGCCGGTCGTCCGAGCTCTCGCGAGATCGCGAGCGTCGCACCGACGATGATGGCCGCAAAGCCCGCCGCCGCCGCGAGCCCGGCCAGCGGAGACACACGGATCCGCTGAGGGCGCGTGAGCCAGCGCGCGACCGATCGCCGCCGGAGCGGAATCGCGTAGGGTTGACGCCACGGCACCTCCCCACGAGCTACGGCCCTGCGCGCGCCAGATATGAGTCGCGCGTCGAACGTCGCATCCACGTGCTCGGACGCGCGGAGTGGCACGGCCACGCGCTCGATGACGTCCCTGTCGTCAGACTCTGACATCCTCCACCTCCTCGAGGAGCTCGCGCAGCCGTTCGCAGGCGCGCTTCACTCGCATTTTGAGCGCGGACATCCCCGCGCCCGTCACGTCTGCCATCTCGTCGTAGCTCATCTCCTCGACGTGCTTGAGGAGGAATGCCTCTCGCTGCTCGGGCGACAGCTCGTCGAGCGCGCGCTCGATCTCCTCGCGCTCGGCGCGCGCGTCACTGCCGTCGTCGACGCTTGCCATCGTGAGCAGCGCCTCGGCGTCCACCAGCCTGCGTTCGCGCCGCGTACGGCGCGACGCCATCGTCCGACACTCGTTGGCGACGATGGCGAACACCCATCCCGCGAATCGCGTCGGGTCGCCGCAGCAATGCAGATGACGGAAGGCGCGCAGCCAGGCGGACTGTAACGCCTCGTCGGCATCGAAACGGTTCCCGAGCATCCGCACGGCGAACCGCATGTGACCGTCGCGGTACCGCCGGACGAGCGGAGTGAACGCTTCGAGATTGCCGCCGAGCACGTCGGCGATGAGGCTCGCGTCGGATCGTTGAGTGGCCATCTACCATAGCTGACTGCCACGATCGGCCGGCGCGTCACCGCGAGCGCATCGGGGCGTGCAGTCGCGTGGGAGACGGACCCGCGGGAGACGTCGTCACGCGCGTGGTGTGAGGCGCCCATTGGTGCGCCAGCGCACACCGCCAGAGCGCGTTAGGCCACCGGATCGTGATTCGTTCGGGAGGCGAGCTTGTCGTTTCTAGTGATTCTCGGAGCGAGTGGCGTGGCGAGCCCCGGCGACCACCGCGGTGGTCGCCGGCCTTTTTCAGGCCGCTGACCGGCCACATCGCTCCACTCGGTCATACCAGTTCGCTTGACACCCTCGTGGGTACTGACCCGATTAATTCACCTCTGTCATCCCGAGCGCCGGCCCTCTCACCCGCATCACCATGCGAATCGCCTACCGGCTCACGCTCGCCTCGACGATCGTCGCGGCGTTTAGCTTCTCGCCCGCCGCGCACGCCCAGCGGGCTGACTCCGCCGCACGCGGCGCCACCCGCGCCGGTGAGCTCCCGCTCAAGCCCGCGCGCACCGTCCGCTTCACGACCGACGAAGGCACGTGGATGTCGGTCGACGTCTCGCCTAACGGGCAGACGCTCGTCTTCGACCTCGCCGGCGATCTCTACACGCTGCCCATCGCCGGCGGTAAAGCCACACGCATCACCGACGGAATGGCGTTCGACGTCCAGCCAAGGTGGTCGCCCGATGGGAAAACGATCGTCTTCGTCAGCGACCGCGACGGCTCGGACGACGTGTGGGTGATCGACGCCGATGGCAAGAACGCGCGGCAGATCACGAAGACCGACCGCACGCAATTCCTCTCGCCCGAGTTCACGCCAGACGGCAAGTACATCGTCGTCTCTCGCAACGCCGCGCTCTTCGGGACGCAGTACAACCTCTACATGTACCACAAAGACGGCGGCACCGGCATCAAGCTGACCGGCAACGCGCCGGCCGGCGCTCCTGCGCCCGCTCCGGGCGGCCCGCCCGGCGGCGCAAATCAGCGCAGCTACGTCGGCGCGGCGTTCGGCAAGGACTCTCGTTATGTGTACGCGGCATCGCGGAACGGCGGCGCGGCAGGCTACAACCAGACCGGCTTCGACTGGACGATCGTCGCCTACGACCGCGAGACCGGCGAGACCACGCCACGTGCCGCAGCGCAAGGCGGCGCGTTCAAGCCGGTGATCAGCCCCGACGGCAAATGGATCGTGTACGGTACACGCCAGGATTCGGTGACATCGCTCCGCATCCGCGACACGGAGTCCGGCGACGAGCACTGGCTCGCGCAGAACGTCCAGCGCGATGACATGGAGTCCCGCTTCACGCGCGACATCCTGCCGAACATGACGTTCACGCCGGACTCGAAGGCGCTGATCGCGGCGTGGAATGGCAAGATTCGCCGAGTGGATGTAGCGACCGCCAAGGCGACGGAGATTCCCTTCTCCGCGGACGTGGAGCAGCAGCTCGGGGCGCTCTCGAAGTTCGACTATCCGCTCAACGATTCAACGATCACGGTCGCGCAGATCCGCGGCGCTCGCCCGTCGCCGGACGGCAAGAAGCTCGCGTTCACAGCGCTGGACAAGCTGTGGATCGTGGACCTCACGGGGTGCCCGCCGGCGGGCGGATGCACACCGCGCCGCCTGACGAAGTCTCCGCACGAGACCGGCGAGCATTCGCCCGTGTGGTCGCCGGACGGCCGCTGGATCACGTATCTCACGTGGACGGAACAGGGCGGCGACATCTACCGTATCGCGGCCGGCGCGCCTAACGCCGGGCCCGAGAAGCTCACGAAGCAGTCGGCGTTCTACACGGCCGTCAACTATACGCCGAACGGCCAGCGCCTCGTAGCCTACAAGTCGCCGCGACAGCCTCGCCTCGAAGAGGGGTTCCAGTACGGCCGCGAGCTGGTGTGGCTGCCGGCGAACGGCGGCGTCACGACCTCCGTGTCGCCGGTGCCAGGTAACGCCGGCTACCCGCACTTCACGCGCGACGACAGCGAGCGGATCTACCTGGCTCAGGGGAATACCGGCCTCGTGTCCATGCGCTTCGACGGCACCGACCGCAAGACGCACATCAAGGTCACCGGCAATCCGGACTATCGTCAGACCACACCGAACCCCAGCAACGCCGACGAGATCCTCATCTCGCCTAACGGCGACCGCGTGATGGCCGAGGTCGACAACAACGTCTTCGTGATGGACTTGCCCGTCGTCGGCGGGCAGACGCCGACGGTCTCCGTCATGAACGCTGCGCAGGCGGCGATTCCCGTGCGCCGCCTGACGCGCATCGGCGGCGACTTCATTGGCTGGCAGCCCGACGGCAATCGCATCTACTTCTCGATCGGCCGGAGCTACTTCACGTACGACCTCGCGCGCGCGGATTCGCTGATCCGTGACTCGACCGTCAAGGCGGATTCCGCCCGGCGCGTCGCCGGCGGCGGCGCGGCGCGCGACTCGGCTGCCTCGGACACGGCGCGCAACCGCCCGGCGTACGAGCCCGCACGGCTCGACGTCGCCATCACCGTACAGAAGGACGGGCCAAAGGGCCAGATCGTGCTCCGCAACGCGCGTGTCGTCACCATGAAGGGCGACGAGGTCATCGAGCGCGCGGACATTCTCGTCCGGGACAACCGGATCGCGGCGGTCGGACCCGCAGGCTCGCTCCAGGTGCCTAACGGGACAAAGGAGATCGACGTCGCCGGCAAGACGATCCTGCCGGGGTTCGTCGACACGCACGCCCACATGTGGCCGGACTGGGGCATCCACCGGTCACAGGTGTGGATGTACATGGCGAACCTCGCCTACGGCGTGACCGCGACGCGTGACCCGCAGACGTCGACGACCGATGTCCTCTCGTACGGCGACCTCGTGGAGACGGGCGACATTCTCGGACCGCGGATCTTCTCCACCGGTCCCGGCGTCTTCTGGACCGATGACATCAAGAGCCTCGGGGACGCCCGCGACGTGCTGCATCGGTATGCGGACTTCTACAACACGAACACGATCAAGCAGTACATGGTGGGCGACCGCAAGGTGCGGCAGTGGGTGATCATGGCCGCGCGTGAGCTTGGCCTCTCGCCGACGCTCGAGGGCGGCCTCGATCTCAAGAAAAACCTCACCGAAGCGCTCGACGGCTATGCTGGCAGCGAGCACTCCTACCCGATCGCTCCGCTCTTCAAGGACAACGTGGAGCTCGTGGCGAAGAGCGGCATCACGTACACACCGACGCTGATCGTGCTCTACGGCGGGCCGTTCGCCGAGAACTACTGGTACGAGCACTACGACATCCTGAAGGACGAGAAGCTCGCCCGATTCACGCCCAAGAGTGAGCTCCTCAACCGCGGGCTGCGCCGCGGCGGCTGGTGGCACGACAGCCAGTACTCGCACCCCCTGATTGCGCAGCAGGCGAGGAAGATCATGGATGCGGGCGGTCGGGTTGGCGTGGGCAGCCATGGCCAGCTGCAGGGACTTGGCTACCACTGGGAGATGTGGAACATCGCGAGCGGTGGCGCGACGCCGATGCAGGTGCTGCGTGCGGCGACGATTCATGGTGCCGACGCGATCGGTCACGCGAAGGACCTGGGGTCGATCGAGGTGGGCAAGCTCGCTGACCTCGTGGTGCTCGACGCGAACCCGCTCGAGAACATCCGCAACACGAACACGGTGCGATACGTGATGAAGAACGGCCGCCTGTACGACGCGACCACGTTAGGCGAGGTCTGGCCGCGTCGGCGGGAGATGGCGAAGCAGTGGTGGATGTACGAGGATGCCCCAGCCGCGCCGTCGGGCGGCTCGCATGATCTGCGTGAGCCATAGCTGCTTGCTGGTTTGACGGTCGGCATCATCGCGCGAGTCGGCGGGGCGTCGAGACTCCGGCGGCTACGCGCTTACACGGCTCGAGCCAACGGGCACCAAGCTCCGTGTAAGGAGAGTGGCTCGGCCCCGTTGTCTCGGGCCTACGCGCTAACGCGCCTACGTCTCGACGCCCCACCTCCTCCACACGGTAGCTGACCGTCAGGAGCGAGCAGCAAGCTCGTGCCCACCCGAAGCGAGCCGCCCGACGGCGCGCTGCGGATTGAAGGCGGACTTGCTGCGTGCTGAGGTCGCGATGCGTCGTGGCGACGAGCAGTGTCCCGGTCGGGATGGATGCCGTCGGGCGCGGGGCGCTCGGCGCAGGCGGCGTCGAGCGAGCAGGAGGAGACCGCGGGGCCGAGCCACCGTCCGAACACTGGGCCGAGTGCCCGCGGGCTCCGACGTCCGCGAGCGGTGGCCGCCGGAGCCGAGTGCCCCGCGCCAGCGCCACGAGGATCTCGACCAGCCCCGCGGCGCGATGATCCCGACCAGCCCCGCGCCACCAGGAGCCATACCCACCGCAATGACGCGCAAGGCGACTAGGCGATATGTTCAAGCCACCCCCGCTTACCAAGGGCTGACATGAGCAAACTGACCGCCACCGACTGGATCTGGCGCGACGGAGAGTTCGTCCGCTGGGAAGACGCCAACGTCCACGTCCTTTCCCACTCCATGCAGTACGGATCCGCCGCGTTCGAAGGCATCCGCTGCTACGATACCCCGCAAGGTCCCGCCATCTTCCGGCTGGACGCGCACCTCCAGCGGCTCATCGTGTCGTGCCGCATCTACCGCATGGACTTCGCCTACTCGCTCGACGACCTCGTCACCGCCTGCTGCCAGCTCGTCGAGAAGAACGGACTCGAGGCCTGCTACATTCGCCCCATGGTGCTGCGCGGCTACGGCGCGTCGAGCATGGTCCCGTTCGCGAGCCCCGTCCACGTCTACCTCCCCTGTTGGCCCTGGGGCGCGTACCTCGGCGAAGGCGCCCTCGAGAACGGCGTCGATGCCTGCGTCTCCTCCTGGCAGCGGGTATCGCCGAACACCATACCCGCCATTGCCAAGATCGCAGGCAACTACCTGAGCAGTCAGCTCATCAAGATCGAGGCGCTCGCCAACGGCTTCCAGGAGGCCATCGCGTTAGGCACCGACGGCATGCTGAGCGAAGGGTCGGGGCAGAACGTCTTCCTCGTCTCCAACGGGACTGTCATCACCCCGCCCATCAACGGAACGCTCCTCGCCGGCATCACCCGGGACGCCATCCTGAGCCTCACGAGCGACCTCGGCATCCCCGTCCGCGAGCAGCCGATCCCTCGCGAGATGCTCTACGGCGCCGACGAGGTCTTCCTCACCGGCACGGCATCCGAGGTAACGCCCGTGAGAAGTGTCGACAAGCTCACCATCGGGCGCGGCCGGCGGGGACCCATCACCGAGGAGATCCAGCGCCACTTCCTCGACGTCGTTCACGGGCGCGTGGCCGACCGACACGACTGGCTCACGTTCGTCCGCGATCACGTCGGCCAGACGAGACGGCCTCCGGCGGCAGCCACGGCGGGTCGCGCCTAACGCGACAGCCGTGAGCGCGGGCGTCCCGTGACCATCACGGCCGCACCCCAGGCCCCGATCCCGGGCCCGGCCGACCGGGTTCACTTCGAGGACGAGCAGCGGCGGTATCGGCGGAAAAGCTGGCGCTTTTCCGCCTTTGCCGCATTGGCGGCCGTCCTCACGGGCATCCCGGCCTGCGTGGTCGTCACGCCGCTCGTCTACTCGTTCGCGCTCCTCGTCGCGTACATCATCAACGCGATCGTCCCGCTTCACCCGAGCACGTGGACATCGCTCCGAACCCTGGCCGAAGCGATCCCGCGCGCCGTCGAAGCGATCGACAATGGCGGCGTCACGCGGGACGTGCTGCGGATCGTGGCCGGCGTCTCGGTCCTTGTCGTACCCGGCGCAATCGCGACGTTCGCGACGTGGCTCGCCATCCGCGGGCTGCTGGGGCGAGTAGGCGTGGGCTGGTCACTCGACCGCATCGGCGCGCGGCCGCTCAAGTCACGCGACCCTGAAGAGCGCCAACTCGGAAACCTCGTCGAGGAGATCGCCATCGCCGCGGGAGTCGCGCCACCGAAAGTCCTCCTCATCGATACTTCCGAGACGAACGCGGCGATCACCGGTCTCCACGTCGACGACTCGACCATTCTCGTCACACGGGGGCTCCTCGACACGCTGGACCGCGACGAGACGCAGGCCGTCATTGCGCACCTGATCGGGTCGGTCGGCAACGGCGACCTCAGGATCGCCTCGATCATCTTCTCGATCTACCAGACGTGGGGTGCGCTCGCCCTCGCGATGGACGCACCAGTGCAGCGCCGCGCGCGCAAGGCGATGTGGCGCGCATTCAAGGTCGCGTTCCGGCCGCAGAAGCGCGAAGTCGATCGATGGGAAGCCGAGTTCGCGAGCGAAGCGTTGCTGCGCGGGGCGCAGAACGAGGACGCCGACCCTACCGACATTGGAGAGCGGGTCATGTCGGCGTCGTCCGACTCGCGCAGGCCGGGCCAGCGCCAGCCGAACGTCTTCGAGAAAGCGTACGTCACGGCCATGCTGCCGCTCATACTGGGCGCGCAGGTCGTACGGTTCGCGATCTTCATCTCTTCCGTCGTTCTCATCGGGCCGATCGTGTCGTTCATGTGGCGCACGCGTCGACACCTGGCAGACGCGATGGCCGTGCAGCTCACGCGCTACCCCAACGGGCTGGTGAGCGCACTCCACAAGCTCAGCACGTCGAGCACGGCGATGGTCAAGGGCGCGGGTGGGCTCGAGTTCCTGTTCATCGTGTGGCCTGGCAGCACGAGCAGCAGCGACGCGGTGATCGGACAATTCGGCCGCATGCACCCGAAGCTCCACAAGCGTCAGCGCCGCCTGCGCGCCCTCGGCGCCACGAACGTGTCGGAGGCTCAGGCGCGCGGCGATCGTTGGACGGCGGGTAAGTCGTTTGCCGTCCTGTTTCTGACGCTGCTGATCGGTCCCCTCCTCGCCGTAGCGTTCGGCCTCTCGCTCGTCGTCCTGGTAATGTTGACCATGTTGAGCCTACTGATGATGGAGATGCTGATGTTCGCCGTCTGGTTCGGGCTCAAGCTGGTCTTCATCACGATCCCTGGCTGGATCGCGAAGCGGTGAGGTGGCCGGCGTCCAGCGACCGTGGTTGCCGGCAAGCGGGCTAGGCGTTTTCTTCACGCGTGACCTCGGCCCATAAAGCCCGCCGGCGCAAGCCTGCCCGTGTCGAGCGATCGCGCCCATCTCGCGAGGCGACGGTTGTAGCTCCGACGCCGCCGCTGTGGACGCGCTCACTCGTGGCTCTCGTCGTCATCGGCGCGCTCCTCCGAGCGTATTACCTCCGCCAGCCGATGCGGTACGACGAGTCGGTAACGTATCTCTATTTCGCGTCGCAGTCGTGGACGGACGTTGTCAGCTCGTACACGTACCCGAACAATCACGTCTTCCACACGCTGTTGGTGAAGGGGTGCGCCACCGTGCTCGGCGATGACCCCTGGGTGCTTCGCCTCCCCGCGTTCATGGCCGGTGTCGCGATGATTCCGGTCACCTACGCAGTCGGCCGTCGATTGTTCGGGTCCGCAGCGGGGTACATCGGAGCTGCCCTCGTCGCCGTTTCCGGCGCACTCACCTTCTATTCGACGAATGCGCGCGGTTACACGATGGTCTGCCTGGCCACGCTGATCCTGGCGAACGCGTTGCTGAGGCTTCGCGAGCGACCGTCGATGGCACAGTGGACAGTCGTCGTGCTCGTGACGGCGTTAGGCACGTGGACCGTGCCGGTAATGCTCTTTCCGGCGGGCGGCCTCGCGCTCTGGTTCGTTTTGTCCGCAATCCGCGATGACACGAGCCAGCCACGTTCAGATCTCGCTCGCCTCGCCTTCGCCGTCCTGGCAACGGCGATCCTGACGGTGGTGCTCTATTCGCCCATCGTCGTGAACCATGGCCTGACCGCGCTCACCGGTAACTCGTTCGTGCGTGCCAGTGCCTGGAGCGTTTTTTTTCGTCAGCTCTCGTCGTCTATCAAACCGACGCTCGCCGCTTCGACGCTCGGGTACCCGGTTGTCATCTCGGCCCTCATCGTTGCATGTGCGGTCGTCGGTCTGGTCCAGGAGCGGAAGACCAACGGAATGCGGGTATCGATGGCCGGGAGCATGTACGTGTGGTGCGCCTTCGTGCTTCTCGCGACGCACCGTGCGCCGTACTTCCGGGTTTGGCTCTTTCTCGTCGCCCCGGTTGCATTGATCGCAGGACACGGTCTGACGCGCATCCTGTCGCGCGTCCCGGCAACTCCGCCGCGCTTCGCCGCGAACGGTGGCGAGCTGAGTGTCGCGGGCGCGATCGCGCTCGGGCTCGTCGTTGTGCTGACACACGGTGTCGACATGTCGCGCGACACGGGCACGTTGCGCGATGGGGAGCGGCTCGCCAAGGCGTTTTCACGAGCGCTGCGACCAGGCGACCGCGTGTTCGCCCCAATCCCATCCAATGCACCGCTGGCCTACTACTTCGTCCGGGCCGGACTCGACACAACGTATCTCACGTCCGTTCCGAGCGACTCATCGCGAGTCTATCTCGTGGTCAACACCGCGGAGGGTTTCGCGGTCAAGACGGGACTGGGCGATCCGCTGCTCGCCAGATTCACCAAGGCGAGGCTCGTGGTGAGATACCCATCGGCCGAAGTGTATCGCCTGTACTGAGCATCCAATGACGCAACTCGACGCGCAAACGCTTCGGCGCTGGCTCCGTGACGTCATCGTGCGTCGACCGGTACCGGTGACCGTCGCCGCCACCCTGCTGCTGTTTGGCCTCTACCCTGGTCCCGCGCTCATCGTGCTCCGCAGCCCGGCGTGGCGGACGGATATCGTCTCCAACCGGTTCGCCGACGAGCGGGACTTCTGGATAGCCGGCCTGCTCGTGATCGTCGGGCCAGCAATCGTCTTCGCGAACCTGGTCCCGAATGCCTTCGACCGGGCCTGGAACGCTCTGCGGGATCGCATGGGATCCCTTCGCGACCGCTGGTTCATCGTTGGCGCCGCGAGCTTCGCCGTGCTAGCCGCAGCAGCCGCGTCGGTCTACGTGCTGTCACGCAAACCGACGACGTCGGACGAAGTTGCCCAGCTCTGGCACGCGCGGATCCTGTTGTCGGGGCGGCTCTGGCTGCCTCCGGACCCGAACCCCGAGTTCTTCGCCATCGACAACGTCATCGATCGCGGACGTTGGTATTCCCAGTTTCCGATCGCTGGGCCGGCAGTGCTTGCGCTCGCGATGCTGATGCACGCGGCATGGCTGCTGAATCCCCTGCTGGCCGGTCTCACAGTAGTGAACGTGTACCGCTTCGCGTCCGCGGCATTCGGGATGGCAGCGGCGCGCGCGAGCGCCATGCTCTGTGCCACGTGTCCGTTCCTGCTGTTGATGAGCGGGTCGTACATGAACCACACGCTGGTGGTGTTCCTGACCACGCTTGCCCTTGTCGAGCTCCCGGCGTGGATGGGCGGCACGGGTCGCCGGCGGATCGGCGCGTCGATCGTGATCGGACTCTCGTTAGGGTTCGCCATTGCTGTTCGCCCCCTCGATGGGGCGATTGCGGCTCTCGCGGTGGGCGCCTTCATGATCTACGCCGCCGTCAGGCATGCGCGGGTCCCGATGCTCATCGTGGTGCTCGCCGCCGCCGCACTGCCCGTCGCCGGGCTGCTCGTCACGAACCTGCTCACCACGGGACATCCGCTGCTTTTTGGGTACGAGGTGCTCTGGGGAGCGAACCACTCGCTCGGCTTCCACAATGACCCGTCGGGAAACCCGCATACGCCGGCTCGCGCGCTCGCACTCGCCACCGTCTACCTCATGCAGCTCAACTGGTCGCTCTTCGAGTGGCCGATCGCTGGACTTCTCGTGGTGGCCGGCGCCCTCGTCATCGTCGGAAAGCTTGGACAGTGGGATGCCCTTCTCCTCGGTTGGATTGGGGTCCAGCTCGTCGGCTACGCCGCATACTGGCATGCCGGAGCTCTGTTCGGGCCGCGTTACCTGTTCACGGTCGTACCCGCGCTCCTCCTCATCGCCGGACGCGGTCTCGCCGTCGCAGAGCGAAATGCATCGCCCGCCGCCCGCCGAGCCGTCGTCGCTGCTGTGGCCGCGTCGATCCTGAGCTCATGGTTGATTCGTACGACTCCGGTCGGCGCACGTGGCGGAGCCGAGGCAATACGTCCCACGCGATTGGCCTTCAAGCGAGACCTCGATCCGGCTGTGAAGTCGCTCCATGGCGCGAAGGCACTCATTTTCATCAGTGAGACGGCCTCGTCCCGGTTGATGCGGCGGATGTCGGGCATGGGCATTTCACGGCCGGACGCGGCGCGGCTCATGGCGACCAAGGACAATTGTGCTCTGCTCGACATTGTGCTCGACGAGGAGCGGGAGGCTGCGTCGCCGCGCGACCGGCTGGCACGTTTGGAACGAGCGAAGAGCTATGCGCCGCCGGAAGGCTGGCGATTGATGGTCTACGACGTTGCGTTCCGGACGAGCAACCGCCAATCCATTACGCCCCGTTGCCGCGCGGAGATAGTGAGCGATGACGCGCATGGCGCCGCGCTCTCGTATGGGCAGGCTCTCCTTATGAACGAGATCGGCCGCGACGGACGCCTCGCAGGGCCAATCGTCTTTGCGGCGGACCTCGTCGAACACAACGAGGTGCTGCGATCTCGCTTTGGTGATCGACCATGGTACCGTCTCGAGATGCGGAGCGGACCCGGGGGTGAATCAGCGCGGCTCGTGCCGTACGAATAGGCGCCCGCTCCATCATTTCGCCACAAAGTTCGACCAGTTCGCCCCTGCTCGCGCTCGTCGCGGTCAGCACCCACTTGTCGTTCCGGCGCCCGTCCACGAGTCATACGCGCCGATTCGCCAGCATGGAGAGCTGACCGATGATCGCAGCGTACATCGAAGCCAAGAGCCCGTGGGTGCTCGCGCTCGGGCTCATCGTTTCCCTATCCGGGTGCACGGACACGAGCGCTGCGCAGGCTCGGTCCGTCGAGCCGGCGATGTTCCGAGGCAATCCCGCTCGCAGCGGCGTGTATGCCGCCTCGCCAGGACAGGCGCTCGCGGGACTGCAGTGGAGGTTCGTGACCGATGGTGATGTGATCTCATCGCCGACGGTCGTGGGTGAGATGGTGTTCGTCGGAAGCGGTGACGGCCACCTGTACGCACTCGATCGAGCCACGGGGACGCGAAAGTGGGCGTTCGATGCGCGCGAGCCGATCTTCTCCTCGCCGGCCGTGGGTGGCGGCGCTGTGTACTTCGGTACAAGGGACGGCCAGTTCTTCGCGGTGGACGCGTCGACAGGAAGAAAGCGCTGGACGTTCACGACAGGCTCCGTCATGCCGTGGCCGTGGGGACACGAGAGCGGCGACGTCTACACGTCGTCCCCGGCGTTCGATCAGGGCACCGTGTTCTTCGGAGCCGGTGACGGACGCGTGTACGCCGTGGACGCCGCAACGGGAAGGGAGAAGTGGCATGCGCAAACCGCCGGTCGCGTGCGCGCGTCACCCGCGCTCGACGCGTCGCGCGTGTACGTGGGATCAGCCGACGGGCGCGTCTACGCCTTCGACCGCGCCACCGGCGCAACGAAATGGAAGTTCGAGACCGAAGGCGCGAAGCTGAACTCGGGGGACTTCGGCTTCGACAGGCGAACGGTGCAGTCGTCCCCAGCCGTCGCGAATGGGATGGTGTTCGTCGGCGCGCGCGACGGATGGATCTACGCGATCGACGCCGAAAAGGGCTCCGAGAGGTGGCGCTTCGATCACAAGGTGTCGTGGATCAACACGTCTCCCGCCGTGGTCGATGGCGTCGTGTACGCGGGGAGCTCCGACGCCCAGTTCGTCCAGGCACTCGACGCTGCAACTGGCAAGGAGCTCTGGCGCACGAAGACTGGTGTGACGTGGTCGTCGCCGGCGATCGCCGGGAACATGATCTATGTCGGAGATGGCGCGGGCCGGGTCAACGCGATCGACCGGAAGTCCGGCGAGCTGCTGTGGAGCTTCCGAACCGGGAGCACGGTGTACTCGTCGCCGACGCCATCGGGCGACCTGGTGTTCGCCGGAAGCACGGACGCCGGAGTGTATGCGCTTCGGGTCTCGCCGACACCGGTGCACCGAGCGGTGTTCTTCGACTCGGCCTACATCAAGTCCGCGTCGGTCCCCGATCCAGTTCTCCTGTCGCGGTACTTCGGCAATCGCGGGTATCAGGTACTGGACGAGAAGGCGTTAGGCGAGTTCCTGCGGGCACGGATCTCGGATAAGGAACCCAGCGTGCTGGTGTTTGCGATCGATCACCTGCCGCCGCCGGCCGTGGACACGGCTGCGTTCGAGCGCTCGCCGCTGCGGCGCTACCTGGATGCGGGCGGGAAGGTCGTGTGGCCTGGGATTCCGCCGGTCCTCTTCCCTCGCGACCCGAAGACGGGCAGCCCGGGCGGACTTGCGGCGCTGAAATGGGAACACGCGACGAAGTTGTTGGGTGTGCCGCACGCGGCAGCGATGTTCGATCAGCGCGGCGTCCGCGCGACGGACGCCGGCAGGCAGTGGGGCCTTCAACAGCGCTGGCGCGCGGGCTGGGGCATCGAGCCCGACAAGTCGATCACCGTGCTCGGCCTGGACGAATTTGGCCTCGCATCGGCGTGGGTCAAACGTTATGGCGGACCACAAGGAACTGGGTTCGTGAGAGTTCCGCCGGACGATCCGATGACCCTTTTCCTGGCGGCCGAATACCGACCGTCGAAATGATCGGGACCAATATGACCCCTTTACAGCTCCAGCCCTAACGCCTGCCCGAGCGCCTGCCGTCGGCTCCGCGCAACCCGAAGAACCTTGCCGTCCCGCAGGATGACGGCATGATCGCCGTGCGTGAGCGGCTGGACTTCGCGGATCTTCGCGACGTGCACGATCGTCGAGCGATGGATCCGCACGAATCGCCGGGAATCGAGCTGCGACTCCACGTCGCTGATCCGATCGCGGCCCTTGTACGATCGAGACGCCGCGTGCACCACGACATAGTTGTCTTCGGCCTCGACGAAGTCGATGTCCTCCACTCGCACGACGTGAACCCGGTTCCACTGCCGGACCGTGATGTGACCATACATCGCGGCGACCGTCGTCGCCGCCGTCGACGCCGCCGTGTCCGCGCGCGACTCCGTGCCGCGAGCGACTGCGCCTTCCACGGGCTCCGTCGACGGCAGCGGCGGTGACTCAGGGCTCGCCGCCGGCCGATCAGCAACCGGCGGGCGGAACACGAAGTGCCCGATCGCCACGATCACCCCATACACCACCATCGCCGGCGGGAAATACTCGGCCACGCCTTGCATGGTCGATCGCACGAGCGCGACGAGTCCACCGCCCGTCGAGAAGGCGATCGGAAACCTGATCACGACGTTGGCGGCGATGATGAACAACGACCCGAGCGCCACGTGTGCCGCGACCGCCGTGAGGTCGACGCGGTTGCGCGCACCAACGACCCGAAACCGCTGGGCAGACCGCAAAATGAACGGCGTGGCGATCGCCCAGAGCGGGATGATCGACAGTCGTCCGAGAACGGCGCTCGTCACGTCGGCACGCCCGGCGAGCCGCACGAGAGCAATCGCCTGCAGCGCCGCCGCCATCGCGACGACGGTCCAGGCGCCAACGATCGTGGCCGGCGCGAGCAGCCGCCGGTCGGCCGCGAGAAGTCTGATTGGGTCTCGGTTGCTGATCACGCTGCAGCCTACAAACCGTCGGTCCACCGCGGAAGCCCGGATGGGCTGTGCCGCACGAGCGAGGGTTGACCCGTCCTCCGCTCGTGGCGCCGTGGCGGCAGCGAGCAGCCTACCCTTCCCTGAGTGCGACGAGTGGATCGACCCGACTGGCGCGTCGTGCCGGTACCAATCCGGCGACGATCGCCACCGCGGCGAGCAGCACCGCCACACCGGTGAAGGTCGCCGGATCGTTAGGTCTCGTCTCGAACAGGAGTGACGACAGCACGCGCGTCGTCGCCAGCGCGCCCACAACCCCCACGGCGACGCCGGGTACCAGCAGCACGAGCAGACGGCGGAGCACCATGCCGACCACGTTCGCGCGTGCGGCGCCGAGCGCGACGCGAATGCCGATCTCGTGTGTTCGCTCCGCCACCGAGTATGCGACGACGCCGTAGATGCCGATCGCAGCCAGGACGAGAGCAACGACCGAGAACGCCGCGATGAGGCGCGCCTGGAACCGCGGCTCCTCGACTGTCGCCGAGATCGCCGACTCCATCGTGCCGATCGATCCTATCGGCTGGTTCGGATCGACCTCGCGCAGCGCGCGCCGCATCGCCGGCACCAGCAACGCGGGATCGCCGGTAGCGCGGACGACGAACGACACGTGATCGAGAAAGAACGTCTGCGTGAGCTGTTGAATGGGCTGGTAGATCGCCGGTTCACGGTGCGTATCGATCGAGGTCTGCCCGACGTCGTCGACGACCCCAACCACGGTGAGCCAGTCCGCTGGTCCCGGAACGTCCTTCATCGAAACTCGTTGGCCGACGGGGTCCGTCCCTGGCCAGATCTGGCTTGCCACCGATTGGCTCACGATGACCACGCCCGGTGACGATGCCACATCCCGGGCCGTGAACTCCCGACCGAGGCGTAGGCGGATCCCCATGGTTCGGAAATACCCGGGAGTGACCGCTGGCTTCGCCACGAGATACGCCGGCGGGATCGTCCGACCGCCATCGAGCTTGAAGTCGCCGCGAATCATCGCGCCGCCTAACGGGACGAAGTTGACCGCCGCGGCGGACTCCACTCCACTGAGCTTTCCGAGGCGATCGAGCACCGCCTGGTGGACGGCCTGCATGGCTTCGCCGGACCCGTAAGTGGCCGCCGGCAGATCGACGGTCATCATGGCGAGGCCCGCAGGCCGAAACCCCAGCTCGACTCGGCGCAATCTGAGGAAGCTCTGCACCATGAGCCCGGCCCCGGTCAGCAGGACGAGCGCGAGCGCGATCTCCGCCACGACGAGCGCACCACGAAGACGGCCATCGCGCCCGGTCATCGTGCGAGCGCTTGCGGCGAGCGCGTCACGGACGCTGCTTCGCGTCGCCCGGATAGCGGGGATGAGCCCGAAGATCACGCCCGTGACGAGGGAGACTCCGAGCGCGAACCCCAACGCCGCGGCGTCCACGCCGATCTCGCCGTAGCGGGGAATGCGGCCGGCGGGAGCGAGCGCGAGCAGCGCGCGGACGCCAACCACCGCGACGCCTGCCCCAGCAATGCCCGCACCAACCCAGAGCAGTGTGCTCTCGGTGACGAGCTGCCGGATGAGCCGCCGCCGACCGGCGCCTAACGCGGCGCGCACCGCCATCTCACGGTGCCGGGTCGTGGCTCGCATGAGCAGCAGGTTCGCGACGTTCGCACAGGCGATGAGCAGGACGAGCGCAACGGCCCCCGCAAACACGAGCAGCGACCGCGTGACATCGCCGACCACCGTATCCTTGAGCGGCGTGACGCGGGCGATCACGGAATCCCGCGCGTGTTCCCCTGCCCCGGACGCGGCAAGCTCGGCCACCGCCTGGTCGCGCGTCGCCCCATCGCGCAGACGCCCGATGACGGACAGCATCTGGTACCGGTTGGGCGCCAATTGGAGCCGCAGCGGCCGCCAGAGCCGGGCGTCGAGCGGGTACGCGAACCGCCGCGGCATGATACCCACCACCGTGTGGCGAACGCCGTCGAGCGTGATCGTCCGCGCGACGATCGTCGAGTCCGCGCCGAACCGTTCGCGCCACAGTGCGTCGCTGAGCATCACCACCGGCTCGCCACCGATCCGCTCATCGTCGGGCCCGAAGGTGCGGCCGCGTGCGGGCGTAATGCCTAACGTTTCGAACAGCCCCGCCGTGACCGTGGCCTCCTGCAGCCGCACCGGGTCGCCCGCGTTGGTGAGCGTCACGAGCCCCGGCGTCATCGCGGCCACCCGTGTAAAGGTTCGGAACCGCGACCGCCGCTCGACCCATTCGCGATCCGATATGCCGGCCTGGGTGATGAAGGGGTTGTTGCGGAAGTCATACGCGAGCTGCATCAGGCGGTCCGAGCGCGGGTACGGGAGCGGGCGAAGCAGCACCGCGTGAACCACCGTGAACATCGCGGTCGTCGCTCCAATGCCGAGCGCGAGCGTCGATAGCGCGACGATCGTGAACGCCGGTGACCGGCGCAGCGTGCGCGCGCCGTACCGTAAGTCCTGCATGAGTCGCTCGAGCCAGCCACCGCCCCACATCTCGCGTGTCACCTCCTTCACGACGCCGAGGTTCCCGAACTCTCGCCGTGCCGCGCGCTCCGCGTCCTCACGGGGCTCGCCGCGGCTGACGCGCTCCTCGATGGCCATTCGGATGTGGCCGTCGAGCTCCTCGTCCAACTCGTAGTCTCGGCCATGGCGACGCCAGGGCGCGATCATGGCTCGGCCTCCGTCACTGGCGGGGCAAGAATGCCCGCCATCGCCTCGGATAGCTGCTCCCACCGCGAGCGCTCCGCGGCGAGCTGCTTGCGCCCGGCCGTGGTGAGCCGGTACACACGTACGCGCTGGCGGTTTTCGGACGTCTCCCACTCGGCCGCGATCGCGCCGCTCTTTTCGAGCCGATGAAGCGCCGGGTACAGCGATCCGGTGTCCACCTGCAGCGCTTCGCGCGAGCTCGCGCGGATCATCTGCGCGATGCCGTAACCGTGTCTCGGCCCCCAGCGCAGCGTCTGGAGGATGATCAGGTCGAGCGTTCCCTGGAGGAGCTCGATGCGGCTGAGGCCACGTTCCTGTCTGGCCACGACTGGCGTCTCCTGGCTGTAGACATCCTACACCCCTAGGGTGTAGGATGTCTACATACCGGCGCCCGGTCAAGCGTCCCTGTAAACGCCCGGGGATCGGCCGGCATCGTACCTCGCAACCGGAGCCCTTTGGCGCCGCAATCCACGACACGCCGGTGCTCCGACAATGGCGGCAAGGCCGCGGAGGTAGGTGCGATGATGGCGAGCAGAACGCTACGCGTCCTGGTACCGGGTCTTCTCCTCCCCGCCCTCATGGGGCACGCCGGCGGATGGGCGGTCATCACGGTGCAGGACCTGCCCGACTACGTCGAGACGGGCAAGCCGGTGGACCTCTCGTACATGGTTCGCCAGCACGGCCACACCGCGCTCGACCAGCTTCGTGGCAGCGTCGAGGCCACGTCGGGACGACTCAGCGTCACCGGCAAGGTGTCGCCGGGCGGGAAGCCGGGACTCTACTCGGCCTCGATCACGTTGCCCAGCGCGGGCGATTGGTCGATCACTCTTCGGAGTGGGTTCGGCAACAGCAACATCACGCTCGTCCCGCTGACCGCCATCGACCATGGGAACGGCCTAACGCGGCCCATGTCCGATGCCGAGCGTGGACGTCGACTGTTCGTCGCGAAAGGATGCGTCACCTGCCATCAGCAGATCGGCGTGGGGCCCAGCCTGGACGGCAAGCGTTTCGACGTTGCCTACATTTCCGGCTTCATCGCCAACCCGCCGTCCACGCCTTCGAAGCCTGGCGGGTCGCCAATGCCGAATCTCGGGCTACAGCAGCGCGAGATCGCCGCGCTGGTCGCGTATCTCAACAGCGATCGGCAGGTCGGCTCGCGCTGACACTCCGGCGGGCGGGCGTCTCTTTACGTTACGTTGTCCGCGACTCACCAACTCCATGTGATACGCATCGCGCCGAAGTTAGCCGCGCGGTGCGTTGCGGGGGTGCACGCCGCTGCGTCTATGCAGCGTGCACCGTCGCACGTTTCTCGGGAGTGCCAGTGTAGGTCTTGGCGCCATGCTGATTGGCTGTACCCCGCAGATGCCCGTCATCGCACCGGAGATCCGGTCAACCCGGCGCGTTCATCGGCGCTTCCTCTTCGCGACCGGCATCGAGAACAGCTACCCACTGCTTCCGAACGGCACCCGCCACGATCAGCTCGAACAGTGCGGACATTACGACCGGTGGGGTGAAGACTTCGGGCTGGCGCAGTCGCTCGGCATCGATGCGCTGCGGTATGGGCCGGCCTGGTACCGCACGAATCCTGCGCCCGGTCGCTTCGACTGGTCGAGTGTCGATGACCAGATGGCGTGGCTCCGCGAGGCCGGGATTCTCGTGATTGCCGACCTGTGTCACTTCGGCGCTCCGGACTGGCTCGATGGGTTCAGGGACCCGGCGCTTCCGATCCACCTCGCCGCCTACGCTCGGGCGTTCGTCAGGCGGTATCCGTGGGTTCGCCACTACACCCCGGTGAACGAGATGTTCGTCGCCGCGAACTTCTCGTCGATGGTCGGCTGGTGGAACGAGTGCGCGACCGGCACGGAGTCGTTCGCTCGCGCGTTAGGCAACCTGAGCATGGCTCACGAGCACGCCGTCGAGGCCATCCTGTCTGAGTGTCCCTCGGCGGTCATCGTGCAGGCGGAGTCGTTCGAGCGGTTCACGCCGGCCGACTCCAGCCCTGGGGCTTTAGCGCAGGCGCAGTTCTGGAATGAAGCCCGCTTCGCTGCCCTCGACCTGACCGTCGGTCGCACGCCATCGCTGGCGATGCGCGATCTGCTCGTTCGGTCCGGCATGACGACGGCCGACTTCGCCTTTCTGCGTGAGAAGCGCGCGTACGGGCGCCGGTGGATCGGCGTGGACTACTACGCCACCTCCGAGCAGCTCGTGCGGGCCGATGGCCACAAGACACCGACGACGCAGCGCGTCGGCCTCGCGGCGCTCGCTCGCGAATACCACGGGCGCTACGGGTTGCCGCTCTTCGTCTCCGAGACGAGCCGCGCGGCATCACGCGCCACCGAGTGGCTCTCGGAGCAGTGGGACGCGGTCGGGCAGCTCGCGACGCTCGGCCTGCCGGTGCACGGCTTTACCTGGTTCCCGTTAGGCGACGTGATCGACTGGCGGCACGCGCTGCGGGAAAAGCGCGGCGACGTGGACCGGATCGGGCTATACGACCTGGGACGCGAGCCCCATGCCGTCGCGGCCGCCTACGCGAGCCTGATCACCTGCGCCAAGTCCGGATCGGCCGGTTGACGCCTCCTGTCGGCCGGGTAGCGGCGCACGCGGCAGCGTGAGCGTGAACGTCGATCCCACGCCGAGCTGGGTGGTGACGGTCACGTCGCCGCGCATGGCACGGGCGAGGTCGCGGCTGATCGCGAGGCCGAGACCGACCCCCTCGTTAGGCCGGTTCAGCGAGCGGTGGCCCTGCACGAACGGCTCGAAGATCACCGGGAGCTGATCCGGGTCGATGCCCGGACCGGTATCCGTCACGTGAACGCGCACGGACGTCGCGTCGGCGTCGCAGGCCAGTCGCACGGTTCCGCCCACGGGTGTGTACTTCACGGCGTTCGACAGAAGGTTCAGCACGACCTGACGCACCTTGTCGCCGTCCGCCGTGGCCACGATGGCCGCGGCACACCCATCGTAAATGAACGTGAGGCGGCGCGCATCGACCTGAGGCGCCACGAGCGGCTCGAGCCCCGCGAGCGTGTCGTGCATGTGCACGTCCTGCACGACGTACTGAAGCTGTCCCGCATCGATCCGCGCGAAATTGAGGACGTCGTTGATGAGGGTGAGCAGGTGTGCCTGGCTGCGGGCGATGCGGTCCAGCGCGTCGCGCTGCTGCTCCGTGACGGGCCCGTGAATCCCCATCTCGAGCAGTTGCGCGTACCCCGCGATCGCGTTGAGGGGCGTGCGGAGCTCGTGGCTCATCATCGCCAGGAAGTCGCTCTTCGCGCGATTCGCCGCCTCGGCCTCACTCCGCGCGCGTTCGGCCTCCGCCCGAGCCGACTCGGCCTCCGTCATGGCCTGCTGCAGCCGACGATTCGCTCCGGCCAGCTCGTCGGCGACACGTTGGGCATCCGAAGCTCGGCGCTCGAGCTCGCGTCGCGCTTCGGTCACCTGTCCGGCCATCTCGTGAAAGCGCAGCGTCAGTCGGCCAACCTCGTCACCACCGACCACCGGTATCGGTCGCGCATACGTTCCCGTCGCGACCTGATCCGCCGCAGTCGTCAGGGCGATGATCGGCGTCGTGATGCGCCGGCCGATCGCCCACGAGAGCGCGGCACCAGCCGCGAGCAGGAGCAGTGACCACCAGGCGAGTCGTTCCACCGTGGCCTTGAGCCTCGCGAGCAGCGTCTGCACAGGTGAGTCGATCACGATGAGCCACGGTGTGCCCGCTATCGGCGCCTCCTCGACGATGAGCCGTCCCGTCCCATGACGCTCGTGCGTCGCGCCCAGCGGCGTCACCTCGCGATGCGACGGTGCGGGGATCGGGATGCCCGGTGTGTAGTTCCACCCCGTCCCGTCGATGTTCCGTGAGAACAGCGTGAGGTCTTCCCGCGTCAGCTCTCGCAGGTTCCGAAGCGCGTTAGGCGATCCGAGGAGCCACCGCGGTTCGAGGATGTAGCCGAGCCGGCGGTTCCGGGCGACCACCGGCGCCACGATCCAGAACAACGTTCGATCGCCGACGGCCACGAGCTGACTCACGCGAACGACGCCGATGTCGTCGTCCGAGTTGGTCGGCGCGACGGCCTCGGGGTCGATCACGCGGATCGCTGGCGGAATCGGCCTCCCGGTCGACGCCAGGAC
>JBKOYV010000245.1:0-10929 GCA_046725585.1 Gemmatimonadota bacterium | reverse complement strand
CGTCCGCCTCATCCACGCGCAGAAATCTGCCGAATGATGGTCGGATCCTTGATGGTGTGGTCGGCCGCGAGCAGGAACGCCTTGCTGAGCACGATGGACAACGTCGCGTCGCCCTCGAACGGGAGAAAGAGACGGTCGGGGCCAACCGCCACGGGGTCCCGCGCGGGCACGATACAGAGGTACTGATCGTTAGGCTCCATCAGGATGTTGCCGCTGCCGAGGTGGATCTTGTAGGTGCGGAGCTTCCCGCGCACCACGAGAAAGCGCTCCGTCAGCGTGCATTGACTGGCGATCTTGAGCCGCGGGATGAGACGCTCGAGAATGCCGCGGCGCGTGCGCGCCGTCTCGCCCAACGCGCCGAAGGAGTAGCTGTGCCAGTAGTCGCGGTACCGACCACCGGGGCCGCCGTCCTGCCATGTCGGATCGTTCCCCACTGACGCCACGCCGACGAAGAGATCGACGTCGCGCATGATCTCGCTGAAGACGAGCGCGGGGATCTCGTCCAGCGGCAACGGCTCGTTCACGCCGCGTGTACCTGGCCCGCCCGCCGAGGTCGCGTATCCGCCGCCGCCGGCATGTGCCCGGTTCTGCGCGGCGCCCACGCGATAGAAGCGCACCTGATCGGTGACCACGCGCAGGAACGCACCGCTCTCGTTCGTGTCCGTCCCGTATTCGCTCCCCGCTCCCTCGATCCAGTACTCGGCGCGGAGCCCCCACTGTGGCAGCTCGCGCGACGTCGGTGGATACGTGTCATCCACCATCATGCGCAGCTTGTTCTTCCAGCCACGCGCCGCACAGAGGGCGTTGTACTGGTGCTGCCGCAGCACGTGCGCCGCGAAACGATTGGAGTACGTCTCGGTATGCCGCTCGGCGTCGGTGAGCAGGTAGACTTCGCGGTGCGCCTGCTTGAACGGCTGACGGATCTCATGCGCTTCGATCCAGCGCCGCCACGCGAGCACGTCCTCGATCGGCCGGCCGATCGGGTGCCAGAGCTCCACCTCGCTGTCGTTAGGTACGTCGAGCGGGTGATCGGATACGTCGACCAGGGCGTCGTCGGACCAGGCTCCAGCGCGCGTCCCTCCATTCGTGGTGAAGTTCCAGATCAGTCGACGCGCAAGGGTACCGACCAGCGGGTGGTCGAGATAGCGCTCGCGCCAGACGGATATGGGCCTGCGCTTCTCGAGCAGGAACATCGCGTCGAGGCGCTCGCTCTGTGCCGGCAGCATGGCCGCGATGTCCTTGGCTGCCCCTTGCAGCTCTTTCAACTCTTCCTTGTGATCGCTCTTTACCTTGGCGGGGACGGATTTCTGCGCCTTTCCGTCGGAGCGACTCCAATGGAGCTCGACGTCGCGCCCATCCACGCGCAGTTCGGCCTCGTATTCGCCGTCCGCGAACGTCTCTCGTCGGATGCCGACGGTCTCGAGTCCGTACGACGGCACCGCCATCTCCTCGATCTGATCGCGCGGGAGTGACAGCGCCTCGGCGGCGGCGTTGAA
The DNA here is from genome assembly GCA_046725585.1 of Gemmatimonadota bacterium. Lineage (GTDB taxonomy): Bacteria > Gemmatimonadota > Gemmatimonadetes > Gemmatimonadales > Gemmatimonadaceae > JAJKIV01. Next base: position 9,433 of record JBKOYV010000245.1, on the reverse strand, counting down.
GGCCTTCTCGATCTCCTTCTGTGCCGTGCCGAACTTCACGCGGACCTTGAGCATTGCGAGATGGCCGACGGCTTCGGGCGACCCCATCTCCGAGAGCGCGTAGATCGCCGCATTGCCGACCTTGATCGCGCGCGGCCCGACGCCCGGTACCTTGCGATACGCCGAGAGGGCGACGGCAGCGATGGCGCGCGTGAGCTCATTATCACCGCGGTCGCGCGGGAGCGCCGGCGTGAGCCAGACGAGCCCGCGCAGGCAGGTGGCGTTCTCCTCATGCATGACATCGGCCGCCGACCGCACGTCACCGTGGAAAGCGCCGAGCCTAACGATGGATCGACCCTGGGCAACGCTCGGTAGCCAACGGTGGAGCGCCGTCAGGACCTTGTCGCCGCCAATGGCGGCGATGAGCTTCTCGCCCGTCTTGAGCCACTTTGCCGAGGGGCGTGTGGCTGTCGCGCTCAGGGCATGCTTGAGCAGCGCGATCCACGCCTCGCGGTCGCGCCGCGGGAGGCGCGTCAGGTCATCGTTGAGCTGGTCAGTCCAGACCTCGCCCGGGACCAGGAAGAACGCCGCGCCGTCTCCCACGAGAGCGGTGAGCCGAGTGATCTCGGGCGCCGCCACGCCTAACGGTGGCCCGCCGATCCACGACGCGCGCAACAGGTAAAGCACGTAACGCTCGCCGTCGGTCAGCGGCGTTCTGGCAGCCTCCTGTTCGACCTGGTCGAGTAGCGCGGCGAAGGCCGCCTCGAACGGGCGGCGATCCCAGGACGCCGCCCGCATTGCCAGGTAGAGGAGGAAGTCGAAGACTCCGGCCCGGTCGAGCGCGAACGCTCGCTGCGCCATCGTCGTCGTAACCGACACGACCGCATACCGCGACTGCCACACGGCGGGATTGGCGGCGTCGGCGCGCGCGAAGAAGCCCGCCACGTCGCGTTCGGTGGCGGCGAGCAGCACCCGGCCCGATGCGACCGGGTCCATGCGAAGGACGAGATCTCCGCCGCGAAGCGTCTCCAACGTCGGCTGCATGTACAGCCTCGTGCCGACGACTGACGCGAGCATCTCGCTGAGGAGAGCGTGCTCGGCGCGGAACGGTGAATCGGCCCGGAGGGGGAATCCGTCCGGCTCGAGGGCCTCGGTGGCGACCTCGTCGCCCGCGACGCCGACGTGGCGCTTGAGCGCGTCGAGTACCGCCGGGTTCCCTGCTGGCGCGGCAGCCGGAGCCGGCGACGGGGCCGTCGGAACATCGGGGACATCGTCGTTAGGCTCCGGCGTCTGGGCGGAGCCGGGAGCGGCAGGACCGGCAAGGAGCTGTTCGACCGCCGTGCCGTAGCGGTTGGCGTCCTTGTCGTTCGCCTCGCGGAGGCCGGCGGCGAATCGCTTGAGGCGCTCCCTCATGGCGTCGCTCAATGCATGAGTGTCGAGAAAGCGCTCGAGCGCGCGCGTGACGTGCCCAACGGGCGCCGTGTACTTCGACAGCTGCTCGGAACCGTTGCACAAGTCGAGAAGAGCGAGCAGGTCCGCTTCCTCGAACGGCAGCGTGCGACGCATGAGCGTCGAGACGACCGTCGCGGCTCGGCGCCTCCTCCCCCAGACCTCTGGCCAACCGGGACGGAGGTGCGCGTTGATGCGCTCGTGGTCCGATTTCCCCTGGGACCGGATCTCCTTCGCTCGCCCATCCCAGTAGGCCGTCTGCACCGCGGCCGCGTGCACGTACCGCCGCGCCTCGTCAGGCGTCGCCTCGAGCATGAGCCGCCCGCTCGGCTGGCTCTTCAGTTCGACGTCCTGGTACCAGTTTCCCTCATCGCGCGCGCTGGATGCCTCCTCCACCCAGCGTGACACGACGCGATGTTCCGCGTCGAGCTCAGAGCCGGCTCGAGGGACGAACGGCGAGACCGACGCCGCTTTTTTCCACGGCCACTTCACTCAGCCTCCCACGAGCGGCGTCAGCTTCACGAAGCTGACCTGCGTGCTCGGGCGAATCACAATCGTCTCTTCGAGCGTTTCCGCCTGACGATCATCCACGAGGATGAAGAATCCGTTCCGGCCGAAGGCGTCGATGGCACGGGCGAACTGGGCTTCCCAGTCGATGTCTCGATCCTTCGGGACCTTGAAGCCGTTGAGCGTGCGCTCGGCGTCCGTGGGTTGCACCAGACCGCGGAACAATCCGCCCAGGCGTCGGCTGCGGAAGTTGTACTCGCTGACTTCCTGGTAGACCCGCTCGCGGATCAACTCGCGGATGGTGATGCGCTCGTTCGGGAACTCGAGGGGAAACTCGTGCACGGGCTCACCCGTTGCGGTTTCGTCTCGGATCGTGAGGGTCGCGGGCACGGGGATCCTCGTCGGTTGTCGGTGAGGAGTGAGCAACGGTACTGGGGCGACCGTTTCGGGCCGGATTCCCGGCCGCATCCGTTATACGAACGACAGTACGCGAGGCAATTCGTGCTGACAACTGGCTCAGGCAGGTGCAATCCGAGTCACGGATCAGCCGACCAGTCGTTCTACCGTTCCGGCGCTCAGAACGCGTGCCCTAACGCGAAGTGGAACGTGACCCTCCGCAGCGCACCGCCCCTCCCGTTCGCGTCGTCCAGCGACGTCCATTGCCGCTCGATCACGAGGGGCGTCACCTGCGTCGAGCCGTCCGCCGCGCGGGAGTCGACCACGACGGGGAGTCGCTCGGTGCGGGCGGGCCGCCAGCCCGCGTCCAGACGCAGCGCACCAACGGGCGTTTGGTAACGAAGCCCCACGCCAGGCGTCACCGTCGCCACGCGCTCAGCGGGCAATGACCCGGCTCCCGGGCCGGCCACCGCGCCGTCCGCGAAGAGCACGCCCCCGATGTTGCCGGCGAGGCGCATGCGCAGCTCGATACTGCCCTCGAGCAGCGACGTCGCTCCAACGGGTCTCGGGGAGAAGACATTCGATCGCACCGCGTTAGGGTCGCATGACCCGTCGGTGATGGTCGCGTCGGTGCAACCGCTGGTCAGCAGGTCGTCGCGGCTCACCCGTAGCACCCGCGGGCCGAGCTGGTTCTCGCCGTAGCCGCGTACTGACCGCCCTCCGCCGGAGTAGAACAGCATCCGCGGGTGAAGGACACCACTCTCGGCGTGCGCCCATCCGCCGCGTAGGCGTGCCGCGAGCACCGAGGAGCCGAACGGGCGATACGCAGCGGCTTCGCCGTCGATGCGGAAGTGCTCGTACTCGGAGCCGATCACCGACGAGGCGTATTCCAGGTCGAGGCGCATCGTCTGGCCACGAGAGGGAGCCAGCGGGTTGTTCGTGCGATCGAGCCACCCGCCGAGCGTCACCGCTGACAGCCGACGCGGATCGCGGAAGACGCTCAACGCCGCCGCATCGCACAGCCCGAAGCTCTCGCAGAAGTACACGTCACCCGCGTCCACCGCGGCGCGCTCGAATCGATAGCCGATCGACACCGGCACGCGGTCCATCACCTCTCTCGTGAACGCCGTGGTGAAGCCCGCGGCGCGATCGACATAGGCGCCCGGCTCGCTGAGGCGCTGGCCGAACGCAGCCAGCGCGAGCTGGTTGCGTGGCGAGCCGGCCCACAGCTGCGTCGCCTCCACCCGTGCCTGCCAGGTGGGGCGCAGGAACGCGCGATCGACGGCGTCGTCCGCCGCGACGTCGGTGAACGGGCCGTCGCCTTCGAGCCCGGCGGCGAGGAGATTGCCGGTCATCCCGCGCATAACGAGCTGCCACCGGCCGCCACGGAGCGCGAACAGCCCGACCCGTCCCGAAAACTCAAGGAAGTCGACGGTATTGAGTGCCCCTTCGAGTCCGAACTGGAAGGGACGTCGCTCCTGCACGCGGACCACGACCTGCGTGAGGCTGTCGCTCGCCGAGTCGACCCGAGGCGGGATGGCGATGAAGGCCGACGCCACGACCGGCGATTCGTACAGGTGCCGCTGGCTCTCGAGCACATCCCGGCGCCCGTAGATACCACCGGGCCGCAGTGTGAGCGCGCTCCGAAGCGCGGCGTCGGACAGGTGCCTGTTTCCCTGGACCTCGATGGACGCGACGCGTGTGCGCCAGCGAGGGTTGACGTCGATGCGGACCTTCGCACGGTGCGTCCGGTCGTCCACGTAGACGTTAGGCGCAACGATCGCGTCCGCGTAGCCGGCATCCCACAGCGCATCGCGCAGCGTGGCGAGCGTCGTGTCGAGCGATGAGAGGTCGAGGCGGGCGCCAGGGCGAAGGTGCACCGCCCGCTGGATGATCGTCGTGTCGAGCGCGGGAGCGGCCTGGTCGACGGCGATCGTATCGACGAGGGTAGGCAGTCCCTCGCGGACGTCGAACGTGATGGCCACGCCGTGCCGAGCGGGGCGGACGGCGGTGTCGACTTGTGCCTCGCGGAAGCCGCTGCGCCAGTAGAACTCACGAAGTCTGCCGACATCGCGCTCGAGCGCTCCCGGCTCGAGATAGCGCTTCCGCACGAAGGGCGCGGTGTGCATCACCCGGCACAGCGGCGCGAGCGGGCCCAGGTAGCAGGAGGTTGGCCTGGTTAGGACGACGCGTCTCAACTGCTGCAGGGGCACCGACCGCACGCCGCGAAAATCCACGCGCTCGATCTCGGGCCTGGCGGTGCGTGCGGCGGCCTGCGCGCCGAGCGCGCCGCCGGTCGCGCCGAGGATCGCGGTTACCGTGGCAAGTGCAATGGTAGCGTCGAGGATCTGCACCGATCGCGGGACTCCAATGAAGGGCGCTCTGGCACCGCCGACGCCCAGCCTTATCGTAGAACGCCGCACGACTCGAACCGCGGACTCGCGAAGCACACCGGAGCGGCATGCCTCGATATGAAGACGTCACACGACTATTTCGGGAACAGGCGCGCACGAACGGAAGAGAGCTCGTCCCGAGCCCGGCGACACCAGACGAGATCGCGGCCGCGGAACGGGAGCTCGGCGCGCCGCTTCCGGAGAGCTTCCGCCGCTTCCAGCTCGAGTTCGGCGAGTGCCCGCACGGCCCGGTCGAGATCTACAGCGTTAGGCCCGTGGAACCACCGGCCGTGAACATCATCACTCGCAACCTCGACGCGCGCAAAGAGCTGTACCCGAGACTGCCGCAATACCTCATCGCATTCAGCGACGACGGAGGCGGGGACTACGACTGCTTCGACACACGACAGCGGGTGGCCGACGAGTGTCCGGTAGTGTGGTGGGATCACGAGCTGGACGAGGAGCAGACGCCTGAACCCCTGGCACCCTCCTTCCTCGATTGGCTCCAAACCCGGCTGGAGGAGATCGCGGCGGAGGAGAAGGGATCGCGCCTCGACCAGATCGGACACTTCGCGCAGCACATCCTGCGGGGGTGGCTGCGCGGCCGCGACGAGAGGTAGTTATCGATCAGATTCCGCGTGCGGGAAGCACAACGGGGATCGCGACGAGCAGGCTTACGAGGGGCGCATGTGCAGCGATGCCTAACGCACGTCAGCAGCGGTCGGGGATCCGCCGGAAAGAACCGTGGGAGCTAGACGCGGTACTCGCTCGAGAGCGGTGGTGTCTCCGGGCCGCTGACTTCCACGAAGTGGCGCGAGATCCGGTGGTCCGCGCTGAGCTTAACGCCCCGCGCGTCGCAGCGCTCTACGTACGCGCTCCGGTCGGCCTCTGACAGCTCATCCCACCACGCCCAGCTCACGACGATGCGACTGCCGCTCGGAACCGCGCCGGCGTGGACCTCGGCGAGCGCCTCTTCGAGCGTCTGGTAGCGGCGGGTCATCCGGACCGACCTCGCGGGCATGCCGCCTCGCGTGAGGTGTACGGTCCGGTCATCCGGCGGTGCCTCGATGGCGCGACCGACCTGTCGGACACGTGGCGCCGCATCGCTATCTCCGGTGTCGGATCAGCAGTCCGCGAGACCGTGCCTCGTTGCTGACCATCTGCCATCGGAGCCATGCGTTCACGAGCGCGGCGGGACCCTGCAGCAGCGTATATCGGTCACCGCGTCGTGCCTTCTCCTGGCTTTCCTCGTCCAGGAACTCGGTGTGCAGCCGAGACTCCACAGTCACGAGCTGAGGGTTGCCGAGCGTGGCGATCCAGTCCGCCGTCACGCGATCCGGGACTGTCATGGTGCCTCCTATCCTTTGTGGCGGAACGTGATCCGCCCCCGCGTCAAGTCATACGGCGAGACGGTCACGGTGACCCGATCGCCCACGAGCACGCGGATCTTGAACTTGCGCATCTTGCCGGCGGTCGTGGCGAGGACCCGGTGCCCGTTGTCGAGAGCCACCCGGAACATCGCGCTCGGGAGCACTTCGGCGACGATGCCGTCGAGCTCGATCCCCTCTTCCTTCACCAGGACCTCATCAGGCCAGAGAAAGCGCATCTACGCGCCGCGTTCGTGCGCGTTAGGCGCGAAGCTGCCGCGCCGGAACGACCAAGCCCCGAGTAAAACGACACACGCCGCATGGTTCGACCGTATGGGCCGAACCCGCGGCGCGCCTCCGCACCCGTGATGGGTAACGGGTTCAGACTCAACGAGCCAACTTCGTCACATTCTCGGCGGCGGGGCCCTTCTGTCCCTGCACGACGTCGAACTCGACGCGATCGCCCTCGGCCAGCGTCTTGAATCCCTGTCCTTCGATCGCCGAGTGATGGACGAAGCAATCCTTCTCCCCGTCCTCACGCGTGATGAAGCCAAACCCCTTGCTGTCGTTGAACCACTTCACGGTGCCGGTCGTACGCATTGACCTACTCCTGATGGTGTTGATGTGTGCGGAGTGCGGCGATGCCGTACGGACCGACACAACGTGCTCGTGAACCAGGGCCTCACGGTGGCCGCCCGCGACGCGGGCTGTCGCGACAAAACGCAAAAGAGCCTGCTCGCAATTCGGCAGGCCCCAATATCGTCGGAACTTGTCCACGCGCTACGCGCGTGTGTCGCTTGTCATGAACATTAACCGGTGAACGGCTGGCCCGCAACCGCACCGTCCCCCGGGCGCCCGCGAGGCAATGCCTAACGGCTCACCCGCATGCGCCACGGCGATCGCCGCGCGGCCAAACGCTGACGCATCGAGCTGAACTCGCTTACTCGTGCAAGAATGGCACCAGGCTCAACCGGCGCGCATCCTGCGTTTTGGACGCCCAACTGGAGTGGCCAATGGGCGCATTGCGCGTTGCGACGTTTCGAATCGCTGCGGTGGGCACGGTTACCCTCTTTCCTGTCGACGCCGATTCACAAGAGCGTGTCGGCTCGACGCAGGGTAAGTACAAGGACAGTGTCACCACGGCCGTAGCCGGACAGTACTACGGGGCGGACGGCTTCAGGCGGACGGTGCTCGGCGCCGGGTGGCGCGACGTCTGGGTCACGCCGATCGCCGTGCCGGCTCTGGACCTCGGCAAGTTCGCCGGCGGACTCAAGGTCCTCGAGCGCGGCGGTGGCTATCAGAGCATCACCCTCCACCTCCAGGAAGAGTCGGGTTGGAAGGAGTACCGGTTCCGATCGGTCAACAAGTTTCCCGGGATGACCCTGCCAGGGGCGCTCCACGAAACGGCGGTCGGGCGGGTCATCCAGGATCAGGTGAGCGCGCTCTTCCCCGGCGCGCCGCTCATGGTTCCTCCGCTGCTCGACGCCATCAAGGCGCTGCACGTCGATCCGAGGCTCTACCGCCTCGCCGACGATGCGCGACTCGGCGTCTACCGCGACACGATGGCCGGCATGCTCGGCACGATGGAGCTCAAGGCCAACGAGGCGCCTGACGATGAGCCGGGATTCGCGGGCTCGAAGAAGATCGCCGACTCGGAGGATTTCATCGAGGAGCTGCGATCCAGTCGTGCGCACCGATTCGACGAGCAGGAGTTCCTCGCTCAACGACTGATCGACCTCCTGATCAACGATGGCGATCGCACTCCCGACAACTCCGACTTCGCCCGATTCGGCGACTCGACCGAGTATCGCTGGCGTGCGATTCCCCTCGATCGCGACTGGGCGTTCATGGATGCACGTGGCTGGCTCAATCGATTCATCGTTCGATCCATCTATCCGAAGACGATCGACTTCAGTCCGACTTACGATCTGAAAGGCCTGACGTACAGCACGCACTTCCACGACCGGCGCCTGCTGCAGCGACTCGCGCGCGACGACTTCGCCGCGATCGCGCGCCGAGTGCAAGCGGCGGTGACCGATGAGGTGATCGAGCGGGCGATCGCGCAGTTGCCGGTCGAGTGGCGCGAGCGGACCACCGCGCCGGCGCGACTCCGGTCGGTTCTTCGCAGCCGCCGAGATTCACTGCCGACCGTCGCGATGGCGCTCTACAGGCAGCTCGCGACCGACGTCGACATCTACGGCACCGACGACGACGAGCGTGCCGACGTCGTTCGGCATCCGAACGGAAGTGTCACCGTCACCATTGCCGGCGACGACGACCATCCCGCGACCGCGAGCTCCCCGGAGCATTCGCAGGCCGATGGTGGCGCAGCCGGGGCACCACCGCGGCAGAAGTTCTACGAGCGTACGTTCATTCCCTCCGAGACGAAGGAGATCAGGGTCTACCTGCTCGGCGGAGCCGATCGCGCGGCGGTTCGCGGCGCTGCCTCCGACGAAATCATCGTCAGGGTCATTGGCGGATACGACGACGATGTGCTCGCCGACTCGGCAGGCGGGGGCGCGACGCATCTCTACGACTCCGATGGCGACAACGAGCTCGTCGAGTCGAGCGGTACGCATGTGAACACTCGACCCTGGAAGGAGCCTGTCCCCTCGAACGGCATGAGGCTCTGGGGCTCGTGGAGTCCGGACTGGGGCAAGGACGGCGGTTGGCACCCGGCCGTCGGGCACTGGGAAGGGGCAGGCATCATCGTCGGCGTGAGTCGCACAGCCCGATCGTATGGCTTCAGGCGGCTCCCCCACGCGTGGCAGGCCACGGGAACGGCGTTGTTAGGCACGTTCAACGGCCGATTCGCGCTTCACGGGGATGCAGACTATCGTCTCGAGAACTCGCCCGTGGCATTCACGGTATCCGCGCGAGTGTCGCAGCTGGAAGCGTTCCGGTTCTATGGATACGGCAACGCGACTGCTTCGATCGAACGCGACGAGAGTCTCGTGAATCAGACCGTGCTGGCGTTCGAGGCCGCCGTCGTGCTTCACCTCGGGTGGCGGGAGCGTGAGACGACCAAAAGGGAGGCCTTCCGCGAAGCGGCAAATTGGCCGAGCGTACGCCCCATGGCGGGCCGCGTACAAGCGGGCCCGGTGGTTACATCGATCGATCCGGATCCCGTTGCCAACTCGCCGCTGGCGAGGTTGGAGCAGCCAGGCGCAAGCGCGTTCGGCCACGTGGGCGTCCGCGCCAGCCTCGACCTCGATCGAACGGATGCGGACGCCGTTCCCATGCGGGGCTGGCGGCTCCATGCGGACGTTGGCGGGTTCCCGCCGCTTTGGGACCTGTCGCAGTCGTTCACGACGACCCGTGCGGAAGGCAGCATGTACGTTC
>JBKOYV010000337.1:0-8353 GCA_046725585.1 Gemmatimonadota bacterium | reverse complement strand
CGCCGGTACGCCGAACCGCTTGCCCTTGAGCGAACCCTTCTCGAGATACGACTCGTAAGGTGGTCGCTGCGCTGTGGGTGGCGTGCCTAACGTGACAGCGTCGAGCGAGTCCGGGCCGGCCATCACCGCGAGAGCGATGGCGGCGTCGGTCGCATTGCGCGCGATGGGGCCCGCGTTGTCCAGCAGCCAATCAAGCGGTGCGATGCCGGCGGTGCTGACGAGGCCACGACTGGGGAACACACCAACCAGCGCGCTCGTGGCCGCCGGCATGCGAATGGAGTTCCCGGTGTCGGTGCCGTTGCCCAGCACGGCCATGTTGGCGGCGATGGCGGTGACGACGCCGCCCGACGAGCCGCCCGGCGAGAACCTGACGTCGTAGGCGTTGCCGGTGCGACCGAACGAGCTCGAGCGGTTCGTGTCGCTGTTCGCGAGGTCGGGCATGTTGGCGAGGCCGACGATGATCGCGCCCGCGGCCTCGAGCTTCGCGACGATCGTGGCGTCCTTCGGCGCGATGAGCTCGTGGCCCGCTCGCTTGAAGCCTTCCCATCCGGCCGTGGTAACCTGCCCTTTGACACTCGTGTTGGCCTTGATGACGATCGGCACACCCCAGAGCGGGCCGTGCGAGGCACCGCTGGCCGCGTCCTCGCGGGCGGCCGCGGCAAGCGCCTGGTCGCGCAGGACGGTCTCGATCGCGCCGTAGACGCCGTTGTAGCGATCGATGCGGTCCAAGTGCCATCGCACGACCTGCGTGACGGTGTATTTCTTGTCCGCGTACAGTTGCCGGAGACGTGGGACGGTCACGTCGATGAGGTCCCGGTCGATCGCGGCTGGCCCCGCGGCGGCGTCCGGGTTGTCCTGACAGGCAGCCGCCACGGTGAGCGTGGCGATCGCGGCGAGGATCGAGCGGCGAGGGGTCATTCGAAGAAGCTATCGGGAGCGGTGTTCGATTACTATCGAACAGTTCACGCGAACTATTCACGATGTGCGGAGATGGTGATGGCCAACAACTACGGTGTCGTCGTGCGCACCCGTTCGGGCCCCGGAGTGCTTTACGATCTCACGGGGGTCATTGCGAGGCACCAGGGCGACATCTCATCGGTCGAGATCTTCGGCCAGCGCGACGGCGACGCCCGAGTGTACTTCGAGATCGAGCTCCCGTCCGACCCCGCGCCGCTGATCGAAGACCTCCGCGCGCTCGCCGTCGTGCGCGAGGTGGATCGAGTCCCCACGCTCCGGACGATCTACGGTAAGCGCATCATCATCATGGGCGGCGGCGCGCAGGTCGGTCAGGTGGCGATCGGCGCCATCTCGGAAGCCGATCGCCACAACATCCGCGGCGAGCGCATCTCGGTCGACACGATCCCGCTCGTCGGTGAACAGCCCCTCGCCGACGCGGTCCGCGCCGTCGCGCGTCTCCCGCGCGCATCCGCCCTCGTGCTCGCGGGCTCAATCATGGGCGGCGACATCGAGCGAGCCGTGCGCGAGGTACGCGCCCAGGGCCTGCTGGTGGTCAGCTTGAACATGGCTGGGAGTGTACCCGACGCCGCGGACCTCGTCGTGACCGATCCCGTGCAGGCCGGCGTGATGACCGTGATGGCGATCGCCGACACCGCCAAGTTCACCGTCGACCGGCTCCAGCGACGGGTGTTCTGAATCCGCGACGTCAGGACATACCCACGCTAACGCCAGCTTCTATACCTTTTCGTAAGTGCAGCCACGCTCCTCGCGGGGCTGCTGCCCGGCGTGAAGCCGCAGCACGTATGTTCGATCGCAGGTGCAGTCATGGTTGTCGACTCCTGTGTTGCGGTAGCATCGTTGTTCGAACTGCTGCGCACACATGATCGCCGATCGACCGGCGCGATCGCGGAGTCGAAATCACCCGGAATCGGTTCGTTTGTGCCAATGTCGACCCAACGAGCGGATCAACCCGGACAGAGCTCCCGTCACGTCAGCCTCGTGGCGCTGCCGGACGCCGTGGTGTCCACGCTGTTCGGCATCTTCGACGTGATGAACGCGCTCGCGTTCCTTGACCCCCTGCGAGGGGAAGCGCGTGCACGCCCACTGTTCTGCGTGAACATCGTGGGCGAGGCGGTGGGACCCGTGCAGCTCGCGAGCGGCGTCCCGGTGAACGTGCAGCGCGCGATCGACTCGATCGAGACGACCGACATCGTGATCGTTCCGTCCATCCTGCTTCGGTCGTTAGGCTGGACGAAAGGTCGTTATCCCCGCCTCGTGGACTGGCTGCGCCTCATGCACGATCGCGGGGCCGTGATCTGCTCGGCCTGCTCGGGAATCTTCCTGCTGGGCGAGACGGGACTGTTCGATGGCAAAGACGCCACCGTGCATTTCGCCTACGCCCGGGCGTTCGGCACCGCGTACCCCGCCGTGGCGATACATCCGGAGCGTGCGCTCGTGATCTCCGGTCGGCGCGAAGAGCTGGTGAGCTCGGGCGCGTCGACGACGTGGCACGACCTGGCACTCTACCTCATCGCGCGATACGCCGGCGCGACAACGGCGCAGGAAGTCGCCCGCATGTTCGCGCTGCAGTGGCATCAGGATGGGCTCACGCCCTACATCATCTTCGAGGGGAGGACCGACCACGGCGATGCCGAGATCGAGCGCGCGCAGGAGTGGCTGCGCGATCATTTCTCGGTCGCGAATCCCGTCGACGAGATGATCAAGCGATCGAAGCTCGCCGAGCGCACGTTCAAGCGGCGCTTCACGACCGCTACGGGCCTGACGCCGATCTCCTACGTGCAACGGTTGCGCATCGAGGACGCGAAACGCCGGCTCGAACGTACCGATGCATCGGTGGATGAGATCAGCTGGCGTGTGGGGTACGAGGATCCGGCGTTTTTCCGTCGTCTTTTCAAGCGGACGACCGGCGTCGCTCCGGGCGCGTACCGCAAGCGTTTCCGCATCCCCGAATTCGCTCGCCCGGAAAAGCAAGCTCGTCGACCGCGGCCACCGGTGTCGTCGAGATCGTGATGGAAGCGGAACAACATCTATCGACCTGCGCCGGAGCCTTCGTCGGGCTCGGGCTTCTCCGCCAGGGCGGGGAACACTCGCACGAGCGCGCGAGTCATGCGTCGTACGTGGGAGCCCGGCCAATACACGCGACCGCACGTCGGACACCGTCGCACCGGGCCGGGGAGTCCACGCGCCGCGGGCGGGACGAGCCCGGCCGCTTCGCCGACAGGCACGTCATCGAGCTGCGTGTTGCACACGAGACATCGCCGGAACAGATCGTTAGGTGTCGGCAGCGCGAGCTCGCGAACGACCTCCGCGAGCTGACTGAGCGGTGCATCGCTCGTGATCTCCACGGCCTGGCGCGGACGGAGGTCGCGGAGCAGGTGGCGATCGCGTGTCAGGAGCACACGGTCCTCGCCGTTCGCGAGCTCCACCAGCGCCCGGTCATCGGCTGATGCATCGTATACGGTGTCGTACCCAAGGGTGCGAAGCCATCGCGCGAGGCGCCCGAGCATCGCGTCGGCGACGAAGCGACGCATTCCATCACGACCCGCGATATCTTCCGTCATGACCACGACACTCTTCTTCTCCGCTCTCGTCGCCGCGGCGCTCTCGAGCTCGGCGCTCACGAGCGATAGCACGAGTCCGGCGCCCGGCGCAACGCCTCGGCAAACCAAACCGGTCCGCGTCGCGCTCATCGACGCCAAGGGCGACAGCATCGGCACCGCGACGCTCTCGCCAGCTTCCAACGGCGTGAAGATCGCGCTCGCGGTGAAGGGGCTGAGCCCAGGCGAGCACGCAATCCACGTGCACGGGGCGGCCAAGTGCGAGGGGCCGGCGTTCACGTCGGCGGGTGGCCACTTCAATCCCGACCAGAAGCAGCACGGGACCAACAACCCGCAGGGCCCGCACGCGGGCGACATGCCGAACTTCACGGTCGACTCCACCGGTCGTTCGACCGCGACGGTCGTGGCGCCGGGGATCACGCTTGGCGCCGGCCCGCACTCGGTCTTCACGGGGGGCGGCACCGCTCTCGTGATTCACGAGAAGGCGGACGACATGAAGTCCGACCCGGCGGGCAACGCCGGCGCGCGCGTCGCCTGTGGCGTGATCAGGAAGTAGCGCGCGCCGGCTGGCGCCCGGAGCCTAACGCGGCTTCCGCGGCGCCTTCGCTGCGGCGTGGAGCTCGGCGACCTTTGCCTTGAAGCGGGTGCGGATGTTCAGGAGCTCGTCGCTCACGTCCTTGTGCTCGGCGTTCTTCTTCGCGATGTCCTCGAGCATCTTGAGCGCCGAGGTGTCGTCTTCGACGAGGGTCGGCTCCGCCGAGAGGCGCGTGCCGAAGCCGAAGTGCTCGCCGGGCACCATGACCATGGGGTTCTTGAGCACGACGTCGCTCGTGCCGTCGCCTACGCGGACGACCACGAATTTCTTGCCGTGCTTCTCCATGTAGCTCAGGCGGAGGCCGTCGGCGCTGGAAGGCCAGGGCTGGTACGGGTGCTCCTTGCCGTCGGTGCCGGTGAACGAGGTGGTCGAGGTCGAGAGATTCGGGAAATTCCGCTCGAAACCGCCGACGTACATCAGTGCATGGCGCATGAAACGGGGCGAGTAGGGTGAATATTTCGCGAAGTTGGCGAGGCCACAGCAAGACTACGGCATCCGGGCGAGACCGCAACTCCACCGAGCCTCCATGCATCCCCGAGCCGCGGAGTTGATCGCGACCCTCGAGCTGCGTCCGCATCCCGAGGGTGGCTTCTATCGGGAGATCTACCGCTCCGCGCTTCAGGTCGCGCCGTCGGATGACCGCGGGTCACGCACCGCGCTGACGACTATCTACTTCCTCCTGCCCCAGGGCTCGATCAGCCGGTGGCACCAGGTCGCGTCGGACGAGGTCTGGCATTTGTACGAGGGTGGACCGCTCGAGCTCCTCGAGTTGAGCAACTCGGGTCGCGATCTGCTCCGGCACCGCCTGAGTCCACTCGGCACCGGCACGGGCGCGCCGGTCTGCACGATCCGGGCGGGACACTGGCAGGCAGCGCGGCCGCTCGCCGACTATGCGCTCGCGGGATGCACGGTGGGTCCGGGGTTCGAGTACGCGGACTTTCGGATGCTTGCAGACGATCCCGAGCGAGCCGCGGAAGTGCGGACGAAATGGCCGGAGGTGGCCGCGCTCATCTGACCCGCGTGTCCCTGACCGAGCTCTAACGCGGACTTGCTCGCGATCGGGGTGAATCCCGCCGACTTGGGACGAGCGGCGATTCTCCAGTTTGACGTCGCCTCGGGTACGCTCCGCGGGAGGTACGAGCTGCCGCGGGATGGAACGGCTCACGAGCCGGGCGACATCGCGGTCGCGCCTAACGGCGACCTGTTCGTCTCCGACGGCCGCGCCGGCGTCATCTACGTGATCCGCGAAGGAAGCACATCGCTCGACACGCTCGTGCGCGCGGGGCCGCTGGCCTCACCTCAGGGCTGGCGCCAGACCGCGACGGGGCGCGCGTGTTCGTCGCCGACTACGCGCTCGGCATCGTTGCCGTGAATCGCCGCACTGGCGTCGTCGAGCGCGTTCCTCGACCACGCGACGTCGCGGCCAATGGCGTAGACGGTCTCGTGCTGCACGGGCCGGCAATAGCGGCAGTGGCCATCAGAGGCGGCCGCTGACCCACGTCCCTGGGGAATCCCGTGATGAGCCCAGATCTGGCAACTCGTGGCCGACCCGTATGCCTCCGCGTGGTGCTGTTGCCAAATCTGGCAACAGGCCGGCTTTAGCCCGCTATCAACATCTCCGACGCCCTTCACTAGTGAGCGCTCGGCCGCGCAACACGCGCCCGGACCTGGCAGTTCGAGCGACCTGGCCGGAAGTGGCCGAGCTCATCTGAGCCGTGTCGATTTGGCGACGCGTCGAACGACGATCAAAGAGAGGCGTGGACTCGCCCGCCTCATCCGTACCTCGAAACGTCATTCGACAGGAAATGCCTCATGTATTCACCGACCGAAACCGCGCCCCAGTCGCCTGACACGTTCGCCGGCGTTACGGGTCGCGTGATCGCTCCCGAAGATCCCGGCTACGACCAGGCGCGAACCGTTTTCTATGGTGGCATCGACAAACGACCGGCCGCGATCGTTCGCGTCGCCAACGTACGCGACGTGCAGCGTGTGATCGCGGTGGCGCGCCATAGCGGGCACGAGCTCGCCGTGCGAAGCGGCGGTC
Organism: Gemmatimonadota bacterium; assembly: GCA_046725585.1. Classification (GTDB taxonomy): domain Bacteria; phylum Gemmatimonadota; class Gemmatimonadetes; order Gemmatimonadales; family Gemmatimonadaceae; genus JAJKIV01. The sequence continues at coordinate 2,178 of JBKOYV010000337.1, read as the reverse complement.
ACAGCATCGCCGGCCACAGTACGACCGAGGGCGGAATCGTCGTCGACCTCAGGTCGATGTCGAAGATCGAGATCGACCCGGAGCGGCGCATTGCCCGGGTCGAGACGGGCGCGACGGCCCTCGCGGTCACCGAAGCGGCGGCCGCACACGGCCTCGTCGTCGGCTTCGGCGACTCCGGCTCCGTCGGCGTGAGCGGCATCACGTTAGGCGGCGGCATCGGGTTCCTCGTGCGAAAATTCGGCCTGACGATCGATTCGCTGCTCGGGGCGGAGATCGCCACGGCCGACGGCCGCCTTCTGCATGTGGATGCGGCGCGTCACCCGGATCTGTTCTGGGCGATTCGCGGTGGCGGCGGAAACTTCGGCGTCGTGACACGACTCGAGCTCCGTCTCCACGAGCTGCAGGAGTTCACTGGCGGCATTCTCGTGCTGCCGGCGACTCCGGAAACCATCGCCGGGTTCGCGGCGGCCTCGCTCGCGGCACCGGACGAGCTTTCGACGATCGGCAACGTCATGCCGGCTCCTCCGGTGCCGTTCCTGCCACCCGACGTGCACGGTCGCCTCGTGATCTTCGGGATGATGGCCTACGCGGGCGACGACGATTCGGCCAAGGGTGCGCTCGCGCCATTCCGGTCGCTCGCGACACCGCTCGCGGACCTGGTGAAGCCGATGCCGTACACGGGGATGTATCCGCCCGAAGATCCGAGCTATCGGCCCACGGCAGTTGCGCGAACGATGTTCGTCGACGGAGTCGACGAGACGCTGGCCGAGACGATCTTCGACTACCTCTCGAAGTCGGACGCGGCGATGCGAGTGGCGCAGCTTCGCGTGCTGGGCGGCGCTGTGTCGCGGGTGTCCGACGACGCGACCGCGTACGCTCACCGATCGAAGGCCATGCTCGTCAACGTTGCAGCGTTCTATACGAGCCCTGAGGATCGCGTCGTACGCGCGCGGTGGGTGAAGGAGCTCGCCCGGGCCGTCCAGCCTAACGATGACGCCGCGTACGTCGGTTTTCTCGGCGACGACGGTGGCGACCGGATCCGTGGCGCCTACCCTGGAGCCACGTGGGAGCGGCTCCGGCGGGTCAAGGCCGCGTACGATCCAACCAACTTCTTCCGGCTCAACCAGAATATCCCGCCAGCCGAAAGGCAAACGGATTAAACGGCGCAGGACCCAGACGGCGTGGCGCCTTTGCGCCGTTCGGCCGTAACGATTTGGATGGTCAGCGAGCGCCCGGGCCTCGCAGCACGCGCCCGGGCTTGGCGCCCGTGTGCCGCCCGTCGCGAACGACCATGGTTCCGTTCACGAACACGAACCGGAGGCCTTCCGAGAGTACGTGCGGCTGCTCGAACGTCGAGCGATCGATGATGGTCGCCGGATCAAACACCGCGATATCCGCGAAGAACCCTTCCCGCAGCACGCCGCGATCGGGAATCGACAGCCGTGTCGCCACCGCGGACGTCGCCTTCCGCACCGCGTCCTCGAGCGGCATCACCTTCTCGTCTCGAACGTAGCGCCCGAGGATCTTCGGGAACGTGCCGTACGCCCTCGGGTGTGTGAGCCCCCGCGCACTATCCGGGTCGGCGCCGCCCGCGTCGGTTCCGAACTTCATCCATGGCTGCGCGAGGTTCAGCTTGACGTTGTCCTCGCTCATCAGGAAGTACACCGTGCCGATACGCTGGCGCTCCGAGATGAGGAGATCCATCGCCGTTTCGTCCCACGGTTTGTTCATCATGGTGGCGATCTCGCCCAGCCGCTTGCCCGCGTACTGCTTGTTCTCGGGCTTCGTTAGGCCCAGCACGAGGACACCCTGAGGCCCTGCGAGCTGGCAGAGATTCTCCCACTCCGTGCGCGGGTTGTTCATCTCGGCCTTGATCTTCGCGCGCATCTCGGGGTCCTGCAGGTTGTCGATGAGCTTCCCGTTCTCCGATGCCCAGGGTGGTGTGCACGCCGACAGCCCTGTGCCGCCAGCGACGTACGGGTACATGTTCGCCTGCACGTCGACGCCCGCGCGTCGGGCAGAGTCGATCTTGGCGATTGCCGCCGGACCCTTGGGCCAGTTGTTGGTGCCCGCCGCCTTGAGATGGTAGATCTCCACCGGCACGCCACCCTTCGATCCGATGGTGATCGCCTCGTCGATAGCCTCGAGCAGCTGATCAGCCTCGGAGCGCATGTGGGT
>JBKOYV010000440.1:0-6715 GCA_046725585.1 Gemmatimonadota bacterium | reverse complement strand
CGACCTCGCGAGCACCGAGTCGGGCTTCGAGGCGAGCATGACGGCAGCCGTTCCGACCAGCTTCCCGTCCTTCAGGCGACCGACTGAGCGGAACGTGACCTTCGGGGTTCCCTTCGGCAGGGTGGGGTCGATGTACGGCTTCGACGTCGCGATCATGCTGTCGGCGTCGAACTTCGTCGCGAAATCGACCGTCCGCTTGGTGGCTGTGAACGTGATCTTGCTGGTCGAGTCGGTGACGCTCGTGACGGTGAACGCCGTGGCAGTCGTGTCGCCTTCGCGCTTGCTCGTCCCGTTCCACGTCCCCTTCACGTCAGCGGCGGTGAGCGCCGGGGGTGGTGGCGGCGGCGGGGGCGCGGGTGTGGCGGTGTCTGCTGGCGGCTGTTCCTTCTTGGCACATGCGACCAGGAGTACGGCGAGGAGAAGTACCTTGCGCATTTGACGCCTCAGGGTGGACGATCGGATCCGCAGCGCTGCCCGCTGGCCGTCGGCGGCCTGCGTTGGTCCATCTTGCATTGCGAGCCGCCTGTCCGCTAGCGGCGCACCTCGTTGAGCACCGCGTTGCCGTTCGCATGCAGCCTGCCGTTCACGCCGTTTGCAGTTCCGCCGTTGCCGTCCGGGCCGTGCGTCGTTTGTGCCCTGCGTCGTTCGGGTCGAGCGTAGTTCGGGCCCTGCGCCTTATGGCCCTGCGCCGTACCGCCGTTCTATTCGCGCCTCAATATCGCCATGGGATCTATCTTGGCCGCTTTCCATGCCGGTATCCAACTGGCCCCGATCGCCACGAGTCCGAGCACCCCCGCCGTGGCGATGTAGGTCAGCGGATCACGTACACTGAGCCCTTCCACGAGAAACGCAGCCAGCGGCCGCGTGACGGCGAGCGACGCCACGATGCCTAACGCCATGCCCGTGCCGGCCACCACCGACGCATCGCGCAGCACGAGCCCGATGACGCTCGAGCGCGACGCGCCGAGCGACATACGGATCGCGATCTCGCGCACACGCCGGCTCGCACCGAACGAGATCACGCCGAAGAGCCCGATCATGGCCAGCACCAACCCGAGCAGGCCCAGACTCCCCACCACGAGCGCACCAACGCGACTCGGCAGGAACGCAAACGCGAGCGCGGATCGCATGGTGCCTACATCGACGGCGGTCGAGGCATCGAGCTGACCGATCACTCGCCGCATCGGTACGAGCAGCGCGTTCGGGTCGCCTAACGTCCGGGCGACGAGGAACACGACGCGAGAGTCGCGGTCGCGCTGTGTGAGCGGAACATAGACCGCCGCCCGCGTCGCTTCACCGAGCGTGCGGTGCTTCGTGTTGGAGACGACGCCGACGATCTCGGTCGGCACCGCGGTCGAATCGCCCGGGAGCTCGATCATGCGGCCTATCGGATCCTGTCCGCCAAGGTATCGCCGCACGAACTCCTCGTTCACGATGACGACGCCCGGCGCGCCTCGGTCGTCGCCTCGGCGGAACTCGCGGCCGCGAGCGGCGCGCATGCCCATGGTCCGGAAGTAGTCGGGACCGACGTCGGTCCCGGAAAACTCGACGTGGACCGGCTGCTTGATCCCCTCGATCCGAATCTCGGTTCCCGTCGTCCGACCGCCACGGATCGTCAGCGGCACGCCCGTCGTCGCTGCGGCCGACACGACGCCGGGAATCGCTCGGACACGCTCGATTGCAGTCTCGAGCATCGCGTCACGCGCCTCGCGCGAGTAGCGATCCTGGACGAATGCAAGCTGCGCGACGGCGGTGTGCGACGTGTCGAACCCGGCATCCACCGCCTGCGTTCGTGCGAGGTTGCGCACGAACAGCGTGGCCGTGATGAGCAGCGTGAGCGACACGGCGACCTGCCCGATCGCGAGCACGCGCCGGAGTGTCAGGCGCGGCCCGGTCACGCCGCGCCCGTCGTCCTTGAGCGCCGGCGCGAGGGCGACTCGGGTTGCCTGCAGCGCGGGCGCGAGCGCCGACAAGACGCAGGCGATCGCGATCAGGAGCGACGCGTACGCGACGACGCCCGCGTCGACGCGCAGATCGAGCTCCACGGGCATCGGGAATGGCAGGGAGACGCTGTTCAGGACGGTCATGAGAGGTCCGGCGATCGCCACCCCTCCGATGGTGCCGATCACGGCAAGCCAGAGCCCCTCCGTGAGCAGCTGCCTGACCAGCCGCGCTCGACCCGCCCCTAACGCCAGTCGCAACGCGATCTCGTGGCGCCGCTCGGCGTTTCTGGCCAACAGAAGCCCGGCGACGTTCGCACACGCGATGCAGAGAATCAGGCCGACGATGACAAGCAGGACGGCGAGGAATGCGGCGACCGCGCCGGGCGCGCCGGACTGCGAGAGCCCGCGGGCGGGCGAGAACAGCTCGATCCGCGCGAATCCCGTGTCCGCGGGCGATGCCATCATCCCCTCGGCGCGCCGAGCGGCCGCGCCGAATGCGGCCCTGCCGTCGGCGAGGGTCTGGTCGTCGCGCAGCCGGCCGATGAGCTGCACGACCGGCGCACCGGGTTCGTCGAGGTACGGCAGGAGTGTCTTGCTGAGCGGCAGGTAGACCTCCGGAGCGCTCCCGTAGCCGAAGACGCCTCGAACGTGGGGGGCGAGCACCCCGACGATCGTGTATGGGCGTGCATTGAGCGTGATGGCGCGGCCCACGACGCCGGAATCCGCGCCTAACGCCGAACGCCAGAACCCATCGCTCACGACGACCACGCGGGGATCGAGCTCGGCACGTGCTTCGCTCTCGGTGAACGGACGGCCACGCCCGAGCGGCACTCCCAGTACGTCGAAGAAGTTCGCCGTGACGAGCATCGGAATGAGCGTGACGGCGGCGTCGCCGCGGAGCCAGTTCACCTCGCTCTCGATCTGATAGCCGGCGAGCCCCGCCAGCGCCCCGCTCGCCGACAGCGCGCGCCACTGTTCGTACGACGCGTGACTGCTGTGAGCGGTGCGGATGTGGACCAGCCGGCCGCCATCACGCGCGCTCGGCGGCAGGAGAAAGAGCGTTCGCGCGAGCGCGAAGATGGTGGTGTTGACGGCGACGCCGAGTCCGATCGAGAGAACGGAGACGATGAGCAGCAATGGCCGGCGACGGAGTCCGTGCCAGGAGTACCGGAGGTCACGGCGGAGGTCACCGAGGAGCGACGCATGCCACGTGTCTCGGACCTCGTCCTGATAGCGCGCCACGCCGCCGAACTCGCGGAGCGCCGCCCGTCGCGCCTGCTCGGGCGACATTCCGCGCGCCACGTATTCCTCCACCTGGAGGTCGATGTGTGACTGGAGCTCGCGTGCGAGCTCGCGCTCGACGGCCGCGCGCCGGAACAACGAACGCGCGCGGAGCTTGAGGACCTGAACCCAACGGCTAGCGGTCATGGTCGGTAACGTGGTCGTCATCCCGAGCCGTCAGGCGAGGGATCGCGATTCTCCGGGTAGAGGGCTCTCTGTCGGGATGCCTGCGATCCCTCGCTCCGCTCGGGATGAAAAAGGCGTTAGGCATTGCGCAGCACCAGCCCCACCGCCGCCGAGAGCCGCTCCCACTGCGCCGTCTCGGACTTGAGCGCGGCACGCCCCGCCTTCGTCAGCTCGTAGAACTTCGCGTCCCGCCCCGTTTCGGTCTGGCCCCACTCCGCCGAGATGAGCCCCTGCTGCTCGAGCCGGTGGAGCGCCGGGTAGAGCGAGCCCTGCGTGATCTGCAGGACATCCTCCGACAGCTGCTGGATGCGCTTTGCGATCGCCCACCCATGCTTCGGCTCGGCGGCAAGCGTCTTCAGGATGAGAAGGTCGAGCGTCCCTTGAATGAGGTCGGACGGCTTGCCCACGAATCTGGCTCCATACCTAGATCGTCGACAACTATACCTAAATCATCTACAATGAGCAATATCGAGCGCGCTGCTGGACGCAGCGAGGATCACGTCGAGTGATTGTTCCGCTCAGCGATTGCGGTTCGGGGACCAGCTCGGGTCGTACTGCTGCGTCGCGTCGCCGACGAGCGGGTGTTCCCCGGTACCGTCGACGTTGACGATGTAGATCTTCGCGCCGTCCGTACCGTAACGAACGAACGCGAGTTGCGTTTGATCTGCGGACCATGCGGGACTGTCACGGAACGCCGCCGGTGTTTGCTCGTCGAACACTCGTCGCACCTGCCGGCCGTCCGCGGACATGATGTAGAGCGTAGAGGTCTCCGACCCGCGCGGCACTGCGGAGATGGCGAACTGCGAGCCGTCCGGCGACCAAGCCACAGCACGCACGTTGATCGAATCCGGCGAAATCGCCCGAAGACCTTCCCCATCGGGTCGGACGGTCATACCTGACCGACCACTACGCCCGGTATCTCGCACGCGAACGCGATGAGCGATCCGTCGGCAGACCAGACCGGACCATGGCCCAGAACGTCTGGCGTAATCAGCGTGGAGGGTCCGCCATCGATGTTGACGATGCAGATATGGAACTGGACCTTCGACTCGCGCCGTGCACAGGCATATGCTACCCGACGGCCGTCGGGCGAGATGGCCGGCGTCTCGATGAGACTCGTATCAATCGTGACTTGCCGCGCGCCGCTCGCGTCGGCACGCATTGAGAACACCTGGCTGGTGCTCTGTGCACTCACGTCGACGTAGACGATCAAGCGGCCATCCTGCGACCACCTGGGCTCGTAGGCGGAGCCGGACTTGGTAAGGCGACGCGGTATGGTTGTACCGGGGTCGAGAGCAACGACGTCAGTCTCCCCGCGGGCGTACGCCGTGTAAACGATCGTGCCCATCGGGGCGCGTGGTTCTACGGGGGAATCGTTGCGGCCCAGAATTGCGAGGACGACGACACAATGCGGCCAGGGTCGCGTAGCCAGTCGCCATGTAATCGCCGCACCGGGCCGGGTTGCGCCTAACGCCCCGGCCGGGCTGGTGGTCGGTGCCCGGAGCTGGTCACTACCTCGCCTGCCGCAGATCATACCGCGAAGACCAGCAATGAGCTTGCCAACTGCAGGAATGGTCGCTTCCTTCGTGCGCCGTTATCCTAGTCGCGAGGCGGAAGCCGCCAATCCGAGAGGGACATGGTTTGGGAACAACGCTGGCATCCACTCCGTCGCGAGTGGGTCGTGATCTCGTCGCACCGCGACCGCCGCCCGTGGCAGGGTGAGACGGTCGACGACGCGCGCTTCCCTCGCGTCGATTACGACCCCAGGTGCTACCTCTGCCCAGGGAACACGCGCGTGTCCGGAAAGCGGAATCCGGATTACCGCGGCGTCTTCGCCTTCGACAACGACCATCCCTGCGTCGGCCCCGACGCCCCGGACCCCGACGCTGTGCCGACCGGACCGTACCAGAACCGCCGAGCTGACGGCCTCTCGCGCGTCGTCTGCTATTCGCCGGGCCACGACCGCTCGCTGGCCGAGCTGCCGCATAACGAGATCGTTGCCCTGCTCGAGGAACTCCAGCGGCAATTCCGGGAGTTGGCCGCGCGTCCCGAAGTACGCCACGTCCTCATGTTCGAGAACAAGGGCGAGGTCGTCGGCGTGAGCAACCCGCACCCGCACTGCCAGATCTACGCGACGAACTTCGTCTTCCGCACGATCGAGCTCGAGGCGGAAACGTGCGCCGCGTATCTCGCCGCGAATGACAAGGTGCTGTTCCAGGACGTGATCGCTGCCGAGGAGGCCGACGGGCGACGCATCCTGGCGTCTCGCGGGAGCGCGTTCGCCTTCGTGCCGTACTTCGCTCGTTATGCATACGAGACGTTCGTCGCCCCGCGCGCCACTCACGCCAGCATTGCCGACCTCTCCGCCCGCGAGCTCGATGACCTCGGCGTCGTCCTCGGCGAAACGCTGGTGCGCATGGACAACTTGTGGCGAATGCCGTTTCCGTACGTGATGGCGTTCCACCAGGCACCCGTCGACGGCGCACTGCATCCTGGTTTCCACTTCCATATCGAGATCCACACGCCACTCCGGAAGCCGGGGCTGCTCAAGTACCTCGCTGGGCCGGAGATCGGCGGCGGCAACTTCCTGAACGACACGGCACCGGAGGACAAGGCCGCCGAGCTCCGAGCGACTTCGACGACGCACTACCGCGCGGCCCCGAGCGCATGAGCGACGCCCGCCGACTCCTTCCCGCCATCCTCGCGCTGCACGACCGGATTCGGGCATCCGTGCTGGACGCCTTCGCCACACAGCAGCGGGACGAGCTCGCCGGGGTCGCGCACGACGAGGAGGGCGATACGATCTACGCCGTCGACCGCGTGAGCGAGACGGCGCTCATCGAAGGGCTCGCGGATGTCGCGCGCCAGGAACCGCTCGTGCTCGTGGCAGAGGGTCTCCCATCGAGCGGCCTGACGCTGCCCGAGGGGACGCGAGACGGCGACTGCTCGTGGCGTCTTCTGGTTGATCCTATCGACGGCACGCGCGGCCTCATGTACCAGAAGCGGCCGGCATGGATTCTCACCGGCGTCGCGCCGAACCGAGGGACCGAGACGCGACTGCGCGACATCGTGCTCGCAGTCCAGACCGAGATTCCAGTGCTCAAACAGCACCTCTGCGACCAACTCTGGGCAGTGCGCGGCGAAGGGGTCGAGGCACGGCGCATCGACCGCCTGACGGGAACGACTTTGCCACTCCCGCTGCGGCCGTCGCAGGCCGCTACGCTCGCACACGGGTTCTCGTCAGTGAGCCGATTCTTCCCGGGCGCCCGCGACGTGCTCGCCGCCATCGACGATGAGATCGTGGC
>JBKOYV010000222.1:0-23118 GCA_046725585.1 Gemmatimonadota bacterium | reverse complement strand
GGTGGCGGTTCCTTCGGACTCGGGTACGCTCGGCGGCGTGAATGGCTCATCTGCCCGAAATGCCATCGAAGCGCCATCTTCGATGTGAAGCGCGGAACACGAAATTGAGTAGTTGCGAACCATCGCGTCTTCGTTTGCGTTTGCGTACGTGACGCGCAATCGGCCCGGAGCCTACGCATGACTTTCCTGGAGCGACTGCAAAGCAGCTTCGCGCAGTTCGCCGAGTTCGTCCCCGCGCTCTTCGGCGCGCTCATCATCCTCTTCGCCGGCTATCTGCTCGCGAAGCTCGTCGAGCGCGGGACTGAGCGTGTGCTGCGCCGTATGCGACTCAACTATCTGCTCGAGCGTGGCGGCGTTATGCAGGCCGTCGAGCGATCGGGGTCGCACTTCAATCCGTCGCGCGTGCTCGCGAACCTCGTGTTCTGGTTCGTGATGTTCGTGGTGATCATGATCGCGGCGAATGCGCTCGGTATGGAGACGCTCGCCGACGTGTTCTCGGAGCTCGTGGGCTACATCCCGAGCATGATGGCCGCGATCGTTCTGCTCATCGTCGGTATCGTGCTCGGCCGGTTCGTCGGCGGGTTGATTCTGGCGTCGGCAGGTGCGATACAGGGAGGGCCAACGCTCGCGCGGGTGGGGCGGTGGGGCGTGGTCCTTCTCGCGATCTTCATGGCGCTGCAGCAGCTCGGGATCGCGAACGAGATCGTGGTCACGGCATTCGCGATTCTGTTCGGTGCGGTCGCACTGGCGCTGGCCCTGTCCTTCGGGCTCGGAAATCGCGAGCTGGCTGGCGAGATCACTCGAGCATGGTACGAGCGATACAAGGCGGAGCGCGACGCGATTGCCGCCGCGGAACGTGACGCGGAGCTGGCCGAGGAGCAGGAGGCGGAGGGGAATCAGGTGCTCGGGGCGGGAGATGGCCCCGAGTAGTCGGGAATTGGGAACCGGGTGGACGCAATAACGAGGATGATTTCACATGACTGAGACTGCCACGATCGCCAGCGTTCTCGGGTCCGAGCTTTCGCTCGAAGAGCTCTGGATGCCGTTCACGGCCAACCGCGCATTCAAGCGCGCGCCTCGGCTGCTGGCTTCCGCCAGCGGGATGTACTACACCTCGGTCGACGGGCGTCGAGTGCTCGACGGGACGGCCGGACTCTGGTGTGTGAACGGCGGCCATTGTCGCGAGCCGATCGTGCGCGCGGTGCAGGAAGCCGCTGCAACGCTCGACTTCGCGCCCGGCTTCCAGATGGGTCATCCGTACAGCTTCGCGCTCGCAGAGCGGGTTGCCGAGATGCTGCCGGGCGACCTCGATCACGTCTTCTTCGCGAACTCCGGATCCGAAGCTGTCGATTCCGCGCTGAAGATCGCGATGGCGTACTTCCAGTCGAAAGGCGAAACGAAGCGGGTCCGGTTCGTCGGCCGCATGCGCGGATATCACGGCGTCGGGTTCGGCGGAATCTCCGTTGGAGGAATCGAGCCGAACCGGCGCGCGTACATGGCCCAGCTGCTGCCACAGGTCGATCACCTGCCGCACACGCACGACATCGCGCGGAACGCATTCTCGCGCGGGGAGCCCGTGCACGGTGCGGAGCTCGCGGACGACCTGGAGCGGATCGTTCGCGAGCGCGGCGCCGACACGATCGCCGCGGTGATTGTGGAGCCAATGGCCGGTTCGACGGGTGTTTTGATTCCTCCGAAAGGCTATCTCAAACGGCTCCGCGAGCTGTGCGACAAGCATGGGATCCTGCTGATCTTCGACGAGGTCATCACCGGATTTGGCCGCCTTGGTACTCCGTTCGCCGCCGACTACTTCGACGTCGTTCCGGATCTCATGACCGTGGCGAAGGGCCTAACGAATGCGGCGGTGCCGATGGGCGCCGTGTTCGTGCGCCACACCATCTACGATACGGTCGTCAATTCGGCTCCCGCGGGGATCGAGCTCTTTCACGGCTACACGTACTCCGGCCATCCGCTCGCGGCCGCAGCAGGTCTCGCGACGCTCGAGCTTTACCAGAGCGAGGGGTTGTTCGACCGAGCGGCGAGCCTCGCGCCGTACTGGGAGAATGCGCTCCATTCGCTGCGTGGACTCCCGCACGTCATCGACATTCGGAACCTCGGTCTGGTTGGCGGGATCGAGCTGGAGCCGCGCAGCGGCGCCCCGGGCACGCGTGGATTCGAGGTCTTCGTCGACTGCTTCAACCGTGGCGCGCTGGTCCGCGTGACGGGCGACATCATCGCGCTTTCTCCGCCGCTCATCATCGAGAAGTCACAGATCGACGAGCTCGTCGGAACGCTCGCGGCCGCGATCAAGGCTGTCGCGTAGTGGCTTCGTGCGCGGCGTTAGGCTATCGATCCGCCTAACGCCGCGTCGGTCAGCCGTGCCTCTCATTCGCCCGAGGAGTTGCCGATGAAACGCCGCTGCCGTGCCGCGCTGGGTCTCGCCGCCGCATTCGTGTGTGTCAGCGCTCCAATGTCAGCGGCTCAGACGCCGGCACCGACCAAGCCGCGGGCGCGGGACCTCGGCCTTCCCATCGGCGGAACGGCCGGCCCGCTCGACGCGATCACCGACGTCGCCGGCGTCGAGGTGGGGCACACGACGCTCATCTCGGGAACCGGCAAGCTGGTCGTTGGCAAGGGGCCCATTCGCACGGGCGTGACGGTGATCCATCCGCGCGGAAAGGCGAATCCCGATCCGGTGTTCGGCGCGTGGTTCACCCTCAACGGCAACGGCGAGATGACGGGGACCACATGGCTCCAGGAGTCAGGCATCCTCGAGGGGCCGATCGCGATCACGAACACTCACAGCGTTGGAGTCGTCCGCGACGCGATTCTGCAGTGGCAGGTAGGAAAGCCCGGCATGCAGCCGTGGGGCCTTCCCGTTGTCGCAGAGACGTACGACGGCGGGCTGAACGACATCAACGGGTTCCACGTTCGTCCCGAGCACGTGATCAGCGCGCTCGAGGGCGCCAAGGGCGGACCGGTGCAGGAAGGTGCGGTGGGCGGCGGGACAGGGATGATCTGCCACGGCTTCAAGGGAGGCATCGGCACGGCGTCGCGCCGGCTCCCGCCGGAGCAGGGGGGATATACGCTCGGCGTCCTCGTGCAGTGCAACTACGGTGCGCGCCGCGACCTCAGAATCGCCGGCGTGCCGGTGGGTGAAGAGATCCCGGATCTTCAGCCGTGCATCGCGAATCACGATCCGATTCCACCGGGTCAGGGGCAGCGGCGACCGTGCGACGCGCCCGCGTCGACGCGCGGCGACGACGACGGGGCCGGCTCGATCATCGTGGTGGTCGCGACGGATGCGCCGCTCCTGCCACATCAGCTGAAGCGAATAGCAACCCGCGTTTCGCTTGGCGTTGGACGGATGGGCGGATGGGGCTCCAATCCTTCCGGCGACATTTTCCTGGCGTTTTCCACCGCAAACGCTGGCGCCGCAGGGGCCAACGACACCGTTTCCGTCCGCATGCTCGCGAACGCGAGGATCTCTCCGCTGTTCAGCGCGACTGCACAGGCGACCGAAGAGGCAATCGCGAACGCTCTGCTGGCCGCCGAAACGATGACGGGCGCGAACGACCTCCGAGTTTATGCGCTCCCGGTCGATCGCCTCAAAACGATCATGAAAAAGTACGGTCGGTAGCCGAAGACGACTCGGAATGACACCGCCGGTCATCGCGAGCCGCCAGTCGACGGGATTCTCATTCCCACGGTAAAAGGCTCCGATTTCTCGGTCGCGGTTCTGCACTACAGACGAGTCCGCTTTGCGTTCCGGCCTGTGCGTCGTCTCACAGAACAGGGGTGATACACGCACGATTCGGTAGTCGCGTGCCGTGTCCGTAACACGTTGCAACGGAGACAGTTACAAGCTGCGGCACGCGTTGCGATTCGCCTCTCCTTCGGGTATACTTCAGCCACCGAAGTTCGACGCGACTTTCCCACCTGCAGGACCCAATGACCGGCCCAAGCAATCGCGAACGCATCCTTCCGCGTCTCATCGACGAGGAGATCAAAGAGTCGTTCATCAACTACTCGATGAGCGTCATCGTCTCGCGCGCGCTCCCCGACGTGCGAGACGGTTTGAAGCCCGTACATCGTCGCATTCTGTACGCGATGAACGACCTCGGTCTCCTGCCGAATCGGCCGTTCAAGAAGTCCGCGACGGTCGTAGGCGACGTGCTTGGCCGATTCCATCCGCACGGCGACGGAGCGGTGTACGACGCTCTCGTGCGCATGGTGCAGGACTTCTCGCTGCGCTATCCGCTCGTGGATGGACAGGGGAACTTCGGTTCGATGGACGGCGATCCCGCAGCGGCGTACCGCTACACGGAAGCGCGGCTCATGCGGATCGCCACCGAGCTGCTCGCGGACATCGACAAGAACACGGTCGACTTCGCGCCTAACTTCGACGACCACCTGACCGAGCCCAAGGTCCTCCCCGCCGGCATTCCCAATCTGCTTGTCAACGGCTCGTCAGGCATTGCGGTCGGCATGGCGACGAACATTCCGCCGCACAACCTGAAGGAAGTCATCAGCGCCACGATCGCGCTGATCGACAACGCGGATCTCACGTTAGGCGATATCCGGAAGATGGTGAAGGGGCCCGACTTTCCGACGGGTGCCTATATCTACGGTCGTGAGGGGATCAAGGACTATCAGGAGACAGGGCGCGGCAAGATCGTCATGCGTGCCCGGGCGGTCATCGAGGAGAAGGAGACCTCGAACAAGTCACAGATCGTCGTCACAGAGCTTCCGTACCAGGTGAACCGGGCGAACCTCGTTCGTGACATCGCGGACCTCGTCCGCGACAAAAAGATCGAGGGGATCAGCGACCTGCGCGACGAGTCGTCGGACACGACGCGCATCGTGATCGAGCTGAAACGCGACGCGATCCCGCGCGTGGTGCTCAACCAGCTCTACAAGCACACCACGATGCAGGCGACGTTCGGCGTCATCATGCTGGCCCTCGTGCCCGATGCACAGACGCGCCAGCTCGTGCCGAAGGTGATGGGCATCAAGCAGGTGCTCGAGCACTACATCACGCACCGCCACGAAGTGATCGTCAGGCGGACGCAGTACGAGCTCGACAAGGCGCTCGAGCGCGAACACATCCTGGATGGTCTCAAGATCGCCGTCGACAACATCGACGAGGTGATCAAGGTCATTCGCAAGGCAGAGGATACGCCGAAGGCGAGTGCCCAGCTGCAGAAGCGGTTCAAGCTCTCGGAGCGCCAGGCCGAAGCGATCCTCAACATGCGGCTCGCCAAGCTGACGGGCCTCGAGATCGAAAAGCTGGAGGCAGAGCTCAAGGAAGTTCGCGCGACCATCAAGGACCTGCGCGCGCTGCTCGAGTCGAAGCCGAAGCGCATGAAGCTCATGAAGGAGGAACTGCAGAAGATCGCTGAGACCTACGGCGATGCGCGGCGCACCGAGATCACGAGCGACCAGGGTGAGTTCACGATCGAGGACCTGATCGCCCAGGAAGACATGGTCGTCACGATCTCGCACACCGGCTATATCAAGCGTACTCCGGTCACGACGTATCGGCGCCAACGTCGAGGCGGACGCGGTTCGAGCGGTGCGGACCTCAAGGAGCTCGACTTCATCGAGCGGCTCTTCATCGGCAGCACACACGACTACCTTCTCATCTTCACCGAGGATGGCCGGTGCTTCTGGCTCAAGGTGCACGAGCTGCCACAGGCGGGGCGGGCGACGAAAGGGAAGCCGATCGTCAATCTCATCAACGTCACCCCGGACACGCAGATCAAGGCCATCGTGCCGGTGCGCGAGTTCAACGACGAGAGCTACCTGCTGTTCTGCACGAAGGACGGCACGGTGAAGAAGACGAAGCTCAGCGAGTACTCCAACCCGCGCACGACCGGCATCAAGGCGATCAAGATCGAGAAGGGCGATGAGCTGATCGATGTGCAGGTGACGAGCGGGACGAACGACATCGTGATCGCGACGAAGCACGGACTCTCGGTGCGGTTCCATGAGAGCGACGTTCGCGACATGGGTCGTGACACGACGGGTGTGAAGGGCATCGAGCTGCGACCGGACGACCGCGTTGTGGGTATGGTCGTGATCAAGCGCGAAGCGACGCTGCTCGTGGTCACCGAGAAGGGCATGGGCAAGTGCACTCACATCGATGACTACCGGGTGCAGAAGCGCGGTGGCAAAGGCATCCTCACGGTGAACCGCACCGAAAAGACCGGTGACGTGGTCGCGTTGATGGAGGTCCTGCCCGAGGACGAGATCATGTTGATCACCCGCGGCGGTATCGTGATCCGCTCGTCGGTCGATCAGGTGCGTGTCACCGGACGTAATGCCCAGGGCGTGCGTCTCGTCTCGTTGGACGACGGCGATGCGGTGACCGCGGTGGCCCGTGTGGTGTCGGAGGAGAAGGGCGAAAGTGAGGGCGAAGAGGCCGACGAGCCACTCGGTGTCGCACCGGACGAGGAGTAACGCATAGCCCTTACCTTCGCGGGCGTGACGGGGCCTGCCTGTCGGCAGGCCCCGTGTCGCATCGAGCGTTCACGTGACGAGGGGCTGGCGCTGTCGTCAGGCGAGGTTAGTACGCGACACCAGTGTGGTCACGGTGCCACGCCGCGCCAAATGGAAGAGTTCGGCGCAAAGCCAAGCCACCATACTACCAACACTTAGCGGCGACACGGCAGGGCTCGCCGTATGCACCAGCGGGCTGTGCCATCCCGTTCTGGGTTCGACCTTGTACGCGCTCCCCCTTTCTCATTCGTGTACGCCTTCCGCTCGATGACCGCTCTTTCCAACGCCGAGGTCCAACCTCGCGATGGCTAGCGCGCGCATCGTGATCGCCGACGACGATCCGGCGATCCTCCAGACCATGACATGGGTGCTCAAGGAGCACGGCTACGACGTCGGTTCCGCGACGAGTGGCCGCGAGCTCATGACACTCCTCGAGGAGCGCACGCCCGACCTGCTGCTCCTCGACGTCATGTTCCCGGACGTGGATGGCTTTCAGCTTCTCGAGCGCATCAAGAACGACGATCGCTGGCGCGACATGCCGGTGCTCATGATCTCGTCGCTCCCGCCAGAAGAAGCGGCGGTCAAGACGCTCGGGCTGGGCGCGTCGGACTTCGTCCGAAAACCGTTTCGCGTCCGTGAATTGCTCGCGCGAATTCAGGCGCAGCTTCGCATGCGAGCGATTCTTCGATCGGCGTACGAGTCGCTGCGCGTCACCGAGGAGGAACTCGCGCGCGCGCGCGCGGAGGCGGAAAGCCGACGCAAGCTCGTGGACATACTCCGCGAGGTCACCGGCGATCTCACGTCCGATGAGATCTATCACGTGCTCGCGCGACGAGTGGCGCGGGCACTCGATCTCACGCGCTGCTCGGTCATTCTCGCTCGGCCCGGCGACAAGATGGGGATCGTGGCTGCGTCGTTCGAGCATGCGCTCGTCAAGAATTTCGAGCTGAACCTCGATCGCTACCCCGAGATCCGCGCCGCGCTCGAGACGGGGCAGCCGGTGCTCGTCGAAGACGTTCATTCGAGCCCGTTGTACGCGGACATCCGCGAGCGGTGGCGAGAAGAAGGCACGCGTGTGCCGGTTCGGTCCGTGATCGCGATGCCGTTTTCCCTCGCGGATGCTCGACAGTCGGGGGTTTTCTTCCTTCGGCGCGGCGAGGACGAGCGCCCACTTCGCGAAGACGACGTCGCGTTCGCCGACACCGTGGTTCGTGCGGCGGTGGCTGCAGTGCAGCGCGCAGACATGATGGAGAGCACCAGGGCCGACAACCGGCGTCTCGAGGCGCTCGCGCAGACCGACCCGCTCACGGACGCGCTCAACCGGCGCGCTCTGACGGACCGACTGAACGCGGAGCTCGAGCGCGCACGCCGCTACGACTCGATGGTCACACTGCTCATGATCGACATCGATCACTTCAAGCGGATCAACGACACCTACGGGCATCTCGTCGGCGATGACGTTCTCATGGCTCTGGCGTCGCTGCTGCAGCACGAGGTACGAAGCGTCGACCTCGTCGCCCGGTATGGCGGTGAGGAATTCGTGATCGTCCTCCCCGAAACGCGTGAGGAAGGTGCCGTCGCGTTCGCCGAGCGAATCCGTGAGCGCATCGAGATGCACCCGTTCTCCCTCGATGACGGACCCACCCTCCAGGTGACGGCCAGCATTGGCGTGGCCACCTTCCCAGCGCCGAGGGTTGCGACGGTGGAAGACCTGTTCATGCGCGCCGACCAGGCGCTCTATCGCGCCAAGGCAGAAGGCCGAAACCGGGTTCGCAACTAGCGTCCTGACCAAACGCTCACGTTGTCGGCGCGATCCTTCGGGGCGCCTCGCGACGGAGCGGTTGGGGTTGTCGGTCGGGTGAATCGTGTGTACGCTCCACGCTGTTCACGATCATCCGACCACGAGGACTTGCCCGTGCGACTCAGCGCGATCGCCGTCGTCGTCGCTACTACCGCGGCGTGTGCTACATCGAGCAGCGAAGCGCAGGAGGCGCTGCAAAGCAGGCTGACGCTCCCATCCGGGTTCACGATCTCCGAATACGCGAAAGTCCGCGGCGTGCGGTTCATGACGGTCGCACCCGATGGGGCCGTGTACGCCAGTCGCCCGGGAGCGGGCGAGGTGGTTCGGTTGGTGGACGCCGACCGGAATGGCGAGGCCGAATCGCAGACGGTCGCAGTCTCTGGGCTCAACCGCCCGCACGGTCTCGCGTTCCGCAGCGGGTACCTCTTCATCGCGAACACGGACGGAGTCGTTCGCGTCCGGCTGGGACCGAACGGCGTTGCGTCGGGATCGCCCGAACGCGTGAACTCCTACAACGGTGGCGGCGCACACTGGAGCCGGTCGATCGTGTTCGGCCCCGACAGCGGGATGTACGTCGCCATCGGATCGAGCTGCAACATGTGCATCGAGAAGTCGCCCGATCGCGCGGCGGTGATGCGATTCGATGAGAACGGCGGTAACGGCCGCGTGTTTGCGTCCGGACTTCGCAACGCGGTCGGAATTGCCGTGAACCCCGTGACGAAACAGATCTGGGTCACGCAGAACGAACGCGACAACATCGAGCCGGATCACGAGGATCTGCCGCCGGAGGAGATCAACATCCTCCAGGATGGCGGAAACTATGGCTGGCCGTATTGCTACGCCGACCGGATTCCGAGTCCGGACCGAGAGTTCCACGATCCGGCGCGATGCGAGCGGACGATTCCACCCGCCCTGGCCATGCAGGCCCACGCAGCACCGTTAGGCATCACGTTCCTGGACCGGGCGACAACGTTCCCGGCCGAGTGGCGGGCCGATGCCGTCGTGGCGTTCCACGGTTCGTGGAACCGGTCGGTACCAACTGGGGCGAAGGTGGTACGGGTGCGGGTCCGGGAAGGGAAACCCGTGTCCTACGAGGACTTCATCACGGGGTGGCAGGGTCCGAATGGCCGCCGATGGGGCCGCCCGGTCGATGTCGTCGTGCACACGGATGGGTCGCTGCTCATCTCCGACGACGCTGCCGGCGCGATCTACCGCGTCATGCACGTCGGAAGTCGTTAGGCGGCAAATGCGTCGGCGGATTACCCGACTGACGGGAGCCGGGTTGGTGGTCGGCGCGTCCCTGTTCGCCGTTGCCTGTTCGCGCGGCGAGCGCGCCCGACCCGACGGTGATTCGGTTGGCTCGTCTGGCGTGCCCGTCGCCAGAACTGGCGCGCTCATCCGCGTGACGCTCGCACCCGACTCGACGGGCGCGGTTGCGTTCGCCGACTCGCTGACACGTGAAGGTTGGGACGCCGAGGCCGCGAGGCGTGCGTCCGGGGACTCGGGGTGGGCGGTCCGCGTGATCGTGCCCGGCGATGCCGAGCTGGCCAAGCTGGTCGAGCACTCGCTCCGGCAATCGGGTCTCGCACCGGTGTTCCTCGGCAGGCGGTCGAGCCGAGGGACGTTCGCCGTGGGCGTCACCCCGGTGAACCGCGGCAGCCACGGCATGTCGGCGCGTGTACGCTGGACCTTGAGTGATGATCGGCGGACTGTCCTGGTAGTCGAGGATCCGCGAGCCGTCGAGAACGATCCAGTGCCTAACGGCTTCGTGTTTGCCAGCGAGGGCAGCCCGCTCGTGCAGCGCGACAGCGTGTGGGATGTCGCTCCGACGCCGGACTGGAGGCGCGTCGCGTACGCGCGTGCCTACACGACACGCGCGGGCGAGACCGATTCCATCCCGCCGAGCGAGTGGCACCGACTGGCTGGCAGCGTCGGTCTCATGGAGTCGATCGTACGGAAGAATGCGTTTGCGACGAGCGGCATGGTTACCGCGTACGGGGTGGCCCGGCCTTTTGTCGTCAACATCGGCGCATCGACGGACACCGCGGCGACGGGCAGCGATGGCCTCCCCGTTGCCGAGGGATGGCGCGTTGCATGGACTCGAGACGGTTCACGCCTGGCGATCGGAGCGCCGCCGGAGCTCATCGCCGATGACGCGCCTGCATCGCGTTGGCGTCTGGTCGATCCGGCGACGGGAGAGTCGCGTGGGGTCGCCGACAGTACGTCGCTCGCGCACCTCCAATGGATTCAGGGGCCAAACCTCGACCTATCCACCGCGGTCGACATGCGGCAACGCCGGGCGTTTCGCGCGGGCGACGTCGACATCGAGAGCGAGGATGGGTGGATCCGGGTGTATGCCCACGATGGCGCCCGGGTCCGTGCGCCGCGCATCGTCGGCCCGGGCATCGCCCTGACTGCCACGGCGAACGGACAGTTCATCGTGGCCATCGCCGCGGATCCCGCAACGGAGTCATACGAACCACCAAACGCCCTCGTGGTGTACCAGGTTCTCCATCGATGATGCGCCACTCTACCGATCGGCACCGACGCGTCGTGCTGTCGATCCTCGTGGGAATCGTGTCGTGCCTAACGTCAGCGGCGGGGGTGCGAGGCCAGGCGAATGGCCCGCTCGTGTATCGGCCTGGCGTCGACGTCGTGGACTATGCGCTCACACTCGACCTCCCGGATCGTGGTGCGTCGATCGAGGGCCGCGCGGTGCTCACACTGCGTCGATGGTCTCCCGTCGACACCCTCGTGCTCGATCTCGTGGCGCTGAAAGTCGACAGCGTGCTCCTGGACGACAAGGCGGTCACGTTCTCGAAGACTGATTCAGTGGTGCGCATTCCGATCGGCCGCGTCGTGGGCGACTCCTTCTCCGTCACCGTCCGATATGCTGGTCAGCCGAAGGACGGACTCATCATTCGAACCGACAGCGCCGGCCGGTGGACCGCGTTCGGCGACAACTGGCCCAACCGTGCTCGCAACTGGATCCCGAGCATCGACCATCCGTCGGACAAGGCAACGGTCACGTGGACCGTCCGAGCACCAAGCGAGCGGCGCGTGGTCGCGAATGGCGAGTTGATGGAGGAAACGCCGCTCCCTGTGCGACCGGGCTCCGCTCCGCGAACGCTGACGCGGTGGCGGGAATCTCGACCGATACCTGTGTATCTCATGGTCATCGCCGCGGCACCCCTCGTGTATTACGATCTCGGCCGCGATGGATGTGGGGTGGGAGAGTTCAGCTCATGCGTTAGGCAGTCGGTCTACGTGTTCCCGGAATCGCGCGACTTCCTCCCCGGACCGTTCTCGCACGCGCCGGACATGGTGCGTCTGTTCTCGGAGCTCATCGCACCGTTCCCATACGAGAAGCTCGCGCATCTACAGAGCTCGACGCGATACGGCGGAATGGAAAACGCGGGCGCGATCTTCTACGCCGATGCCCCGTTTCGTCGTCGCTCCATGCAGCCCGGGGTAATCGCGCACGAGACTGCGCACCAGTGGTTCGGAGACGCGGTGACGGAGCGAGAGTGGTCGCACGTGTGGCTGTCGGAAGGCTTCGCGACCTATTTCCAGCAACTGTGGGTCGAGCGGTTCGGTGGCGATAGCGCGTTCGTCGCTGGAATGCGCCGCATTCGGGATGAGATCGTGAAAGCCCCCGAAGTCGCATCGCGTCCGGTGATCGACACAGCGCAGACCGATCTCATGGCGCTCCTCAACACCAACAGTTACCAGAAGGGCGGCTGGACGCTCCACATGCTCCGCGCACTCGTCGGGGACTCGGCGTTTTTCCGCGGGCTGCGCTCGTATTACCTGGCGAACCGCCATTCAACGGCGCTCACGGACGACCTCCGTCGCGCCGTCGAGGCGTCGTCCGGGAGGCCGTTAGGCTGGTTCTTCGACCAATGGCTGCGTCGACCCGGTTTCCCCGAAGTGACCACATCGTGGCGCTACGACGCGTCGCAACGGCGAGTGATGGCGACGATCGCGCAGGGCGCGCGCTTTGGCGCCTACCGGTTCCCGCTCACGGTCGCGATCACGGATGCGTCGGGGAAGGAACGTCGAGCCACGATAGATGTGCCCGCAGCTCCGACCAGCACGCTGGTCGTGCCACTCGAGCTCGACGCCGCCCCTCGCGTCGTAACCTTCGACCCGGATGTTCGCGTGCTGGGCACGTTTCAACCCCGTTGAGAGGGTCAGGAATACGAGCTGTTCCGTTTGCGCAGTGCTCGCCATGGTGGAGCATGCCTGTGCCGAACCTCGACGCTGCGGACCACTGATACGCCGATACGGCCTTGCGCGTCAGCGGCGATGGCATTGGATTCGAGGGCCGGAGCGCCGATGCCCGGCGCGACGCCAAAGGATGACTTATGCGAAAGCCTGTCCGCGTTCTGATAGCGGACGACCATCAGGTCGTGCGCGAAGGATTGCAAATGATTCTCGCCGATAGTGACGGCGAGATCGTGGTCGTCGGCGAGGCATCGGACGGCGATGAAGCCGTTCGATTGGCGACGGCGATGAAGCCCGACGTCGTGCTCATGGATCTGAGCATGCCGCGCGTGGACGGCCTGGAGGCCACTCGGCGGCTGCGCGAGGCGGGTATCGAATCGCGCGTGCTCATCCTCACGAGCTTTGCGGACGGCGAAGGGGTGCGGGACGCGGTGCGGGCCGGCGTCACCGGGTACCTGATGAAAGACGTTCTCAAGGCGGAGCTGTTGGCCGCGATACGTCTGGCTGCGGACGGCGTGCCGACGCTGCACCCGCGCGCACAGCAGCACCTCATGCGCGGAATCGCGGAACCCGAAACGCCCTCGCCGTTCATGGCGCTGACGCCGCGCGAGCGCGATGTGCTCGCGCTACTCGCGCGAGGCGAGAGCAACAAGCGCATTGCCGCTGCTCTCAACCTGAGCATCGGCACCGTGAAAGGCTACGTCAGCGCGATCTTCGAGAAGCTCGGCGTGGAGGATCGAACGCAGGCTGCGTTGCTCGCGGCCAAACACGACGTCACGCCACCGGGCACGACGCGCTAGCCCTCGCCCCCTGACGGAAGTCGGGGAGCCCACCCACTGCAGCGGTGGAGCGGCACCAGCCATCTCCGGCTGCTCGTTCAGCCTACCGTCGGCTACAGGGACATTTGGGGTTGGTGTTTCTTCATGTCGCCGATAAGACGGCACTAACCCAATTCTCGCGACGGTTCGATGCCGCCGCGTTCCCAATACGACGGAGACGTGTCCCATGTCGACGTGGCCCTATTGCGCGCCGCGCGAGCAGCGCGCGATCAAGACGCTCTTCCTGGCCGTGAGCGCCGCTCTCCTGGTTGCGGCCTGCTATGACGACAATGACAATGACTACACCCCGACTGAGCCTGCTCCTCCGGCTCCAACGGTCGTTAGCGGCAGCGGCAACATCGCGCCGAAGGTCGATGAGTACCGCGCCCTGCTCGGTGAGCCGAGGAACGGCGGCAACGTACCGGGACCGGCGGCGTCCGGACGCCGGGAGGTGAATTGGGAGGGCGTGAACGGAGCGAACCTGAACTCGAACACGTTCCCCGGCAATTTCTTCGCGGTTACGACGAAGCTCGGAATGTTGATGACCACGCCGGGCACCGGGCTGCGCGTGAGCGACAAGGACTTCTCGGACATCAGTGCGGCGTTCGGTGATGTTTTCAACCCATTCAGCCCGGCGAAGACGTTCGCGGCGGTAGGCAGCACGATCACCGATGTGACATTTCAGGTGGCGGGAGCTACGACGCCTGCCCTGGTCGCGGGGTTCGGCGTCGTGTTCTCGGACGTCGACAACCCGACTAGCGCGAAGATCGAGGCGTTCGACAGGGCGGGGAAGACGCTCGGTACGTTCTACGCCCCGGTTCGGAGCGACGCGAATGGGCTTTCGTTCGTCGGCATCAAGTTCGGTTCGGCTCTCATCTCGCGGGTGAGGATAACATCGGGCACGGGTGCGTTAGGCGCGCAGGCAGTGGATGTCACCGCCGGCGGCACGGCCGACCTCGTGGTGATGGATGACTTCCTTTTCTCGGAGCCCGTACCTCAGTGATCGGGACGATCCCTCGCTGACGCGCGGGACAAGTCGGGAATCGCAGAAAACGGCCGGGCCTCTGACGAGATCGTGAATCGTCAGAGGCCCATTCGCATCAGCTCGACCTTCAGACATCGGTCCTGAACGACCTCGATGCCGCCTCGGGCCAGGCGCTCGGCTGCGTCGTCGTTTCGGATTCCAAGCTGCATCCACACCGCACGGGGACGCTTCGCGAGGATGTCATCGACGTGAGGCGGTACATGCTCGGGGCGCCGGAACACGTTTACAATGTCGACGTCTCCGGGAACGTCGACCAATCTTCGGTACACCCGTTGGCCGAGAATCTCGGTGACCTCAGGGTAGTACACCGGCACCGGTATGACCTCGAACCCGGCCTCCATGGTGTAGGCTGGTACAAAGTACGCTGGCTGGTCGGCCCTCGTCTCGGGTTTGATTCCGAGAACGGCGATGCGGCGACTTCGGCGGAGAAGCGCGCGTACCTCGTCGGTGGAGTCGATCAGGCGCGCTCGCCAGTCTGGGCTGGACGTAGTAGGCATGCGGCAGACGGTTGCCAGTATCGTGCGCGCGTGAAGGTGCCATGACAGGCGAGGCTGACCTTGGTTACCTTACACGGCTGTGTTTCTTATGACTGCCGTGGAGATTACCGAATGCGGATGCTAGTGCTCGGCGCAGGTCTGCAAGGCTCGGCCTGTGCGTTCGATCTACTTCAAAATCCCGATGTCCGCGAGGTCCGACTCGCTGACCTGACCGTCGATCACCTCGCTCCGTTTCTCGCGCCGTATTCCGGGCCGCGCCTCGTCCCAACACGGGTAGACGTTCGTGCTCGTGAGGCAGTGGTGGCGCTGATGCGCCAGAGCGATGCCGTCATGAGTGCGATCCCTTACTACTTCAACTTTCCGCTGGCCGAGCTTGCCGTCGAAGCCGGCGTGCATTTCTGCGATCTCGGTGGCAACACCGAAATCGTATTCCAACAAAAGGGTCTGCATGCACAGGCCCAAGCGAAGGGCGTCACCATCGTTCCGGATTGCGGCCTCGCGCCAGGGATGGTGAACGTGCTCGCGCAGTACGGTATCAGCCAACTCGACACGGTGAACGCGGTGCGCATGTTCGTCGGCGGGTTGCCGCAGCAGCCGCAGCCGCCGCTCAATTACCAGATCGTCTACTCGC
This sequence comes from Gemmatimonadota bacterium, assembly GCA_046725585.1. Lineage (GTDB taxonomy): Bacteria > Gemmatimonadota > Gemmatimonadetes > Gemmatimonadales > Gemmatimonadaceae > JAJKIV01. The sequence goes on along the minus strand of JBKOYV010000222.1, from coordinate 7,598 downwards.
TCGAGGGAGTCCTCGACTACTACACGACTCTCTCGTGGGTCCTCCGCGACGGCAAGCGAAAGCAGGTACGCGCGCTGTCGGAACGCGAGACCGTTGACTTCGGCGACCCGGTTGGAGAGCTGGAGGCGTTCCATACCGCCGGCGGGCTCTCGACGATGCCATTCCGGTACGAAGGAAAGATTCCGTCGATGGAATACAAGACCCTTCGATATCCCGGACACGCGCACATCATGGAGGCGATTCGGGACCTCGGCTTGCTATCTCTGGATCCGATCGACGTGAAGGGCGCGAAGGTCATTCCGCGCGATGTCGTTGTGGCGACGATCGGCCCGAAGTTGAAAAAGCCCGAGGGACGCGATCTCGTTGCGCTGCGTGTTGTCGTCGCGGGGACGAAAAACGGCTCGCCGCGTACGCTCTCATGGGAGCTCATCGATCACTACGACGAGCAACACGGCATCAGCGCGATGATGCGAACGACAGGCTATTCGCTGTCCATCACCGGCCAGATGCAGGTCAAGGGGGAAATTGCGCCGCCGGGCGTGCACACGCCCGACGAGTGTGTGCCGCCGAAGCGCTACATCGAAGAGCTCGCGAAGCGCGGCATCCGGATCGCTTCGCGCGACGAGGGGGCTGGGATCCCCGACTAGTGGAGTGATTGCCAGGTGTTGATAGCAGGCGGGAACAGCCTGTCTGGCAGAATTGCCATAGCGCCGATCACTTGACCCGATACGTCTGAATCTCCCTATGGCAATTCTGCCATATCAGCCCATCCCGCCTGCTATCAACACCTCCCACTGACTCCACTAGTCGAAGACGGCGGGGTCAGAGCACACGAAACCGCTTCGAGTGCTCTGACCCCTCGCTCATCGCGATCGCTGCCTAACGGCGGCGATCCCCCAGGAGCCCTCCCAGGGCGCCGCCGAGGGTACCACCGAGGCCGCCAAGCTGGCCGCCCGCGATGTTCGCGATGTCGTCGGCAATGCTTCCGTCCTGGTTGCGATCCAGGATGGACGCGAGCCCGCCGATTCCCGGGACCTGTCGCTCGATGTGCTGTTGCTCTCGCTGAAGAACCTGCCCGGCGGATACGTTCGCGCCCTGCGCAGACCGGGCACGAGCAAGGCTTGCCATGACGATCGGGGCGAGGATCATGAGCACTTTGCCGGCGCTCTGCAGATCGATGCCGCTCGCCTTGGCGACCCCTTGCTCGATGGGCGCCTGACGCTGGCCGAAGATGTGGCCAAGTATTCCGCCGGCGTTGAACGCGTTAGGGTTGGCGACCGCCTGGTTCGGAGCGTCGAGCACCGGAGACGCAGTATGATCGCGCGTCAGTGCCTGGTCGAGAGCAGCTCCTCCATCAGGAGTAGAAGCGTTGCGCGTGAGGCCGGCGATCAGCAGTGGGAGCGCGACGGATACCGCCTTCGCCGCGGTGCCCTCATCCGTACCGAGTTGCTGACTGATCTGCTTCAGCGTGTCGCCGCCTAACTGCTGTCCAACGGTGTCGAGGATTCCCATACGCACCTCACATCGGGTCAAGACCATCATCAGGTACAGAGGGGGATGGAACGGCTCTGTCCCACGACGTGATCTAGCGAGGCTGGTTGTGAAGTGGAAGGGAAACGATCAGAAATCGGTAAAGCGAGGAAGGCCCGCGCGGCGAATCGCCGCGCGGGCCTTCGTCGCGCCTACGCTCGCTTTGCGCGTTATGGTCGCGCGAAGCCAGCGAGAGTAGCGCCAGAGACGTCGATCGCTTCCTTCGCGTTCCAGCGGTCCCGGCCGTTGTAGAGGAACGCGAACGCGATCACTTCGCCGTTGCGCGCAGTCACATATCCAGCAAGGCCGATCACGTCATTGGTCGTGCCCGTCTTCGCATGGAGGTTCCCCTGTGCAGGCGTGTAGCGCATGCGGTGCCGAAGGAGCTCCGATTCACCGGCGACGGGCAGCGACGCGTGAAAGTCGGCCGACCACGTGGACCGATGCGCGTACGACAGGAGTTGAACGAGCGAGCGGGCGGTCACGCGGTCCAGCGTCGAAAGGCCGCTTCCGTCGGCGGCGGTCACGTCAGTTGACGTTGCACCGACTTTGTCCGTCATGAATTTCTTCAGGACCGTGTTGCCGAACTCCGCTGAACCCACGCGATTCGGGCTCGTGACCTGTGCAACGTCGCGGAACAGGAGCTCCGCAAAGTGGTTGATGCTCTCACGATTCATGGCTGCGGCAAGGCGTGCGAGCGGTGGCGAGGAGAGCGACGCGACGGTCACGGCATTCGGTGAGGCAGTGCCAGAGCGCACCTGACCGGTGACGGTAACGCCCTGCTCGGCAAGCGCCGACCGCAGCATTCCGGCGACCCATGGCGCGGGATCGTCGATCACAACCAGATAGGCTCGTGAGCCGGCCCTGGAACCGATCCAGCCCCGCACGTCGATGCGTCCGTCGCCGAGTCGACGAATGGAGAGCTTAGCGGCCCTGCTGCCTGCGACCGTCCGCATGTTGTTGATGACCGACACCGTGCTCGAAGGAGGGTCGAGCGAGACGCTTGCGCGGCCGTTCGGCTGCGGCGTGATCACCACCGTCGCGAGGTTTTCGTTCATCGAAAGTGCAGAAACGCGCGCGGCGTACCCGGACTCCAGATAGCGAGCAAGCCAGCCATCGGGGACGCGCTTGGACTCGAACGCGGACGCGTCGGCGATGAGGTCGCCGTTCACGCGTTTGATCCCGCTCGCTGCGACCATTCGTGCGAGCGAGGCCATTGGTCCTTCGGCGGGTGCCTTGTAGTAGCGCGTCGAGAGACCAGGATCGCCGCCACCGCGGAGCACGAGATTACCGGTGAGAGCGCCGTCGGCCCCGACCGATCCGTCGCGCAGCACTGTCGTGGTGAACTGGTGCTCTGGCCCGAACGTGTCGAACGCGAGCGCCGACGTGAAGAGCTTCATCGTGGACGCCGGTACCATGAGATCGCCGGCGTTCGCCGAGTAAAGGGTGTCACCCCGTGTAATCGAGACGATCATCGCACCCCAGTTACCGCTCCGGACGCGGGCATTCAGGAACGTCCCGATATCCGCCGTGAGTGCTGCGGCGCTGGTCGGCGCGGTGAAGCGTAGCGCCGGCGGCGGCGGCCGGCGCTTCGCCGACGTACGCGAGGTTTTGACCCCGGCTTTCGACCGTGCTTTCGAGCGGGTGGGACCCTTGGAGCCGCTCGTGCCGCCGTTAGGCGGTCGAACGCCGCCATTCTGGGCGGCGGAGGTCTTCAGAGGGGCGGCGAGCCCTGCCGTGCAGGCGAACAGGAGTATCAGCCCCAGCGCGCGCCGGGGGAGGGGAATGTGCGTACGGGTCACGATGTGAGACGTGGCAACTGGCGTTCCGGGTACGGTACAGGCGCGAATTGGCTCGAGCGGGCGTCAACGGGTACTGGGCGCGACGTCGACGGGGGTGCACCACCGCTCTTATACCGCTAGAGCTTCACGAAGATACGCCGACGGTAGAGTATCCAGAGTATGCCGAGCCACACGAGGACGAAGGTGATCGCAAACAGCAACGATGCGTTACGCGGCTCGAGCCAGGACGCGTAAAACGTCTGGTAAATCCACGTCTCCAGCGCGATTGGCTTGCCCCCGGAGTTCACCTTGAGCACCGAATAGATGAGTCGGGCCATCACCGCAGACCCGGCGAACGCGATAAGCGGATTCATCCCATAGATCACGAACGGCTTGGTCCAGCCCGCCACGCGATGCTCGTCGATGATCCACATGCACGTCGCCAATGCGACCGTTGCCATCCCGCCCGTGAAAAGCACGTACGAGCTCGTCCACAGACTCTTGTTGATCGGAAAGGACCAGTTCCACATGAGGCCGGCCATCATGGCAATGCTGCCCACCGCGAACATCCCCACCAACCGCTCATTTAGGGGACGTGGCGACTTGATCCACCGCCCGCAGATGACACCGAGCATCGCGGTGCCGATCGCCGGGACGGTCGAGAACGGCCCTTCCGGATCCCAGGACAGGCTGTTGATCCAGAGATGGTTGCCGAACTTCCCCCAATCGAGCAGCAGGCGGTCGAAATAGGCGGCGAGCGTCTCCGATGGCGTGTTCAGGACGTCGATGCCGAGAAACCCGTTAGGCGGCACGGGGAGCAGCGTCATCGCGAACCAGTAGCCGAACAGGAGCGTCGTCAGAATCACGACCTGTTGCTTGAGCGTGGTTCTCAAGCTCAGCAGCGCGGCGAACATGTATGCCAGGCCGATCCGCTGGAGCACACCCATGATGCGCCAGTGATAGAGCCGATCGACTACCCGGTCGAGGAACGTCGGGTTGGCGATTCCATCGACTGCAGTCCAGGTGAAGTAGGGGAATCCGTTGACCAGAAACCCCACCAGAAAGATCATCAGTCCTCGGCGGACGACCTGACGAATCAGCGCTCCGTCGTCGTCTCCGCGGGCTCGCCGAGCGTCGAGGGACAGGTGAGTCGTGATGCCGACGATGAAGAGGAAAAACGGGAAGATGAGGTCCGTCGGCGTCCAGCCATTCCACGTGGCGTGTTCGAGCGGGGGATAGATCGCGCTCCAGCTGCCGGGGTCGTTCACCAGCAGCATGCCGGCGATCGTCATCCCGCGAAACACATCCAGCGATAGCAGCCGCTCGCGTGTGGGGCGAGGTACGGGGGGTGGCGCGTACACCGGAGCGGGAGTCGCGATCCGCTCGGGCGTCAACGTCGCAGCGCTCATGAGCTCACCTCAGTGTCGAGCATTTGCGCCTTTGGTCACGAATGCCTTCGGCTTGCAGGGCTGACGCACGAGCGCCTGACCGGGGCGAGCCCGGGTCGCTACCAGGACGTCCTCTTCGTAGCCTGATATGAAGAGTACGCGCGCGGACAGGCACCGCGCGAGAAGCACGCGCGTCAGCCGCGACCGTCCGCGGTCCGGACGGCCTATCAGAACGAGGACGACCGATCGTGGCGAACGGTGACCGGGACTGGTGGCCGAGGCCGACCTGGCTGCGAAGGGCGCCAGTCGACCTGAGCTCCGGCGGTCGTGTCGGTGTCACGACCGGCCCACTTGAAGAACACGACCGTCATGACCACGTAGAACAGCAGCCCGCCAGGGATCCACATGATGAGTCCACCGATCTGCTGATCGCTCATGGGCGTGATGTCCCAGACCCGGGCCGCGATCGAGTAGGCCGGGTAGAGCACGTGGTCGGCCATCGCGATGTAGATCGATACGATCGACATCGGGATCACCATGAGGAAGCAGTAAAGCATCTGCCCGGGGTAGGAGAGCCGTGGCAGCTCGGGCAGGGGGCTGAGGAACGGCCACCACATCAGCACCGACGCGACCATCAGCGTGAGATGCTGCACGATGTGAATGGGGTGGTACGCCATCGCCGTGTTGTACAGCGGTGGCAGGTGCCAGAGCGAGATGACGACGTTGAAGATGATGAAGCAGCGTGTCGGCCGGGTGATCGCTCGCGCTACCGCGGCGATGTTCGCGTTCGCGAGAAACGGCCTGACCATCCAGCCCGGTGTGCCCACGAGAAGCAGCGGCGGGACCGCGAGCGCAAGCAGCAGATGCTGCACCATGTGCGCGCTGAACAGGTACGTATCACTCAGGTCGTGGAGCGGACCGTTCAGCGAAAAGAAGATCACCAGCAGGCCCGAGAAGAAGGCCAACCGCTGGCCGCGGCGCAACACGGGTGCCTCGGTCCCGGCAGACAGCGCACGGGCGTGGAGATGCCGTGCACCCCAGACGTACGCGCCGCCTAACGCGGCAAGTCCGATGACGGTGCTCCAATGGATCGTCCAGGACGTCCACCCGATCTGAGCGACAGGGTGGACGACCGCGTACGCGACGACCCCGAGACCGAACCACATGGTGAGGAGTGCTACTGGTACAACAGAAAGTGCGTGACGATCGTCAGCTCGCCAGCCGAACGGCGAGGTGGCCGAACAGGAACAGCAGGCTGATGAGCGTCACCACGGCAATGATGAGCGGCCCGGTGAACAGCGCGCGGAACAGCCTCGCGTCGTACTTCAGGTGCATGTAGAACAATACGACGATCGCGAACTTCACCGCCGACATGATCAGCAGGCTTGGGACGAAGAGCTTCGTGGCCACGAACGACGGGATGTAGTAGATCCACACCTCGACGACCGTGATCAGCGTCAGGATCAGCGCCACCCACTTGTACTGTTTCCACGTGGGATGGGCGTGCGCGTCGTGCGCCGCGGCGTGCGTGGCACCCGCCGCGCCGTGGCTGTCGCGCGTGCCGTGTCCCCCGCGGGGAGCCGTGTCGTTATGCGCCATGGTCGGCTCCTTACTTGATGAGGTAGACGAGCGTGAAGATCGCAATCCAGACGACGTCGACGAAGTGCCAGTACAGGGCCGCGATATCGACGTTGATCGCGTCCGCCGGCTCGAGGCCGCGCTTGTAGTCGATCGCCAGCAGGGTGCCGAGCCAGATGACACCGGCCGTAACGTGAGCGCCGTGAAACCCGGTGAGCGTGAAGAACGACGACCCGAACAGGTTCGTTCGAATCGACAACCCTTCGTGCACGAACGACGTGAACTCGTAGGACTGAAACCCGAGGAACGTCGCGCCGAGGATGCAGGTCGCCCACAGCCACAGCTTGGACGACCCAAGGATGCGATCGCCGAGCGAGTATTTGGGGAGGTTGCGGTTCTCGACGGCCGCGAGCGCGAGCACCATGGCGAGCGAGGACATGAGCAGCACGAACGTCGACGCGGACGTCACCGGGATGTTCAGGATGGGGTTGAGCGCCGTCGCGCACACCGGCGGGCTGCACGGCTCGTGCGGGAACGGCCCGACGACGCTGCGTCCCTTGTAGATCAGATATGTGGAGATAAGCGACGCGAACAGCATGCACTCCGACCCGATGAACGCCCAGATGGCGATCTTCCGGCTATCGAGCCCGGTGGTCGTGTAGTGATGGCCGTGTGGGCCGGCTTCTATGTGGTCGAGCGCTGGAGAAGCTGACATTCTACTCGCGGACGGTGGTTGTCGAAGAACTGCGCACTAGTGGTGACCTTCTTCGAGTGGGCTGGTGACCCACGCGTACAGGAATCCGATGATCATCGCCGCACCGACCGCGATGAGGGAGGCCGCCACGGTCTTGTTGTTCTCGTGAATGAAGATCAGCCCGGAGAGCATGACGACGATGCCCGCCGCAACGAAGAGCGGCTTGATCGTCGGAATCGGCATCGGAATGCCGAGCTCCTTCGCCGAGCGACGCTCCTTCTCGATGTGCACCGGCTTCGCGTCGGCGGCCTTCTCCTGGTCGGACCAGCCTTCGTGGGTGTGCGGGATCTCCGACGTCCGCTCCGGGTGCGTCAGATCCCACAGCGGATAACGCGACTCGACGAGCGGAATCTCGGCAAAGTTGTACTCGGGTGGCGGCGAAGGAATCGACCACTCGAGCGTCGCCGCATCCCACGGATTGTCCGGCGCGGGCGCGCCATTCGTCTTGCTGCGGAAGAAGTTCCAGACGAAGATCGCTGTCGAGAACACCAGCATGAACGCGCCGATGCTCGAGATCAGGTTGAACGTGTCCCAGCCCTGACCGGCATCGTACGTGTAGATGCGGCG
>JBKOYV010000086.1:0-8823 GCA_046725585.1 Gemmatimonadota bacterium | reverse complement strand
GCCCAGGGGCGGCGCCGGCTCTACTCCTCATTCAATGGTGATTGGCTGGAGCTGCCGAGTGCCCGGATTCTCGCGCGTTGGACGAAGCGCCTGGCTCTTCGGACGCTGGACCGTCTCCGCCAACCGGCCAGACTGGCGCAGGGCGGCCCCGCCGCCGACGCCTTCGCCGAGTTGAAAAACGCGCCCGGATACGGCGCTCTTCGAAATCTGTTCACTGCGCATGGCGTCAACTCGTACTTGCCGCGCGTCGAAGCATTCCTCGATGCGTTCATGGACATCCCGGCCAGCGGCCAACCGCCGGAGCAGTTGCTCCAACGTGCCAACACGTTGCATGCAGAGGCTATTCGCCAGATCAATGGCAACAGTCAACTACCGGAGGCGGCGCGATCGGCAACGGATGACATCCTCCCGGAAATCGAACAGTCTACCAGGAGACTCATCGCTGAAGATTCGCTCGCGGATGCCAGACAGTTCGTGTCCCAGGTTCGCGATGAGCTGTCAGGATGGCTCGCGAAAGCACAGAACGAAATCGCTGGCGCCTCTTCCGATACATGGCTTATCGACTTCGCCCGGAACGTTCAGTCGCACAAGAAGGGCATTCTCGATCGACAAGAGAGATTTGCGGGAGAACAGCGTCAGCTCGTGATCGATGCCGCGGAAGCGGCGCGCAGTGCGTGGGCCAGCGCGGTGAAGGCGCGGCTCGCAGAGTCCACACAAAGTCGGCTGCCGGCAATTCTGGTCGCTCTCGAAGGAATGCGTGATCGGCTGCAACAAGCGACGATCGCGCTGGACGCCGCTGTAGCAATCATCAATCGTCGAAGGGAACCAGAGCTTGCCCCGGGCGTTGGCGTTCGCTCGGTGAGCGACAGCGACATCGACGCAGCATTCGAGGCTGCAGGCCGACCTGAAAAGCTCGACGCGGCCGTGAAAGCCCGACTCGGGTCGTTGCTCGAGAACGCGGAGGTTCGGCCCGAGACCGTTGCTGACCGCGTGGCGGATGTCGCCAGTCAGGCAGTTCTCCAGGTCGCACCCGTGTATCTCCAGACCCTATCGATTCCGGCCGAGGAGATCGCAAAACGCGTCGACCACTCTTCGCCCCTCGCTGTGCACACGCCCGACTGGAGCTCTCAGCCCTATGCGCGTGACGTTGAACGCCTGTGGTTGATCGGGCTACCGGCAAGCATGCGCGAGCAGACTGCTCAGGTGAAAGACCGCCTGTCTCCGGCGAACCGCCAGTACGCGCAGATCCTTCCGCATAACGACGAGGATCGCGTTGTGATAACAATTCAAGAGCATGGCTTCCCGCTGTATTCGCTCCAGGAGATCGCCGACTGCAAGCGTGGGCACGACGCGGCGACCAACGACCAGAAGCAATTGTGTTTCGTACAGCCCGAGCGCGAGGTCCGCCACTGGGACTTCATGCCGGCGGCCCCGCACGAGGCCCACCAGTGGTTTGCCCTTGCATTGGCGACGGGGAAAATTCGTCGAGCAGGCCAGAGCTACATGTACAACGCGGGCAAACCCACGTCGGTCGACGTCACGTTAGGAGCCGACCCGGATCCAGTTTCGGCCCGACAAGCCGCGCGCGATGCCTTTTTCAGCAGCGGCCATGCATCGGAGATGAAGCTCCTGATCAACTCGCGCCTCGAAGCAGAAGGCAATAGCAATCTGTACCGGGAGCTCGAATCGTGGGTTCGCGAGCAGGAGTCATTTCGTTCGAATGCCAATTACCCTGCTGACTTCGTACGGGAGATCGAAGTCGTGCGGGGCTACATGAACAGTATCCCGCCATACTGAGAGCGAGTCGACCGCCTTTGCGTCACCATCGGACTCTGCGGCGTGTTGTGCTCGTGGCTTACGGCGAGCCTGGCGCGGAATGGCTGCGCGCGGCCGCAGGGAGTATGCGACACCATCTGCTTTTGCAGCAGCTTCTCGACGCGAGCGTGGTGCAACTCTGGGTCGTGGGGGCGGAACCCCCGGCCGAACATCCGCCGCTGCTGCGGTATGTGGCTGCGGACCCTCAACCGCCACGCCTGCGGGGAATGTTAGAGGAGGGGGCCCGGGCGCAAACCAGGGCGCAATTCCCCGCCATTGAAATGCACTCGGTTCTCGTCCTCGACCGCTGGTCCTTGTTCGACAAACCGGCGGCGCACAGAACGTCACTGCGACGAGCTCTCGACACTGCGTGCCGAACAAGTTGCCGTGAGGCCGGCGATCCCGAATTCGACTACGAATGGATCTCGCTTGCCGACACCACTCGTCCAGCCACCAATCCTGATGACGATGCAGTCGAAGTCGCGCGTCGTCTCCTCCTGGACGACTCATTCCCCGATCGGGTGCTCCTCATCGATCGAAAGGATGCGGGAAACGCCGTCATAGAGCGACCGCTCGCGGATACTTCTTTCGTGCAGGTCGCGACAGCATTACTCACCAGCGACGCAGCGTTTCCGACAGCGAACACCGAGCAGTCCGCAGCGTTTGGGGGTGACTCGCCGTTGCGTGCTGTCATTCCCATCTCGCTCGTCAACCTTCACCACCCGGACCGGCGCATCAAGGACTCCGTTAGAGAACGCCTGTGGGACCGGCTCGTGTCCGCTTCTGCTCCGCCCGAGACGCTCCGATGGGATGAGCGCATTCCGAAGCTCGATTCGCTGCCGGACGTAGAAGCTGACGAAATGGCTCGCGGGATCTTCTCCAGTCGTGCCGCGCGTGACCGGCGAAGGTCGAGTGTGACAGAGCTGGTGCGAGTCGTTCTTGCGAGCAGGTTACGGGACACCGGGGCGATTGGCCAGATCGATCGCGCCCGAATGGCTGCTCGACGGTTGTTCCCGGCTCCGGCGCAGCCATCGTCTGTATCGACAAGCGCGATTCTCGCACCGATAGCGGCGTCCACGCTGGAACAGGCCAGTGTCACTGCTGTCACGAGTCTCATCGCGTTAGGCGCAGTCGCGGCGACAGCTATCTTGTGGTGGAGAAAGCGACCAGGCCACGCCTCGGTCGATACAGCTCAAACACCCCCTTCTGCTTCTGCGCTCGCGGAACACCGGCCGGAAGCCAGGACGGAGTGGGAGCAGCTTTGTACCCGAATGGATGCAATCGTGTCGGAATGGCAACGTCAGTTTCGACTGAGCGCCACTCCGCCCGGCCCGCCCGGGCGAGCGCCCGTTTGGGAACGTGACTCCACGACCCCATACGACTGGCGACTCGCAGCCGACCCGATTACACGTGATGATTTACGCCCCCTGGGTGAACACGAGTACCAGGAATTGGCCCGCCTGTGCGCCCAGTTCCTCGAGAACGAGACACCCGCCGCAGAACTGCTGCGCGCTTCGCTGGACCGGATCGCGCATGATCAGCTTGACCGTGCACCGACACTCCGTTCCGCGGTGATCCAAACCGCGATAACCACCGCCGACACTAGTGCGATTACACGGTCACTGGATCCAGCCAGGACGCCACTGATGGTTTACGCAGCCCCGAGCACAGTGTCGGAAGTGCTGTGGATCTTCGATCCGAGCGTGTTCGAGTGTGAGCAGCTCAAACGACTGTAGCCTGCTTCCACGAGGGCGATCGTCCGTTGCATGACGCAGGATGATCCGAGCCGATCGACTCGCCTGGCGTTCGGTAATCCAATTCAGTGGCGCTCGGTTCTTTCACTCGCGCCGCTGGCATTATGACCACGGAGAGGGACGGACGGCGGTTCCCCACGGCCTGGGTGATGTTGGTTTTCGGCCTGGGTGCGTTCGCAGCGGCCGTGGTGTTCATGTGGTCGCTGCTCCTTCCAAGAGGCGGCACAACGGTGGTGTGGGGCGTGTGGGGCTTGTCCATTGCCCTCTTCCTGATCGGAACCGGCTTCGCGGTCCATGACGCCTCGTGGCTGACCCGGCAGCGGAGCGGATTCAAAGTTCTCAAACCGGGAACGATCAACGGAAGCCTGCCGACCCTCAAGGGTCTCGTCGCGTCGCTTCGTGAGGAAGCCGACGACACGCTGCTCACGGAACGTGCACAAAGGGTCGCCGAATTAGCAGACCGGAACGGCGGCGCTGCGGAAGGCCTTCGAGCAAGTCTCCGGACCCGCGCCGCCGGTCAGGCAGCGTCGGTCGGCGCCGTTAGCCGTTTCATTGGGTCGCTGCTTCTCCTGCTTGCTGTAATTGGCACCTTCGCCGGGATGAAAACTGCGCTGCCGGCGCTTTCAGAGGCAGTTCGATTCCCGGGATCGCCAGCGCCTTCGCCGCCCCCCACCACCGCGACCGGTGAAGCGATCGACCGCGCCAATATCCGAGACGCGTTGAGCGGTGTCGCGGATGCATTTGGGGCGAATTTCCTCGCGCTCATAGGGGCCTTCTCTCTTGCCGTAATGAGCTTCGGTGCGACGGTCGATCGACGAAGACTCCTGGTAGACCTCGACCGCGTGTTGGACGAGGACCTGTTCTCCGTTATCGCGTCGGGCACGGATGCGAAGGCATTCGAGCTTCTACTCGGGAATCTGCGGGAGGGCATACACGAAATCGCTACTGTTGGCGAGGGACTGGGCGATCTTCGCGGCGCCATCGCCAATTTCCAGTCAACCCTTGGCCACGCAATCGAGTCGCTTGAAACATCCCTCACGGGCCAGTTTCAGCAGCGGCTGCTCAGTGTTCATTCGGACATGGCCAGGAAAGTCGAGAGTGTTGTCGTCGACGTGGCCAGGATTTCCGGAGCGATGGCGGCGACGTCTGTGGCCTACGAAGGGCTCGTTCAAGAAATCAAGCAACGGGAAAACGAGCTGAAGACTTCGGCGGCAGACATCAAGGTAGAGGCGATCAACCTGGTGAAGAGAACCGCCGAGACGGCGGGGCACTTTGATCGCGCCGCGGTTGGTGTCTCGGAGGCCAATGCGGCGCTGGTAAGGAATCTCGAAGCGCTTCAAACGCAAGCCGTGGTGGTCGAGCATGGCTTGGCCGCGGCGCACTCGATCGCGACGAGCGCCTCCAATCTCTCCGCATCGGCCGTGCAGGCAGCGGACCAAGTCGGTGGCGCAACGGCGGAGCTCTCGAAAGCCGCTGCACAGATTGGAGAAGTTGTCCGAACGCTTCACGCGGATTCTGCACAAGCTGAACGGGCATTCTCTGTGGCTGCGGCGCACCTAACGACATCGGTCGACGCGCAAGCTGCGGTGGCTCGAGCGCTCGCCGAGCAGGCGGAAGCAAATACAGACGCTCACAGGGGACTTCGGGCGACGGTGACCGCGCTGGAAACGAGTATGCGTGATGAGCTCGAGACCCTCAACGCGACACTGAGCAAGTTCGCGCCACGCGTGGCAGATTCTGCCCCGGACTCCTCACTGCCAGATGCGATCGAGTCGCTCGCTCGTGCGCAGGCAAGTACCGTGGCCGAGCTGCGTGAAGTTTCTCGAGCAATCCAGGCCAGCAAGGCTCTGGCGAGTCCCCACGACGACAATGGCCACCGACAACATCCGACGGACGGTGAATCACGGACCGTCGAGGCCCTTCGCCAAATTCTTGCTGAAGTACGCCTAACGACGAACGAGATGGAGAGGGTGGGTACGGTATTGGAAGGAATGGCTGCGCACCAACTCCGCACAACATCGAGGCGAAGTTGGATCTCCCGATTGTTGACCCGGGGGTAGCACCATGGTCGACGACTACGGAGCCGACGACCAAGCCGACGGCGGCGTTTTCCACGTCTGGCCGGCATTCGTGGACCTCCTTGCGGCGACAAGTTTGCTATTCATCTCGCTGGTCGCAGCCTTCATCTTCGTATCGAACAGCGAGATTGGTGAGGCTATCACCCAGCGGCGGCAGCTCATTCGAGCCCTGAAGAGCGTCGGCGGCGCGGATAGTCTGTACTCGATCCGTGACGATGCTCAGTTTGTTCGTATCACCGTTCAAGCGGATGCGACATTCCCGTCTAAAGAGTGGCGGCTCGATTCCCTGCGAGCCGAAGGTAAGCTCGCGCTCGATTCCATCGGCGGCATTCTCAAACGCCAAGCTATAGACTCACTATACCGGCAAGTCCGAGTACTCGGTCATACGGACCAAGAGCCGTTCGCGGACAAAAGGACCTCGAACTGGGAGCTATCGGCAGCCCGCGCAGCCGTCGTCGCTCGGTATCTGGTTGACAGTGGAGGTCTCAATCCTTGCAAGGTCAGTGCAGCGGGCATGGGACCCTACTATCCGCTCTCGTTGCAGGACCCCTCGGTGCGAGGTTTACCATACCGTCAGCGGATGGAAAGAAACCGGCGAATCGAGATCGAGGTCGTGCCGGCCAGGGCGGCTGGCGTCGTGGAGGGCCCGAAGTGTTCGCAACGGGGAGACCGACGATTTTGACCGAAATCCGGACGGATCCGAATGCGGTTCCTTAGCCGCATCTTCGATCGCGTTAGGCGCCAACGCCAGCCGGTCCGCAGTCCGCACGCTGCATTCGAGGGGACGTGCGTCGGCCGACGAGTGGGCCTCCTCCGCTACGTGCCGACGGAAGCGCAGCTGGATGACGCACGCCGTCTTGCCGATGCGGAGCTGCAGCTACGTGAGTCGGTTTCTCGATTAGGGAGCGCAGGAGGCGACGACACGGGCCTTGCACGTGAAGTCCGGCGTACCAGGGAACAAGTGGGCGAGTTGCTCGAAGAGCCAGCGGGAAGGCTGCCGCGAGCACTAACGCGGTGGCCGTCATCGAATGCCAACGTGCTGCGTTCGCTCGAAGCCGTCACGTTGGCAATGGCGCGGCTGTGCGACGACTGCGATCGCCTGGCGCAAGATGCCACTGCTCTGAATGAGACACGGCGGGCATTGGGTCAACTGGAGCGGGGGTACGCTAGAGATCTTGCGCGCGAGTGGCAGCGAGCCGTCGTCGATGGCGAGCTCATGACGCGACCAGCGCATGTGCGCTCGTCCATCGCCGTTCGGAGGCTTGGTGAGGAAATAGCGTTCCTGGCAGGTCACCTTGAAGCGCGGTACCAAGCCCTCCTGATGCAGCAAGACATCTTTGCGCGCGAACTGCATGACCTGGGTGCCGATGCGATCGGGCCACCTGACGACTTGGGATTGGAGGAACAAGTCGAAAGGTCCGCCGAATTAATACGCCAGGCGTCACTGCGTCAGATGAAGGCTGCGAAGCAGCGTATCGAGGATGCGAGCGCCACCCATTTTGTGTCATATCGAACCAACGAACAAGAAATTTCGAGAGCTGCCGAAAATGAAGACGGGTGATGACGCTCTGCGGAGACAGATGGATCTGCATAACGCCGGGCAACGGCGATTCACCAGATCGCGCATGGGGGATTGCGGACACTCAACGACCATCAGCTCGTAGAGCTGGTGAACTATCTCCTGACGAGCCCGCCGCTCAGGAAATCGCTTCGAGGTAACGCGCGCTTCCTACAGAGCGTATCCGCCCAGCACTCCAGGAAAGGATCGATCAGCGACAAGCAGCGCCAAGCGATCTATAACGTGTTGGAGCGTGCGTACCCTCACAACCTTGCGTATGTGCTCCGGCACGGGTCAGACGTGACTTCCTAATCTCGTAACCCGTAGCCATTGGCGTTTGATGGCGACCAATCCTGGCGTACCTTGCGCAATCGTGAAGGAAGCAGAACGATCAGTGGTGCGCACGCTCGGGCTCCTCGGCGGCATGAGCTGGGAATCGACCGCCGAGTACTACCGTCTCATCAACCAGGGAGTGGCCGAGAGGCTTGGTGGCCTTCACTCGGCACACCTCCTCATGCACAGCGTCGATTTGGACGACGTCGCTGCCCTGCAGCGCACGGGCGACTGGTGGGCGGCCGGAGCCATGCTCGGCGACGCGGCACGAGGGCTCGAGCGGATTGGGGCAGCGGCGATCGTGCTCGCGACGAACACGATGCATGAGGTCGCGACCGACATCGAATCGGCCATCGACATCCCGCTCATTCACATCGTCGATCCGACGGGCGAGGCGCTCGCGCGCCAAGGCATCCGCCGAGCCGGTCTGCTCGGGACGCGCTACACGATGGAGCTTCCCTTCTGGCGGGAGCAAATGCGCGAGCGCTACTCGATCGAGATTCTGGTGCCTGACGAGGCCGATCGCGCCCTCGTGCATCGCGTCATCTTCGATGAGCTCCGTCAGGGCCGGATTAACGCAGGCTCGCGTGTGCAGTACGTCACGGTAACGGAGCGACTTCGGGCCGCTGGCGCAGACGCGCTGATCTTCGGCTGCACCGAGATCGGCCTGCTGCTTCGGCCGGACGACGTCGCGCTCCCGGCGTTCGACACGACCGCGCTGCACGCTGCGGCGGCGGTATCGTTCAGCCTCGCCGAAGTGCCTGGTGAATCGCGTCAGAGTTTCCTATAGCAGCCAGTGTGGCGTCCTCAGGCAACGCGACCTGTACGCTTAGGCCGGCCCAATCGCGATGTCGATGACAGCTACGTCGAGCCTCAATGATCTCGACTGGGTGCCCGCGAATCACTGGCAGGCCGAGGACCGCGCATACCGCATCGGGCAGACCGCGACGGTGAACGTCACGTACTTCGCGGCCGACGGCACGGTGGACGAGTTCGTGAGTCACGCGATGTGAAGGCGTCGCTCATCGAGGCGTGGTCGAGGGAACAGGGGCCGTGCCGGTGGATGGCGATCTGCTCGCGGAGCTCGAGTCGCTCCTGCGCGGCCTGTCACCGTCGATCGCCACGCTCGACGACGCGGAGAGTGGCGAAGACCCGGTCGACCGGTTGCTGCGAGAGGTGTCGCAGGCGATGGCGGCGAAGGAGGCGTCACGGGAACAGCGCGCGGCTCGTGAGGAGCTGCGGCAGCTGCCGGCCGACGCGATCCTCGCGCTCGCACGGGTGCTGA
>JBKOYV010000450.1:0-4256 GCA_046725585.1 Gemmatimonadota bacterium | reverse complement strand
GTGCTATGGCGCGGCGTCCACGGTAGTGTCGACGTGGCGCAACTCTCGCCAGCAGCCTGAGCATCAGCTACCGTAGCGGTTGCCGCAACGCGCCTCGCTACGCCGAGTCAGGCAGCCGAGACGACTCGCGGCGCGACGCGCCGCGCGGCATGCACGCTGCAAACAAGCCGGCGTCAGATTGTTCCCGGTTCGGCATCCGTCCCTTGCGCGTTTCGATGAGTCGACCTGCTACGCTTCCCGCCTTCGGAATCGGCGCGCTCCGGTGAGTGGCTTCATTGCGGTGATCGACCCATCTCGGCGCCTGCTCGCGGAGTCGAGCCTCGTGCGCACGCTCGCCGCGATCGCTCCGCGCGGGGATCGGTACGAGGTGTGGCGCAGTAACGACTCGGTGATCGCCGTCGCGCGGTTCGACTGGGAGCTGTCGGACGAATTCTCCGGTCCGGCGCTCATCGTGAACGATGGCGACTTGAGCGTCGCTGTCGACGCGGCGCTGTATTACCGCGACGAGCTGGTTCGCGCACTTGGCGCGGCGAACGTGCGACCCACCGGGAGAACACCGGCGCATCTCATCGCCGCGGCGTACCGCGCGTGGGGCCCCGAGTGCACGCGCCACCTCGAGGGCGACTACGCGTTCATCGTTCGGGATCATGCGCGTCATCGGACCTTCGCGGCGCGTGATTTCATGGGGCGACGCCCGCTGTACTACGCGGAGATCGATGGGGCGTTGATCGTCTCATCGCTCGTCGCCGCAATCGTCGCGCACCCGGCGTGCTCCCGTGATCTCGATGAGGTAGCGTTGGCGGAGTTGGTCGGCGTGAGTCTGGCCGGGCATTCGCGCACTCCATATCACGATGTGAGGTCACTCCCCGCGGCATACGCGCTTCTCCGCGATGGACCGGGTGCGGTGCGCGTGTCGCCGCACTGGCGGATCGAGATCGACGAAAGCGCCCCAGCGCAGTCGTTCGATACGGCGAGCGAGGAGTTGAGTCAGCTACTCGGAAGGGCAATCACCGAGCGACGCGCTGTCACCGGGCCGACGACCATCTGGCTGAGTGGCGGCTACGACTCGCCGGTAATGTTCGGTGTCGGCAATGCGGCGCTCGACCGCGAGGGACATTCGCGTCTCGCGCCCATCTCCTTCAGCTATCCCGTCGGCGATCCCGCACGCGAGGATGAGCTGATCGACGAGGTCACGACGTTCTGGGCGGCGCGACCGACGTGGCTGTCGATCGACGATGTGCCCTTGCTGGCGAACGCGCGCGAGCACGCCGGTCGCGCCGACATTCCGTTCCAGCACGCGTTCGAGAACTGGCTTCGCGCCTTGTTAGGCGCGACCGCGCGACAGAGCTCGCGCGTCGCGCTCTACGGGGATGGCGGCGATCAGCTGTTCGCGGTATCCACTGTCTTCCTCCGCGACCTGTTCACGGATCGGCGATGGGGCGAGCTCCGGCGCGAGTGGCGCGCATTCGGCGGCGCAGGTGTCCGCGCGCTCTGGAGCTCCGTGGCGCGACCGGCGCTATCGGAGCAGGCACGGGCGAGGCGTGGCCGGTCGCGCCCGGCCATCGCGTTCCCGGCTTGGCTCGACAAGGAGTTCGTTGCGAGGAACTCGCTCAACGAACGGCAGGCCGAGGCCGAAGGTATGCTCGCGTCAGGCGGCGGAGGCCACGCGGCGGCGGAGACGCGCCGTTCCTTGGGAAACCCAACGATTTCGAGAGTGCTCGCCGGATTCTCCGCGCTCGCCCTCGAGCACGGGGTGGAGCTTCGGGCGCCGCTTCTCGACCGGCGGATCGTGCAGTTCGCACTCCGCCGTCCCCGCGAGGAGCGCGCCTCCGCCGGCGCTGTGAAGCACCTGCTCCGGCATGCTGCCCGTGACGTGCTGCCCGCGAGTGTGCTTGCCCCTCGTGCGGTCAAAACGGGCGTCCTGACCGACTATTTCGCGCGCTCGTTCCGCGGCGATCCCGACGGCCTGGTCAGCGACGTCTTCTCCACATCGATTCTCGCGGACCGCGGGGTGGTCGATGCTGCGGCGCTGCAACATGCGTGGCGCGAATACAAGACACGCGGCCTGGGCGGCGGTGGACATTTGTTCGTCGCATTCCAGACCGAATTGTGGCTTAGGTCACGTCTGGCCAAGGCAGTCGGAACGGGCGAAACCAACAACGAACGGATCAGAATGCCAGCGGCAGGGTTCGTGCAGTGACCGACGACGGTGGGATCCGCACCGCGTCCGGCTCTGCCGCAGGCTTGCACCTACGGCCATGCCGGCCGTACTTTGCCGGGAATTCCCGGAAACACCTCTCAAGGGAGGATGGATGTACCAGGCACCCAAACTCGAGCGTTTGGGCACGTTCCGCGAGGTTACCCTCGCCGGCGGCGATTTCAACCCCGGCGACGGCGCTAACCCATATCACCGGTACTCGCCGATCGGCTAACGCTCTGCCAGCGGGGGAGGCAAAAACCTCCCCCGCCGGCACGTTGGGCCCCACCTTCGTGGTGTCCCCCCTCACAATTCCGAAGTCACAGGCGTCTCTCACGTGCGAGATCACGCCATTTTCGGCGGCTGTCTCCGCTCGGAGATCCCGCTTCCCGAGCTTCCGTCCATTCACGGCGCCGAGCCTGACTGGTTCTTTCAGCGTGCAGTCGCGCCACCCCCGGATGGGGTGTACCTCGGCGACGACCGCGTTGACGCCGAGATCCGCGTTCGTTGCAGCAAGCTGAGTGACGGGTTCCGGCTCGACTTCGACGATACCGGCACATTCGACGTCGTCGAGCGAGGCCGGGTCATCGCCTGGACGCCGGGTACGAGCTCGGCGATGCAGCTCGTGCGCGCCGACCTGTTAGGCGGCGTGTTCTCCGTGGCGCTTCACCTGCAGGGGTTACTGTGCTTGCATGGAAGCGCTGTCGGTATCGGCGGCTCGGCCGTCGCCTTTCTCGCGAACAAGGGCGGGGGCAAGTCCACCTTGGCAACCGCGTTGTGCGCCGCAAGGGCCACATTGATCACGGACGATATGTTGCCCGTCGATCCGGGCGTTCCCGTCACGGCGTGGCCCTCGATGCCCGCCGTGCGTCTTCTCCACGATTCCGCATCGCAGCTGCGGTACGCGAGCGGGCAAACGCACCCGGTGACGAACAAGTATCACGTGAACGAGCTCCCACCCGATCAAGTCGAGATGCGCCGGCTGCCGTTGGCCGCGGTCTACGAGCTTGCCCCCGTGCCGGCCGGACCCGATGTGCCACCCGTTGAACGGATTCGTGTACGAGGAACCGCGGCCGTCGGGACGCTCCTCCGGCATCATCGCGCCGGAACTGCGATCGGTGGGTCGGAGTCGATGAACCTGTTCATTCGCGCGAGTGATATCGTGCGCACGGTCCCGGTGTACCGACTTCAGGTCGCGCGCGATTTCTCGCGATTGCCGGAAGTCGTCGAGCAGATACGCGCGTGGCATTCGTCGGCGGGAACCGCCGACGCCGCGTCGTGATCGAGCAGGCATCCATGGCGACGCCTGGCACGATCGCCTTCACGGCGCCAGGAGTCTCGAACAGCAACGCGGTCGTACTGCGCGGGCTCACCAAGTCATTCACCAAGCAACGCGGCTGGCGAGCCGCGCTCACGGGCAAGCCGCGCGAATGGGTGCGTGCATTGTCCGACGTGTCGTGCGACGTGCGTGCCGGTGAGTTTTTCGGGCTGCTCGGAGAGAACGGCGCCGGAAAGACCACGCTGTTCAAGATTCTCGCGACGCTGGTCACGCCGGATGCAGGGGTGGCGATCGTCAGCGGTCACGACGTTTCGAAATCACCGGGTCGCGTTAGGGAAGTGCTTGCCCCGGTCATCGCGGACGAGCGGAGCCTCAACTGGCGTCTGTCGGCCCGCGAGAACATGCGGCTCTTTGCGGCGCTTCACGGATTGCGGGGGATGGAAGCGGCGCGCCGCATCGATGAGCTGCTGGCGCTCGTGAATCTCGTCGAGGCGGCGGACCGCCTCGTCACCGGGTTCTCGTCAGGCATGAAGCAGCGGCTGCTCGTCGCGCGCACACTGCTCGCCCGGCCGAGCGTGTTGCTGCTCGACGAGCCGACACGCAGCCTCGACCCGATCTCGGCCCGTTCGTTCCGCCGGTTCCTTCGCGAGGACGTCGCGCTCGCCCACGGGTGCACGGTGCTGCTGGCGACGCATAACGCGGAAGAGGCATTCGAGCTGTGTGACCGCGTCGGCGTGCTGCATCGCGGGCGGCTTGTAGCGACGGGGGCGACGTCCGAGC
>JBKOYV010000079.1:0-13609 GCA_046725585.1 Gemmatimonadota bacterium | reverse complement strand
GAAACCCAAAGAACCAACAAACATCAATCGTTCATGTGATTGGAGTTGACGCTCCGGTCGAGTAGCTCGCGCCTGAGAACGATTCAGCGGCCACAGCGTTCGACAGATCAGCGTCGTCAGCGTTCGTGGTTGCCGTTCGTTCGTGGTTACCGTTTGTTCGTGGTTGCCGTTCGAAGTGCCGGTTTACGGGGCGACGGACATGGCGGACGAGGCCGCGGCCCGCGACGGACCGGCTCAACGACTCGCGCGCGCGTGGCGTAGACGAGGAAGTACCCAACCCCGAGCTAATCCCGTCCATGCCCTTCCTGCGCCGCGCCGCTCTTGGTCTTGTCCTCTCCCCGGCGATCGTTCTGGGTCAAGCGCCGTTCCGACCCGCCAGCCCGTCCGGGCCGACGAAGGTCGGGCCGCCGAAGGGGACCGTCATCGTCGTAGGCGGCGGGTCCATGGGCCCCGAGATCTACGCCAAGTTCATTGAAGCGGCGGGCGGGCCTGATGCGCTCATCATCGACGTCCCGAACGCGGGGGGCGCTGAGTCGTACGGGCAGGACGGGCCAGCCACGAGAGGTTGGAGGAACGCGGGCGCGAAGAACGTCCACGTGCTCTTCACGAAAGACCGAAAAGTCGCCGATTCGGATTCGTTCGTCGCCGTGATCAAGAAGGCAGGCGGCGTGTGGTTCGAAGGCGGGCGCCAGTACCATCTCGTCGAGGACTACGGTGGGACCAAGGCGGAGAAAGCCTTCCGCGAGGTGCTCGAGCGCGGCGGGGTCGTCGGTGGTTCCTCGGCCGGGGCATCTATCCTCGGCGACTTTCTCGTGCGGGGAGCACCGTCGCAGAACAACCGGATCATGGACTATCCGGGTTACGAGAAGGGCTTCGCCTATCTGCGCAACGTCGGCATCGATCAGCACGTCGTGGCGCGCGAGCGCCTGCCGGACCTCGCTGACTCCATCATGACGAAGTACCCGAAGCTGCTCGGGATCTCGGAGGACGAGGGAACGGCGTGGGTGGTGCGCGGCGACACGGCGACGATAATCGGGCGAAACAAAGCATTCGTGTACGGCGGCGACGATCCCAACGATCCTGGCGTCCCGTTCCTCACGCTTCGCCCCGGCGACACGTACAACCTCGCGACACGTCGGGTGGTTCGCCGAGCGATCGCGGACTCGCCGCTCACGATCGCGTTCGTCGACTCGGTGTTCGCGAAGTACGCCGATCCGGCTGCCGGTGGCGCGACGGTGCTCGTGGCGCAGGATGGGAAGGTGTTCGTCAACAAGTCCTGGGGGATTCCTGTGCAGCCGCGCTACATGCCGACGACGACGGTGCCACAATTCACGCTGGGAGCGATGTCCGGTGTGTTCGCATCGCTCTGCTCGCAGCTTCCGGATGCGCCCGCAGGGCGCGCGGCGGGTGGCACTCGCGACACGACGCAGACCGACACCGTGTCGACGGCGGGTGCCGCCATGACACCGTTTCAGCGGTGCGTTGCGCGTCAGGTGAGCATGCCGATCGGGATGCACAAGACCACGGCGACGGCGGATGGTCAGGTGCAATCGAGCGTCGATGAGCTCTATCGTCTCGCGCTCGGACTCGAGAATCCGCGCACGTGGCGCGACATCGATGCAACGAAGGGGTGGGAGGTGGAGACGTCCGGTGGCGTGGCGCGGCTCGCCGCGTATGCTGCCGACGGCGGACGTCGCAGCGCGTTCGTCCGCGTGACGGATCGGCAGGCAGTCGTCATCGTGCTGACGAACGATGACCAGGCCGATGCGAAGGGCATGGCGAACCGAGTCCTCGATCGACTTTTCTCACCGGCGGCCGGGACACATCAGTAGTCGCCTGCCTAACGTCGCCCAGCAGCCCGCCTGATCTCCTATTCCCTATTCCCTATTCCCTATTCCCTATTCCCGATTCCCGATCGCGGTACCAGTACGCCACCCCCAGCAGGAACATGCCCGCGAGCAGGTAGCTTCCGACCCTGAGCCCGATCACCAGCGACGATGCCTCCGCGATCGCCTTGAGCGCAGCGAAGATCGCCAATCCCAAGCCGACGTGGCGGAGAATCCGAATGTCGCGCGCCCGGCCGACGAAGATCGCTGCCACGCCGACGACCGCATAGTACAGGATAAGCAGAAAGGTCGCGACGTCGTCCGAGTAGGCGCGAGACAGCTCCGTGTTTCCCCACATGAAGGTCACGACCGAGCCGGCGAGCCTGACTGCGGTGCGGGTCTCGATCGTTCCCGGGCCGGCATCCGCCAGCTCGACGCGATACGCGTTCCACGACACCACGAGCCACGCCGCCGACATTGCCAGCGCCGCGAGCGACGGTGCCGTGAGAAACGGGGTGTAGCCATACGGCGGGCGGTCGAAAAGCAGCTGGAACGTCCAGATCGTGAGGATCGCGAGGCCTAACGCGATCGGGACGGCGAGGAGACGCGTTCGGGCCCTTCGCAGCAGGAGAGACAGCGCGGCGGCATGCGCGGACAGCGCGACACAAGACTCGACAGCCCTGTCTTCGAGTGCAAACAGAAGCGCCGCCCCGCTCGCGATCCCGGCGAGCATGAGATGGGTGGATCGTGCCGCCGGCTGGAGGAATGCCGCGGCGACAGCGGCCCCCGTCCACGCGAGAGCCACGAGGGTTCTGGCCAGCGCGGCGTCCTGGACGCAAACGACGGCGATGGCACCTAACGCCAATGGGATGAGCGCCCCCGTGAAGAGCGGCTGCTTCGGTGCCCGCTCGCCGGTCGGGGCTTCAAGGAAAGCGTACACTGTCGCGTACGCCGTAAGGGTGCCGAGCGCGGCGAGGATGAGCAGGTCCGTTGCGGGTGTGTCGTCGAGCGCCTGCGCGAGCGTCCCGAACAACGCGATCAGCGCCGACCTCGAAACGCGCGCTCCCCAAGCACCACGTGTCGCTACGATCGCAGTCCATGCGACAGCAATGGCGAACACCGCCGGATAGTCTCGCGCGTTCGACTTCTCGTTGTGCAGCGATGCGGATGCGACGGCCACGTAGAGCCAGCATCCGGCCGTCGCGACCATCACGGCCGTAGGCCACGCTCGCCGCCGAAGCGCGGCGAGCCCGGAGCCAAGGACGACGTATCCGTATATGAGCAGCGCCACCACGTTGCCGGAGTTGCTGGACGTCACGAAGGGCGCGACCAGCGCTCCGCCAACACCAACGCTGAACAGGGCCTCCTCGTCGTTCACCCACGCGAGCACTGCCAATGCGACGGACGCAGCCGCCGCGACGCTGAGCGCGACCGGAGACGAGACGAGCCGTAGATAGGGCCCGGCGCCCCAGGCGTCCACATGGACGAGTGCGAGCGCGAGGGCCAGCAAGGTACTCCCGAATCGAACCGAGCCGCGTGTACGAAGGCGCCACCCGACGACCGCGACGCCCGCCGCGCCTAACGCGCCCAGGAACACGCGGAGGCCCGGGCCGATCTTGCCGTGCGCGATCGCCCAGCTCAGAAACGCGCCGGCGCCGAGCAGTATCGTGAGGGACGCGAGCGCCAGGGTTCCGTATCGTCCGATCAGCGACTCGACGTCGAGCGAACGCCGGTCGATGCCGGTGCGTCGGTCCGCGAGTCCACCTTCGGCTGGTCGTGCCAGTGTCTGTGCCGCCACGCCCGGATCGGCGAGCCAAGGTTGGGGCGGCGCGTCGACCTCGGGGTCGGAGCCGTCCAGGAGCGCCGCATCCGTCGCCACCAAGGTGGCGGGCAGGACGTCAGGCTGAACGGGGTGGGCGGCGCCCCCGCGCTGCTGGTCGAGCCGCTCGACGGCGGTCCGGAGCGCGCGGAGGTCGCGCGCGAGATTGGCGACCGTTTTCTCGAGCGAGTCGAGGCGGTCCTGGAAGGAGTCGGGAATCGAAAACGGCACGGGAAAGGGTACGGGCAGCCTGACGCGTCCGCATCAAGCTACCGCGCTCAAGCGATCGCGGTAGCCGCTCGAACGATTTCGCCATTTGACTTGTCCCAACGTACGCTCGGCGGTTGCCAACCTCGAGGGAGGTGTGCATGGACACGCTGCTCCGCGATCTGCGGTATCTCGTTCGCTCGCTCCGCTCCAGTCCCGGATTTTCCTCGGTCGTCGTTCTCACGATCGCGGTCGCGGTCGCGGCGAGCACCGCGTTGTTCAGCGTGGTCAACCCGCTTCTGCTGCGCGCCGAACCGTACGCCGAGCCGGGACGCCTCGTCGCGCTGTGGGAATCGCCACCGCGGGCGGATGGCGGCGTCGCGCCTGGAAAGAACGAGGTCTCCGGCGGTACCTACTCGGACTGGATCGCGGAGCGAGCCGTGTTTGACGGTGTTGCTGCCGTGACCACGTGGCGACCGAACCTCACCGGGGGGGACGAGCCGATCCGTGTCCAGGCCCTGGGCGTCTCTCGCGACTTCTTCCAGACCCTGGGCACTCGGCCCCTGCTCGGGCGGGTGTTCGTGCCCGAGGAGGCGACGACCGGTAAGAATCTGGTCGTGGTCCTCTCGTACGCGTTCTGGCGTCAGCGGTTCGGTGGGGATTCGTCGATCGTGGGTCGCGATCTCTCGCTCAACGGGCGTAAGTACACGGTTGTCGGGGTGATGCCCGAGCGATTCCAGCTCCGGTATCCGTTGCCCGAAACGATCGATCTCTGGCGACCGATGGTTCTCGAGGGCCAGACGCTGGCGAGCCGCCGGGCGCACTACCTCTATGTGTTCGGCCGGCTGCGACGTGGCGTGTCGGTCGAGCGGGCGCAGTCGGCTCTGGCTTCGCTGGCAGCGCGGAGGGCCGTCGACTTCCCTGTCACGAATGCCGGCTGGGGCGCGCGCGTCATCCCGCTGCGGGAGGATATCGCCAGCGACGTACGTCCGCTGCTCGTGATCGGATCGGCGGCGGTCGCGTTGGTGCTGCTGATTGCCTGCGCGAACGTCGCGAACCTGTTGCTCGCACGTGGGGCCTCGCGCGCGCGTGAGGTCGCGCTCCGCACCGCGCTGGGTGCGACACGCGAGAGAATCGTTCGACAGCTCGCGACCGAGAGTGTCGCGCTCGCCCTCATCGGCGCTGTAATGGGGCTCCCGCTCGCGCGCGGGCTCGTCGCGATCCTCGTTCGCTTCGGACCGCCGGCGTTTCAGTCGAACAGCGACATTGCGTTGGACTGGCGCGCCGTGTCGTTTGCGGTTGTGCTCGCGGTGCTCACGGGCGTCGCGTTCGGGCTTGCGCCGGCGTTGTACGCGGCGCGCACCCCGGCTGGAGACGCGCTGCGTGAAGCCGGCCGGCGCATGTCGAGCGGACGATCGGGCGCACGCACGCGCGACGCGCTCGTCGCGCTCGAGGTCGCGCTCGCCGCGATGCTGCTGATCGGCGCGGGCCTAACGGTTCTGAGCTTCTCGCGCCTGCTTCGGGTAGACCCGGGCTTCGACGCGCGTCACGCGCTGACGTTCGAGCTCGGGCTCCCGGCAGCGAGCTACCGCACCAACGAGGAGATCACGAGGGCGCATCATCGACTCGTGGAGATGCTGCGTGCCCTGCCCGGCGTTACGCAGGCGGGTGCGTCCACGCACGTGCCGCTCGCCGGCGGCAACATGACGACGGGTCTCGAGATCGAGGGCCGCCCGGTAGTACCGCCCGACAGGCCCGCCGAGGTGGCGTACCGCCTAACGACCGATGGGTTCACCGGCGCGGCGGGGATGTCCATGCGCCGCGGCCGGGCGATCGCCGCAACCGACGCGGGAGATGGATGGCGTGTGGCGACGATGAGCGAGACGGCGGCGAACAAGCTCTTCCCCGGGGACGATCCCATCGGTCATCGGGTGCGGATCACTGGCGACTCGGCCTGGCTGACGATCGTGGGTGTCGTGCGCGATGTCAGGCACACCTCGCTGGAGAGCGCATCGGGGGTAGACATTTACGTGCCGCAGGAGCGCGAGCCATCGAGCTACATGCGCTACGTCGTCCGCACGAGCGGGTCGACCTCGGCGCTGGCGCCGGCGGTCCGGCGTGCGGTTCGGACGTTCGACCCGACGCTGCCGATCGTGGGCCTCCAGACCCTGGAAAACGTCGTCGCGCGGGCGAGCGTGCCGCGTCGCTTCGCCATGCTGCTGCTCGGGTCGTTCGCGGCCATCGCCCTCATCCTCGCCGTCGGTGGCGTGTATGCGATGGTGGCGTATGCGGTGAGCCAGCGGACGCACGAGCTCGCGGTGCGCGTGGCGCTCGGCGCTCGGCCGGTCGAAGTGGTGCGTACCGTGATGGCTCACGGCCTCGGGGCGGTGGGCATCGGCCTCGGGGCAGGCGTGCTGCTCGCGTTAGGTCTCGGCCGACTTATCTCCGCGCTGCTCTACGGGGTGAGTGCGCACGACCCGGCGATCTACGTCGCGGCGCCGACCGTTCTCGGTGTGGTTGCGGCGCTATCCGCGCTGCTGCCGGCGCTGAGGGCGTCGAGGGTCGACCCAATCATCGCCCTACGCGATTCGTGAGATCACCGATGACCCTGACCCGCCGCCGGTCATCGGTGATCGGTTCATTTCGACCAGAGGAGCATCACACCGCAGGCCGCGCCCGAGATGCGGTAGCGCACCGGCACCTGGGCCCCCGAGTAGTACTCCACTCCCGCGAGGTCCCACGTCTCGATGATGTCGAAGTCCGCCTCGTCGAGGAGAATGTCGTCGAGGTAGGTCTGAACGATGCATCCCTTGTTAGGCGTGCACGAGCCGGCCGAAAACGCGGTGCCGACCTGCGGCTCCGTGGTGGACGATCCCTGACCGGCGCCACCGCTGCCCTGGACGCCAGTGGGTGTGCCGCCACTCGTTGCCGCACCGCGTCCGCCGCTTCCTCCGCCTCGGGATCCCGCGCGCAACGCCTCCGATGGCGATGAGCCGACGCCGCACGAGCCACGTATGCTCGCGATATGAGGTCGTCCGTCGGCGTCGTGCACGACCTGAAGCCCCGGGAAGCGCGTCATCGCGACCATGCCGAACTCGCGATGCGCCTCCTTCGCGAGCTGGTCGGCCGTGAGAAACTTGCCGATTCCCTGCTGTCGCCGGATATCGAACTCGCGCAGACGCGACGGCCCAACCGCTTTCACTTCCACGGCGTCCATCTTCACCGCGGCGCGTTCCAGGCGGAACACGATCCCGGTCGTGTCGCCCTGAAATGGAAGTGTGGTGTCGGCCGCGACGTACCCGATGTGGCGAACGCGGATGCGATGACTTCCGACCGGGATGTCGCCGATGCGCGCCTCGCCGAGTCCGTCAGTGCGGCCGGATCGACCGAGCTCGGGGAAGATGACTTCGGCCCCCTGCAACGCCAGCCCGGTCGTTACGTCCGAAACTCCGACGACGAGCACGGTCGTGGCGCCTTGAGCGTGAGCTTCCCGAGTTATGACCAGGGGAGCGGCGACGAGTAACGTGGCGGCCACGAGGAGGACGGCCTTGCGATCCATGGCGCTGACCAACTCCGGGGTTCGATGCCGGGACGACGGAGTCGGGGCCTGAGTACGACTCTGACCCCGATTCTGACCCCGACTCGATGATGCGTCGGCGCGCGGCGATTTACCAGCGTTCTAACTCGCGGACGTTCGTCCTGTACCGTTCGCCCCTGCGTCGTTTTCTCAGCTCGTGACGCCGAGCCGACGTTCCAGCTCCTCTCGGCGCGATCGGCTCACGCGTAGACGAGCGCCGCTCTTGAGCTGAACCTCGTAGTCACCGCCGGCGCCGCGATGAAAGGTGTCAATGAGGTCGACACGCACGATGATCGAGCGGTGGATGCGGAGGAATCGGTTGGGATCGAGCTTCTCCTCGAGCGTGTGAATCGCCTCGCGGATGAGAAACGCGCGCTCGCTCGTGTGCAGCTCGACGTAGGGACCGCTCGCGGTGATGTACTCGATCTGCGAGACGGGCACCACGCGCACCTTGCCACGCATCTCGACCGCGATGCGCTCCAGATACGGCGATGCGCTGGACGAAGGTGCGGCGGCCGTGTTCGGCGAGCCATCGCGAGACCCTCCGTCCAGCACGGCGAGCAGCCGCTCGCGAAGCTCTCCCATCTCCTCCAGCTCGACATATCGCCGAGCGCGGTGGAACGCCTGCTCGAAGCGCTCGTCGTCGAATGGCTTCACGAGATAGTCGACCGCCGCGAGGTCGAACGCCTGCAGAGCATAACGGTCGTACGCCGTCACGAAGATCGTGAGCGGCATCGCGTCGGGACCGATCTCGCGGACGACGTCGATACCGGTCTTGCCGGGCATCTGGACGTCGAGAAACGCGATGTCGGGACGGAGGGTCCGAACGGCGTCGATCGCCGTCTCACCGTTGTCCACGCTGGCTACGATCTCAACGCCCGGCTCGGCGCGCAGCAGATCCTCGAGCCGCTGCCGCGCCAGCGGCTCGTCGTCTACGATCAGCACCCGGATGGGCTGGCGTTCGGCCATCGATCGACGTTAGGCAGTCGCTGGAGCGGCTTCGGCGTGGAGGTCCGCGGCCGTATGGTAGGGCAACACGATCTCGGCTACCGTGCCGACGCTCCCCGCGCGGCGGAGCGACAGGCGCTGGTCCGGACCGTAGAGCTGCTCCAGCCGCGCGCGCGTGTTGCTCAGTCCCACTCCACCCGTCCCGCCCGTCTCGCCGCGTGGTCGCGTCAGGCTCCCGTGGCTGTCGGTGGCGATCGCCGCGTCGATTCCCGGGCCGTTATCGCGAACGGTGATCACGAGGTCGTCACCGGTGCGGTGCGCGCGCAGCTCGATCCTTCCACTGCCCTCGACCTTCGCGACGCCATGCATCACGGCATTCTCGACCAGTGGTTGCAGGACGAAGTTCGGCACGAGTGCGTCCATGACGCTGTCGTCCACCTGCGCGTCGATCTCCAGGCGCCCCTGGAAGCGGACCCGCATGATATCAAGGTAGAGGCGGAGCAGCTCCAGCTCGCGCGACAGCGGAATCTCCTGCTCGCTCGTGCCCTCGAGCGTCACGCGGAGCAGCTCGCTCAGTCGCGCGATCATCCGCCGCACGCCGCGCGGGTCGCGCTCGACGAGTGACGACACCGCGTGGAGCGTGTTGAAGAGGAAATGCGGATTGAGCTGCGCGCTCAGCACGGCGAGCCGAGCCTCCGCAAGCTGCGCCTGAAGCTGCGCCGCCTGCGCCGTGAGGCGAACCGTCTCATCGTGTCGCGCGCGGTACCGCGCGAAGATATCGCGCGCGATGCCCGCCGCGAGAACAGCGAAATAGACCGTGAGATCGTCGAGGAACCACAGGCGCTCGATCCCGGTGAGCCAGGTGATCGGCGGGCCACGTCGCGGTCGAGGCGGAAGATCGAGCAACGACACGCGCATGAAGTGGATGGCAATATCCACGAACATCGCGGTCACGACGCCGACGCCAAGAAACAGCAGGACTCTCCCGAATCGATTGCCTCGTGGCTCGAGGCTGACCCGGCTCGCGAGCCAGAAGATGGGGACGGTGAGGACCGCCCACAGGTAGTACTCAGCGAACGCGAGCGTGATGGGCGTCGACGGCGGAAACGGCTGCTGAAACGCCGGGCCGCGCGGGTCGAGCAGCCGGCTCGCGGCGTTGAGCACAGCGAGAACGGTCCAGAACGCAAAGATGAGCAGCAGCTCGGTACGCTGCAGCGGGAAGCCGATGCTGCGGCGCTCGCTTGAGGCGAGAGAATCAGTCAGCGGAAGGGGCGCGGTGGCCACGATCAAAGGATACGCCTGATAGCGGCCACCCGTCAGGGCGGCCAAAACGAATGGCACGCGGGAGAGCACGGGCTGCACCTGGGCCACTGCAGGCAGCCTGTTAGCCGTTCGGCGCTGTCCTCGTGCAATTCGTTACGCCCCGGTGCAGCTGGCGTTTTTGCGGTGCACGGAACGTCCCCTGACGCGTATTCCTCACGATAGGAACGGGTTGCATCCCGTTAGGCTCGCTACCGAGTGAGCCGATCACTTGTGAGGAACACATGACGAAGAACACGCGTTTCGCAGTAGGTGCCATCATCGTCGCCGCGGGCGCTCTGGGGCTGTGGATCTACCGGAACGCCGAAGCCCACGAGGCGCCATCATATCGCTTCGCCACCGTCACTCGCGGGAACCTCGAGTCAACCGTGTCGGCCACCGGCGCGCTCAGCGCCGTGACCACGGTTCAGGTCGGCACTCAGGTGTCCGGGCAAGTCTCGCAGATTCTGGTCGACTTCAACGACCACGTGAAAAAGGGTCAGCTGCTCGCACGCATCGACCCCACGCTGGCACAACAGGCCGTGCTAGACGCTCAGGCCGGGGTCGTCCGTGCGCAGGCCGACCTCGATCGCTCGAAAGCCGAGTACGATCGCAACAAAACGTTGTATGACCAGAAGGTCCTGACGGCGACCGAGTTCACGACCGCGCAATACAACTACACGGTCGCGCAGGCAAGCGTGAAGTCCGCACAGGTCGCCCTGAACCGCGCACGACAGAATCTGGCATACACCCAGATCTACGCCCCCATCGATGGCGTCGTCGTTCAGCGCAATGTCGACGTGGGTCAGACCGTCGCGGCGAGTCTCTCGGCACCGCAGCTCTTCCTGATCGCGAACGACCTGTCGCAGATGCAGATCCTCGCGAACGTGGATGAGAGCGACATCGGGATGATCCACGAAGACCAGGATGTGCGCTTCACGGTGCAGGCGTACGCGAACCAGACCTTCACCGGCAAGGTGAAGCAGGTGCGACTGCAGTCGACGACGACGGAGAACGTGGTGAACTACACGGTCGTCGTCTCCGTCGACAATCCGAAGGGGACGCTGTTGCCGGGCATGACGGCGACGGTCGAATTCCTCACCGGGTCGGCCGAGAACGCGCTGATCGTGCCTAACGCCGCGCTGCGCTTCCGTGCGACGCCCGAGATGATGGCGGAAGCCGGTGTCACGAACGCGACTGGTGCTCCCCGTACGGCGGCCGATTCCGCGGCGTTCGCCGCGAGACGGGACAGCCTGCGTCGCGCTCGTCAGGCGGCGGGCGGTACCGCCGTCGGTGGACCGGTCGGCGGCGGCCAGGTCGGCGCCGGCCAGGGTGCAGGCGGTCAGGCGGGCGGCACCGGCGGCGCGACGCGTTCGCGATCGTCCAGTGGACGTGGCGGGTTCGCCCAGCTCTGGTACGTCGGCGCGAACGGCAAGCCGGCGGTGATGCGCGTGCGTACCGGTCTCTCTGACGGGCAGAACACGCAGGTCACGGGACCGAACCTCAAAGAGGGCATGCAAATAATCATCGGCACGAACACGCCGACAGCCACCCCAGCCTCGCCCACGACGACGACGAGCCCATTCCAGCAGCAGCGCCGTGCCCCCGGCCCCGGAGGGTTCTAACGATGCCTAACGTCATAACGAACGACACGGCAACGACGCCGGTCATCCGGATCGAAGGCGTTCGCAAGAACTACACGATGGGCGACAACGTGGTCCACGCGCTGCGTGGCGTCGACCTCAGCGCCGACCGAGGCGAGATGATCGCGATCATGGGCGCGTCGGGCTCGGGGAAGTCCACGCTCATGAACATGCTCGGCTGTCTCGACACGCCGACGGCCGGCTCGTACTGGCTCGACGGCATTCGCGTGGACGGACTGAATCGCAACCAGCTCGCTGACCTTCGGAACCACAAGCTCGGGTTCGTTTTCCAGGGTTTCAATCTGCTGGCGCGCACATCGGCGCTCGACAACGTCGAGCTGCCGCTGCTGTACGATCGCACCGGCCGGTGGAAGAACCCGAAAGAGCTCGCGGCTGAAGCGCTGCGACGCGTTGGCCTCGGCGATCGACTGGATCACCAGCCGAGCGAGCTGTCGGGCGGCCAGCAGCAGCGCGTCGCGATCGCGCGAGCGGTCGTGACCGCGCCAACGCTGCTGCTCGCCGATGAGCCGACGGGAAATCTCGACAGCCACATGACGGTCGAGATCATGTCGCTCTTTCAGGAGTTGAACGATCAGGGCATTACCATCGTCCTGGTGACTCACGAGCCCGACGTGGCGCGGTACTGCAAGCGTATCGTCGAGGTGCGTGATGGACGCATCAAGCGCGACCATCCCGTGGAGGACCGGCACAACGCCGCGGACGATCTGCGGGAGCTTCTGGCGACGGAGCCGGACGACGACGAGTCGGAGCTCGTCGCCGAGGAGGCTGCATGAAAAGCTCAGTGTTGATCCGGGTTGCCGGAGAAAGCATCAAGAAGAACAAGATGCGGACGCTACTGACAATGTTAGGAATTGTTATCGGCGTTGGTGCTGTCATCATCATGGTCGCGGTGGGCCAGGGCGCGCAGCGCGGAATCGCGAATCAGATCAACGCGTTAGGCACGAACCTGCTCGTCGTCACCGCCGGCGCGAGCAACCAGGGCGGCGTGAGCCAGGGCGCGCAGGCGTTCAACCGCCTGACGGTCGACGACGCGGAGAAGCTCAAGCGGGAGGGGACGCTCTTTGCCGGGGTGACGCCGGTCGTCATGACGCGCACGCAGGTCATCGCCGGCGGCACGAACTGGCGAACGACCATCAACGGCGTGAGCACGGATTTCCAGACGATCCGCGACTGGGATATGCAGTCGGGAACGTTCTTCTCGGACAACGACGTCCGCGGCATGCGGAAGGTCGCGGTCATTGGTAATACGGTTGCGCAGAACCTGTTTCCTGGAGTCGACCCAGTCGGGTCACAGATCCAGATCCGTAACGTGCCGTTCGACATCGTCGGCGTGCTTGCCACGAAGGGGCAGAACGCAGGCGGTCAGGACCAGGACGACGTCGTGATCATCCCGTACACGACCGCGCAGGCGCGTCTGTCCGGCAGTACGCGCATCTTTCAGATCCTCGTGAGCGCGACGTCGCAGCAGGATATCGCCGCGGCCCAGCAGGAGGTTACCGCGATCATGCACGAGTCGCACAAGATCGGCGACGGCGACGACGACTTCACGGTGCGCAACCAGACGGAGATCGCGAACGCCGCGCAGGGCACGACGAAGATCATGACGTGGCTGCTCGCGTCGATTGCGTCTGTCTCGCTGATCGTCGGCGGCATCGGGATCATGAACATCATGCTCGTTTCCGTGACCGAGCGGACGCGCGAGATCGGCATCCGCATGGCGATCGGCGCACGCGGCTCGGACGTGCTCACGCAGTTCCTCGTCGAGAGCATCGTGATGAGCGTGCTGGGTGGGGCGGTGGGGTTGGCGGTTGGTGTGGGTGGCGCGTCGGTGCTCGCGCGTGTCACCGGGTGGAGTACGGCGGTTCCGATCCAGGCTGTCGCTCTGGCGATCGGCTTCTCCGCGGCGGTGGGGGTGTTCTTCGGCTACTACCCGGCGAGGAAAGCAGCTGCTTTGGATCCGATTCAGGCCCTGAGGTACGAATGACGGGACTGGGGACATCGGGACTGGGGACTCGGCCGGGAGGCCTCTACTGGCGCGGAAGCCTCCTCGCTGAGCGAGGGGTCCCGGCCGAGTCCCCAGTCCCCAGTCCCCAGTCCCCAGTCCCCTGTCCCCTGTCCCCTGTCCCCTGTCCCCTGTCCCCATTTCACGTTAGGCGACCACCTTGCAGGTATAGATCAATGAAGACTCGATATCTGTTCTTACTCATCGCGGCGGCGGCGCCGCTTGGGGCGCAGACGGCGCCGACCACGACCGCGCGCCCAACCACGC
>JBKOYV010000161.1:0-11886 GCA_046725585.1 Gemmatimonadota bacterium | reverse complement strand
GCCCGGTGTAGTTCACCTCCGGGTCGAGGCCGGAGTAGCCGCTGAACGTCAGAAGGTTTCGCGCCGCGATCGTGAGGTCGAAACGCGCCAGCCCCCGATGGTGCGCCCAGCCCGGGACGGGCTTCCACGTGACCGCGATCTCCCGTAGGCGCACGAAGCTCGCGTCCTCGACGAACCCAGCGCCAGAGTAGCGGACCGCTACCGCGTGGCCCTGGTCGTCGAGTGACGCGCCCGGATCGTACAAGGCGCCGCACAGCTCGAGCTTACAGCGAGCGTCCTCGGTGCCGTTCGCTTGCTTGAAACCGCCCCGATAGTCCACCAGCGCGCTGACATTCCAATGACGGAGCGCGATCGCCGACGAGAAGCTCACCTCGCGCGTGGGGATGCTGGAGCCGAGATAGATGGCATTCGTCTCGTAGGTCACCTCGGGCCCCGAAATGACGCCGTCGCCGTTCGCGTCCTGGACACGGAATGGAATCCCCCAGACGCCGCCGATGGGGTGCCCGCTGACATCGCGAATGTCCACCGCCCACAGCGGCGTCTGGCCGGACCGCATGAATCCGCCACCCTCCCACACATGATCGACGCGATTGGAAAACGCAGAGACGTCGAGACGAGCGGACCAGTCGATGTGGGGAGACCTAACGAGCGATGCGGAGAGCGCCGCGTCCATCCCGGTCGTGTTCCACTCGCCGACAGGTGTCGGAATGGCGTAGGATCCGGACAGCGCGTTGTTGGAGTGCTGACGGAACCACGTCGCCTCCAGCCAGAGGCGGTTGACGAGCAACGCGTCGAGTCCCAACTCGAGCTCGGAGATCGTCTCGCCGGGCGCCTTGCGGGGCAGCATCACCCAGAGGGGCGGCGTGAACGAAGCCCGAGGGACGAAATCGTAGGCGCGAAAGTCGGTGCTCCGCCCGTAGGCGCCGCGAAGACGCGCGTGGGAGAGAAAGGATTCCCGAGGGAAAAACGGTTCGTCGCCGATCACCCACGCCGCGTCGGCCGAGAGGAACGTGCTGGGCGCAAAGACGCCGTGGGCCCAGCGGTCGTGGCGAACGCCGAGGCCAAGGAAACGTGTCTCGCGCCAGGCGAGCCGCTCCGAGGCGAGTACGCCGGTGACGTCCGAGTGCCTCCACGACGAGGAATATTCGCCCACCGAGCCGGGACGGTTCGAGCTGAGGGAGTCAAGGGCGTAGATGGATCGATGCAGGCGCTCGGCGCCGATGGTCGTTTCGCTCCTCAGCGACTCGGTGAGTTGGAAAGAGCCGGTGATGGTAGCGTCCACGTTCGTCCGAGAGTTCCGATCTGGTGCGCGGAAAGACTTGGAGAGTCGAGTCGAACCAGAAGCCGGTCGCACGGTCATCGTCGCCGCGCAGCGACTCGCCGGCGGCGGTGGCTCGTGCGACCAGCCACGGGAGCGGTGTCCAGGTCGCCGTCAGCGATCCCATGGCTCGTCCGACTCGCTCGTCGGTGGGCGTGTCCAGCGCTACGGGCAGGTCGCGCGCGAGGTACCCTCGATGCACCGGGTCGTCGACGGCGTTCCCTCCGAACCCGGCTTGGAGGATCGCGGGGGTTCGCCCATCGCTGAGCGGCAAGGTGACGCGCGAGCGCACGTACGCGCTGTTGAGCCCGAGGCGGAGGTTGGGCAGGACTCGCGCGTCCAGATTGAGTCGAGTCGCGTAGCGGGTGACGTCGTTAGGCGCGAGCGCGCCAGCCTCATTGTCCAGTGACGCGCTCGCGACGTACCCCAGGCGGCCCAGTCCACCCGACGCGCTCCCTCCCGCCGAACCGCGGAATGCGGTGCGGAACGGGCTCGCGTCCTCGAGTGGGTTCCATGTCAGCAACGGGCCTGGCGTGCAGGTGCCGAGCGCCGCCTCGCCACGGGTACAGCTTTCGGTACCCACCAGCCCCGACCCGGTGGAATGATTGGCCGGGTACGCGGCAGCGTCCATCGGCGCGCGGCCCTCCGCAAAGGCGCTCCAGGACAGTTTGCCGCGCTGTGGCCGCGCCGTCGTTATGCGAATCACGCCGCCGGCACCGTCGGTTCCGTAGAGCGCCGCCGCGGCCGGGCCGCGAAGGATCTCGATGCGAGAGACCTCGCGAAGGTCGATGTCATCGAGCCGTGATCGCTGTTGTGCCTCCGCCCCGAGGCCATGCGCGGTCTGCGCCGCATCGACGCGGACGCCGTCGATCACGAGGATCGCTTCACGAGCACCAAAGAAGCTGTTAGCTCCGCGAAGCCGGACGCGCGATCCGGATCCGACGACGCCGCTCGAGCGGAGGACACTCACGCCAGCGACGCGTGCCGCGAGCAGGTCGGACAGTGTGCGCGCCGCGGAGGCGGCGATCGTAGCGGAGTCGATGACGCCGACTGACATGCCGACCGACCGCGAGACCTTGCTCGCGCCGTAAACCGACGTGTCGACAACGACCTGCACGTGGCCGCCACCGATCGCCGACGGCACAGTCGTGTCGGGGCGCCGCTGCGACTGAGCGGCCTGCGAGATCGTGACGACGAACAGTCCAACGGAGAGGCAGCGAAAGAGCCGGCCACCGTTAGGCATCTCAACCCACCACGTGTCGACTGCAGACAAGGTTGTACTCATCTAATGTTCCCTCTTGGTTGGCGCCGCATGGGAAATGTGCCGTCCGACCGGATAGAGACGAGTAACGACGATGAGTGTCTCGACCGAGCATCCGCATGTCCGCGCGTGCCCATCGCGGGTGCCCGGTGGTGCGGAGTACACGACGGGGTTCACACAGCACGTTGGTAACGTGCGCCTAACGGGCATCGCTCACGCCGATTTCCACGCGTGTGGCTTGCAAAGCCAGGGCGGCGAGGAGCGTCCCGGCGGTCGTCCGCTATGCTCGGCCCATGTTCGCTTGTCGGTCCGCCGCCGAGGAGCCTATTGTATGGCCATGCCCGCCCAGCACACCGAGTGGACCGTGGAGATGGTCCGCGCGCTCCCCGACGACGGCAACCGGTACGAGGTCATCGACGGGGAGCTGTTCGTGACGCCTGCCCCGAGTGTCCCGCATCAGCGCGCCGTGCTCGAGCTCGCGTATCTCGTGGGGCCGTACGTGAAGGCACACCGCATCGGCGAAGTGCTCTTCTCTCCCGTGGATGCGATCGTGTACGGTCCCCGCAAGTTCGTTCAGCCGGACCTCTTCGTCGTGCCGCTCGTGAGCGGCGCGCCGATGCGCGCGTGGACAGAGGTCGGTCGCCTCCTGCTCGCCGTCGAGGTCCTCTCGCCTTCGACCGAGCACACCGATCGAGGTCGCAAGCGCGCCCTGTACAAGGACAAGGGTGTTCCCCAGTACTGGATCGTCGATACTGATGAACGAACGGTCGAACGCTGGCGCGTAGATGATTCACCGGTCGAGATGCTTACCGAGTCGCTCCAGTGGCAGCCGGATCCGGACGCTCCGCCGCTCGTCATCGACCTTCGCGGCTACTTCGACCGCGTACACGGGCTCGCCTAACGCCCACGCCCAACTGGCTCGCGGGCAACTCGTCGCGGAGAGTAAGACCAATCTCGGCGTGATCCTGCGGATGAAGGGTGACTTCACCGCCGCGGACACATTGCTTCGACAGGCACTCGCGACCAACCAGACGCTCCTCACCGAACCCCACTCGCGCCTGGCCTCCAACCTCAGTCAGATCGCGCAGACGCGTTTCCTCATGGGCGACGGTCCGGGCGCCGTGACGTTCATGCGTCAGTCTCTCGACCAGTTCCGGCGGTCGCTCGGAGAGGAGCATCTGACGACGATCGGCGCCAGCGGTACCCTGGCTGTGATGCTTGCCGAGGTGGGTGACCCGGTGGAGGCGGAATCGTTGTCGCGAGCGGCACTGCGGCGGCTCGACCCGAACAAGCCGGAGCATCGGGTGCCCTGGATCGCCGCGCAGCTCGGTCTTGGGAAAGCGCTGTTCGCGCAACGCGAGCTCGATGAAGCGCTCGCGGTGCTCGACCCGCTCGTCGGAGTGACGCGAACACAGTACGGCGAGGAACACGCGCGCACCGGCGAAGCATTGCTGACACACGGCACGGCGCTCGTCGCGAAGGGGCGCTACGCGGACGCCACCCAGGTGCTGCACGCTGCGCGAGCGATCCTGGAGAAGCAACGGCAAGCACAACCCTGCCTGGCGGCGAAGGCCGTGGCCGCCGTCGAGAGGCTGCCCAGGTAGCGTATTCACTCGATGGCTCGGTTCCGCGGTGGTTTGCGCCTCTTGAAGCGCAGACCTCAAACCAACCACGGAGCTCCTCATGCTTTCGTTTCTCTCGCGAGCGGGCCGCGTGCCGCTCGCGCTCACCGTCGCGGCGCTCGCCGCCTGCGCCGACGAGCCGTCGGCGCCCAAGCGCTCGCTACCCGTCGGCCCGAACCTCAACCTTGGCGACGTCGTCACTGTCACCAACACCAGCGGCGGCACGGGCGTGGGCTCGCTTCGATGGGCCGTCGCGCAGACGACCGGCGGCGAGATCGTCCGCTTCGACCCGGCCCTCGCCGGCAGCACGATCGTCGTGGACTCGACGGTCGTCGTCAGCTACCCGATCACGATCGAGGGCCCGCCAGACAAGGGCGTCACGATCAGTGGTGGAGACGCGCACCACATCTTCGCCGTCTACTATACGACGCCGTCGGCGACGGCGACGACGCTGCGGAACCTCGCACTCGTGAACGGGAAAGGCTCCGGCAGCGCCGGCGGCGGCGGTTTCCTTGCCTCGGCCGATGTGGTGCTCGAGAACGTCACGCTCTCGAACCACAAGGGCGACTATTACGCGGCGTTCTATACAAACGAAAACGCGACGCTCATCAACACGACGATCAGTAGCAACACGTCGTTAGACCTCGCCGCCGTGTTCGTCGCCAAGAAGCTCACCCTCGTGAACAGCACGATCGCGTACAACAACGAGGGCGGCGTCGACGTGCGAGGGCCGCTCGCGATGCGCAACTCGATCATTGCCAACAACGGTGCGGGCGCGAACTGCCAGAACGTCGTCACCTTCGAGCGCAACGGACGGAACCTGGCGAGCGACTCGAGCTGCGGCGACTCCACCGTCATGCTGATCGCCGCCCCGAAGCTCGACAGCCTCCGTGACAATGGCGGGCCGGGCAAGACCCACGCGCTCACCGGCCCGAGCCCGGCCATCAATGCCGGGAAGGACTGCACGGTCACGGTCGACCAGCGCTACGTCACGCGCGACGCGAACTGCGACCTGGGCGCCTACGAGTTCAAGGACTTCACGACCGCCACGATCGCCAACAACGCGAGCCTAACGATCGATCCCACGACTGGAGCCGTCCTGGCCGCCGGCTCGGTTACGTGCTCGACGAACGAGACCTTCGACCTCGCGGTCGAGGTCAGTCAACAGCAGAAGCCCGGCAAAACGCCGCCTGTCGTGAAGGCGACCGGGAAGGTCACCGTCACCTGCTCCACGACCGCCCAGCCCTGGGGCACCGCACTCGCGCCATCGAGTGGGCAGTTCGAGATCGGGAACGCCGTGATCACGACGAAGATCGAGGGAGCACCGTGGATCATTCCCGCCACGGCGACGAATCTGGTCAAGCTCTTTCGAGGACGAAAGTAAGTCCGATTGACGTCTCGGGGCGGCTGCGTCGACCGCGCAGCCGCCCGAGTCAAGCCGGACGCCGACGCGTCTCCAGCCGAACGGACACCCCGACGCCCGCTCGCCCGAGCATCTCCACAAGAGCGTCGATGCTGAACAGCTCGATCCGGCCGCGCACGAGGTCACTCACGCGCGGCTGGGTGGTGCCAAAGAGCCGAGCCGCCTGGCGGTACCTCGCATAACGATGCGCGGGCGCGCCCTCCTGAAGGGGTGCGCCCGCGTCTCGTAGTCCGCGTGCACGTGAGTGCGTAGTGTAACAGCTCGCGATTCGGCGGCCCGTTTGACCCGGTTTTGAGTCGCGTTTGACCCTGGATCTTAAAGTCTCCGTTGCGCGACCAACCACGTCGCGCTCGGCGCACGGATCGCCCGGCGCCGGCGTGCAACTATAGATAGGACGGAGACACGACCATGCAACACGACTCCAGGACGCGCCGCCTGACGCGCGTCGCAACGCCCCGCCGGACCCTGCTCCGCGCCAATGCCTCGCTGATCGCCGCCGCATCGCTCGCGGCGTGCGCGGACAATACGCCGGTCCAGCCCAGGGCTCACGTCCCAGAAAACGGACCGAAGACCGTAGCGCTCGGCATCAACATTCTGCCGGCCGGGCAGCAGTTCCCGGCCAAGGTCGCATATCTCACCGGGTCCCCGGTGGGACAGCCCGCGAAGATCCAGGTCTACGACGCGTACGGCAACCAGATGCTTCGGTTCCAGGCGTTCACCGATTCGTGGGATAACGCATCGGGCGTCGAGGCCACGATCGGCGACGTGAACGGCGATGGCTGGCCGGACATCATCGCTGGCGAGGGGCCGGCAATCAACGCCTCCAACGGTTCGCGGCTCAGCGTGTGGGACGGGAAGACCGGCGCGTTCATTGGCGGCGGCTTTTCGTTGAGCTTGACCCACAAGGGCGGGCTCCGCGTCGGCGCCGGCGACATCGACAACGATGGCCGCGACGAGATCTTCACCTGCTTCGGCATGAGCAGCGATGTCACGCGCATGGATGTGCTGCGCTACAACCCGAGCGTGCCGAACATCGGGTACGTGCGGACCAGCACGACGCTCGGACAGCTCACTGGCCAGAACACGTACGACGGGTGCCGCGTTGCGGGCGGCGATGTCACCGGCGACGGGAAGGACGAGCCGGTCGTCTTCTTCGACGGGGCGAACAACGCGCTGCTGGTGCAGGATCTCACCGGCAAGTTCGGGTGGATCCTCCGGAAGAAGCCCTTTGGTGCGTGGTACACCGGTGCGGCGTCGGTCGCCGTGGCCGACCGCTACGGCGACGGCAAGGCCGAAGTGTTCCTCGGCCGTCTCGCCGCCAGCGACAAGTACGCGGCGGTGCGGATTTACGACGGCGCGGCATTGATCAGCAACTCCACGCTTCCAATCCCGACATTCGAGTTCCCGATCAACACCGGGGGACCCACGGGCGTCTGGATCGCCGCGCGGGATCTGAACGGCGACGGCATTCCCGAGCTGCTCGCCAAGCCCACGCTGCAGTGGAGCCTCTCGACGTACGTCGGAAAGACGGGACCGAGCTTCGTCGGGTTCTGGCTGAACCGGACGGAGCCAGGCAACATCGTGGCCGGCGGCTCGATCGGCTGATCTCAGGAAGTGATGAAGCGGGCGGGGGGAAACCCGCCCGCTTTCATGCGCAACGCTCGGTCAAAGTCGAGTCACCTGAGCGTTTGACCCGTCTCCAGACAGGGGTATCAGCCTCCCTCTCGACCGAATTGCGCCTTTCGAGCATCGGAGCGAGAGTGCACGCTGCGCGAATCCGGGGCGAGTCTGTAGTAGATGGAGGCGCACGTGCTTCGACTGAAGGTGTTAGGCGGGCTCTCCGTGCACCGCGACGGGCGTCCGCTGTCGGGCGCGCTTGCGCAGCCGAGGCGGCTCGCTGTGCTCGCACTGCTCGCGCGTGGAGGACGCTCGGGCGTGTCGCGGGACAGCGTCATCAACACGCTCTGGCCGGACACGGACGAGGAGCGCGCGCGTCACACGCTCAACCAAACGCTATACGCGCTGCGCCGGGAGCTCGGACGTGACGAGTTCATCGTCGGCGTGCGCGAGCTGCGGCTCGACACTGAGCTCCTCGTGATCGACGTCGCGGAGTTTCAGGACGCGGTCGCGGCGCACGATCTCGAGCGCGCAGTCGATCTATATGACGGGCCGTTCCTCGATGGGTTCCACCTTCCCGGCATCGACGAGTTCGAGCGTTGGGTGGAACGCGAGCGCGCCTTGCTGGACCGCACGTACGCGGAGACGCTGGAGCGCCTCGCGCGCGACGCGACGGCGCGTGATGACCACGCTCGTGCGACGCGGTGGTGGCGCAAGCGAGCTGCGCGCGATCCGCTCGACGCGCGCGTCGCGATCGCGCTCATGCAGTCGCTCGCTGCAGGTGGCGACCGAGTCGCCGCCATTCAGCACGCGCGCGTGCACGAGGTGCTCATCGCGGAGGAGCTCTCGCTTCCCGCCGACCGCGACGTCCTTCGCCTCGCCGAGGAGCTGCGACGCGAGCAGATCGCTGCCGTCGCGGCTCCGGCACCGGTCGATGCGCTCGGGACGGCGCCCGAACCGGTGACGGCGGCTTCGGAACCTGTCGACGAGCCGGTGTCGCAAGCGCCGCCGGAACCGGTCGCTGAGCCACGAATCGCCGCGCCGCCGGCGCAGACCAGCGACGTCCCGGTCCGGCCTGGTTGTCCAGCCGAATGGCGCATACGACGCCGCACCGCCTTTCTCGCCACTGCGTCGCTTGTGGGGGCAGCGGTGCTCGGCGCCGGCGTTGCCCGGAACAATGGCGCCATGCCTAACGCGTCGTCGGCATCGGTGGTCGCCGACGTCGAACCGCCTTCGCGAGATCGTCCGGTCGGCGATGTGACCACGCGCTCGGTTATCGCGTACCGCATGTACGAGCGTGGACTCAGGGCGCATTACCACGGCGACGTGGCGGCTGCACGATCGCTCTTCGACGCGGCGGTCGCCGAGGACTCACTGTTTCCGCTGGCGCAGTACTACTCGGCGGTCGTCACCGGCGATCAGATCGAGGCGCGCCGTCGTCTCGAGCGCGCGCGGCGACTCGCGCGACACGCGACCGATCGTGAACGCCTAACGATCATGGTCGGTTGGGCCGGTGCGATGGCCCCGGCGGTGCAGCGAGCGATCGCCGAGACGCTGGCGATCCGCTACCCGACGGAGCTGGCTGGTTACCTCAACCTCGGCGTCGCCCTCGTGTCGGACGGGGAGTACCTCGAGGCGCTTCGCCCGCTCGCGCGCGTCGTGGAGCTCGATTCGCTCGGGCTTCGCGACCCGTCGGCCGAGTGTGCCGCGTGCGGCGCGCTGCGTTGGATGGTGCGCGCGTACCTGCTCGCCGACTCGCTCGCCGCTGCGGAACGCGTGGCGCGCCAGTGGGTGCGGCTGCAGCCACGTTCCCCGGCCGCCGTGAGCGCGCTCGCCGAGGTGCTCGACGTCCAGGGCCGTGGCGCAAGCGGCGACTCGTTGCTTCGCGCAACCGGGCCGCGGGTTCTCGAGACGGCCGATGCGCTGTACCGACGCGCTACCAATCTCATTCGCGCCGGCGAGTACGACGCCGCGCAGCGATTGCTCGGGGATGTGCTCGAGGCAGGCGGCATGTACGAGCGGATGGACGCGTACTGGTTTCTCGCGATCGCCCTGCGCGACCAGGGTCGCCTCACCGAGGCGCTCGACGTGACGCGTCGCCTTCGGGCCATTGTGCCACGCGTGCCGCGGGGGGTCGCCGGCTCCGCGCCGTCGCAGACGGCGCTGGAGGCGCAGCTGCTCCTCGAGCTTGGCCAGCCACGCATCGCCGCGGCGCTGTTCGATTCGATTGCGCGCGGACGCGAGGAGCTCGACTCCGACGCCAGCGCGGCACGGCGCGCCGCGTGGAACCTCACGCACTCCGCGGACGCACGCGCCGCTGCCGGTGATACGGCCGGCGTGCGGCGGCTGATCGATTCCGTTCAGTCGTTAGGCCGGGCGAGCGGGTTCGGCCGCGACCGTCGGCTGCATCATCACGTTCGCGGTCTCTGGCTGGCGGCGCAGGGCGACGACGAGGGCGCGGTCGCCGAGTTTCGGCGGTCGATCCTGTCCCGGAACTTCGGCTACACACGCACGAACTACGAGCTCGCACGCGCACTCATGCGACTCAGGCGCCCGGCCGAAGCGGTGGCGGCGCTGCAGCCGGCGCTGCGAGGATCAGTGGAAGCGTCGAATCTCTACGTGACGCGCAGCGAGATTCACGAGCTGCTCGCGGAGGCATGGGAGGCTGCGGGGCGTCTCGACAGCGCTGCGGTGCACTATCGCACGGTAGCGGTGGGGTGGCGGCGCGCGGACCCCGCGTTGCGGCCCCGGTGGGAGCACGCGCAGGATCGAGCCATCGCGCGGGGCCACGAAACCTGGTGAGTCCATGCGCGAGCGGCAACAACCCGACGACGCTGAGCTTCTGGAAGTACTCCGTCGTCTTCGCCAAGGCCGGGCCGACGTTCCACCAGATCCTGTTCTGGTTCTGGGAGCCCGGCAACCTCGCGCCGAGTGGTCCGATCGGCTGACGCGCTCACG
Organism: Gemmatimonadota bacterium; assembly: GCA_046725585.1. Lineage (GTDB taxonomy): Bacteria > Gemmatimonadota > Gemmatimonadetes > Gemmatimonadales > Gemmatimonadaceae > JAJKIV01. The sequence goes on along the minus strand of JBKOYV010000161.1, from coordinate 1,687 downwards.
TGTGCATCCCGCGGGAGTTGCATTCCCGCGGGATGACACTCCCCTTTGTGAATGTCCGCGTGCCCCGGTTGATGCCGCAGAACTCCTGTACGGCAGTTCACTCAAACCAGGGACACAATACACATGCAGACATTCGCATCGCGGGCCGACCGCTGGTCGCTCGCACTCATCATCCCGGCGCTCGCCGCGCTCGCCGCGTGTAGCGACGACCCCGTTGCGCCGAAGCGGCTTTCGATGCCAGGGGCCGAGGCAGCCGGTCGCGCCCTGGCGGAGCCGGGCCAGCTGGTCGTTACGAACACGAGCGGCGGAACCGAGGTCGGTTCCCTGCGCTGGGCGGCCGAACAAATGAAGTGGGTCGGTGGGCTGATCGAGTTCGATCCTTCGCTCGCTGGAAAGACGATCGTGCTCGATGCAGGGCTCGAGTTCCACGCTCTGGTGGAGATCATCGCGCCCGCACAGGGCGTGACCATCAGCGGCAAGGATCAGTTCCGCATCATCGACGGAACGACGCTCTTTCTGACAAACCTGACGATCACCAAGGGCTATGCGGAATACGCCGCAGCGGTCAAAGCCGGCCATCTCGAGATGTATCACACCACCGTGTACGGCAATCGTTCACCGGAATCCGCGATCTACGCCTGGCAGCTGGCGCTCTACAACAGCACCGTGAGCGGCAACACGGTCGGCAGGGCCGCGGTCGAATACAGCAGCGGGTCGTACCTGGTGAGCATCGCCAACAGCACCATTGCGTACAACGCGCCGGGTGCGGGCATCGGTCCAAATGGGAGACCGACGTCGGGCCTGCAGGTGTATCTGGCCAACTCGATCATCTCGAACAACGGAAGCCCGCAGCAGAACTGCACGAGTTTCTACGGCTTGAACTACCAGGGCACGGTCATCTCGAACGACTGGAGCTGCGGCGAGGTCGGCATCACCGTGGCCGATCCGAAGCTGTTCCCCCTCGCGAACAATGGCGGACCGTCGATGACGCACGCGATCAGTCACCAGGGCGCGGCGTTCAACACGGGCGTGGCGAGCCCAGCGTGCGGCGAGTTCGATCAGCGTTATGTACCGCGTGATGTCAAGTGCGACGTGGGCGCGTTCGAGTTCAATGACTGGACGAAGGTCACCATCACGATCGACCCTAACGTGAAGGTCGATGCGGCGAATGGCCGGGCGTTGATGACGGGAACGGTGACCTGCTCGCGCGAAGAGACGTTCAAGCTCGCGTTGGAGCTGCATCAGGAGCAGAAGGTTGGCAAGCAGGTCGTCGACGTGCATGCGGCCGCTGCGCCGACGGTGTCATGCGGCACGACGCCGAGGACGTGGGCGCAGAAGATGATCCTGACCGAGGGTGCGTGGCAGAACGGCTCGGCTCAGGCGACGGCGCAGACGTACGAGGCGCCGGAGTGGGTTGCGGCGGCGTCGGCGGCGGGCGCGGTGAAGATCGCCATCACCCGCAAGTAAGGCCGGGCTTTCGAACCGTAGCACACAGGAGCAACCACGCTCCGATGCTCCCGAAAGCGTCGCGCGGAGCGATTGGCCGCGCGACGCTCTCCTGCATCCGTCTCCCGAGCCGAGGATCGCCAGCACGGCCTATCACTCGCCACGGCAACACCTTCCACGCGGCGCCAAGGGCGTTTGATACCGCTGTGATACGAGTTTGACATCGGATTTTAGTGTCCCC
>JBKOYV010000274.1:0-38486 GCA_046725585.1 Gemmatimonadota bacterium | reverse complement strand
GTCCGCGGTCAGTCGATCAAGCTCGCGGACGCATCGGTCATCACCGTCGATGGAAACGAGGTCGTGAGAAAGACGGCCGACGGTCAGCTCATCCCGTTCGATGTCGCCGAGGGGCGGGAGATCGTCGCAAACAAGAACATTGTCATTCCGCCGTTCGGGACAACGCAGCGGAAGTATAGTGGGGTACTGGGAACGAATCGGCTGAACATGGGCGATGGCTACGCGCTGCACGGAACCGATGTTCCCTCGAGCATCGGAACCTCGGTCAGCCACGGCTGCGTTCGGTTGCGGAACGAAGACATCGAGACACTGTACCAAATGGTCCCGGTCGGCACACCGGTCTACATATATTGACCGCTGAGTTAGATCCAATCCCGGCTTCGGGTCGTTCAGGGGGTGCGACGACCCAGGGCAAGCCTATAGACTAAGCCACATTACCCGCTCCTCCGCTTGCGCTGCGGAGGCTCCTTGTAAAGGGCACGTCGGTCCGGTCGAGACCGGCACGCAAAGCCGTGAGGCGGCGCTTCGCAGGCCGTCAGTCTGGTTGCCAGGGAGGTCGTCGATGCACCACACAAACAGCCGTGCGCGCAGTTGGCGTACGATCGCAGGGTCGTCGCTGATCGCTGCCGTGACGCTCTCCGGCACCGCATCAGCCCATCCACGGCCGCCTGCTGCGGTGCGCCCGGAAACCGTTACGGTCTCTCCTCCGGTCGCTTCGTCCGCGGCGCCGGTTTTGCCGGACTCGCTCTTCGGCCGCAGCGGGAAGCTGCGGTTCAGGCTGTTCAGCGCATCCAGGCTCTTCGCACTTCCGATCCTCGAGCGGCTCTTCGGCGATCCCGCTGCCGACACACGGCCGGGCGTCTACCATGCGGCCGAGGACATCATGGGTCGCCCGTTCGCATTCATCTCGATGATACCGTTCGCCCAAAAATCCGGCGGAAGAGTCGGCGACTATCGCGTGGGCTTCTGGCCTAACGAGCGTCGTCGCCGGACGACGCAGGAAGCCTACGATAACCCCGAGGGCTTCATCGAGGTGACCGCGGAGAATCAGGACACGTACGTGTCCGAGCATTTCCGGCTCCGCGACTTCCTCACGCACGACCAGCAGGACGTCTGGCCGAAGTACCTCGTGCTTCGGGAATCGCTCGTCGACAAGCTGGAGCTCGTGATCGAGGACCTCGCCGCGCACGGCGTCCGCGTCGAGCACATGGTCGTCATGTCCGGCTTCAGAACGCCGCAATACAACGCGCAGGGCGTCGGACGCGGCGGCCGCGCGCGCGATAGCCGCCATCAGTTCGGCGACGCGGCTGACGTGTTCGTCGACAACGACGGGAACGGTCGAATGGACGATCTCAATCACGACCGGCGAATCGACTCGCGCGACGCGCGCGTCATTCTGCAGGCGGTCGAACGGGTCGAGCGCGCACACCCCGAGCTGGCCGGTGGTGCCGCCCTGTACCGCGGGACCAAGGCCCACGGGCCGTTTGCACACGTCGATACCCGCGGCGCGCGGGCGAGGTGGGGCAGGTCGTGACGGGACAGCAGAAGCCACGTGCACGATCCGCACGCCGCGCGCCGCGGCTCGCCTCGCACCTGGCGTCGCTGGGGGTCTTCGGCTCCGCCGCGTTAGGCGTCATCCAGTTCTACCACCCGCCGCGGCAGTTCATCGAGAGCCGCGGCGAGGTCGCCGTCGTGGACAGCATCGGTCCGCTCGCCCTCCCATCGCGCGACGCGTTCGGCCGAAGCGGCGAGGTCCGGGTGCTGTTCGCGCTCCCGGGCGACACCGTCGTGTACCCGATCGAGCTGCGCGGCGACCCCGCGCAACTGACGTACGCGTGGGTTCCGTTCGCCGACACCGGCTCGATTCAGGCCCTCCCTGCCGACTCCACGCGACCGCTCGATCCGCGCTTCGAGGCACCGGGCAAGCCCGGGTTCTACCGGCTCGCGCTGGTGAAAGGAACGGAGCGTGTGCTCGTGGACGGGCCCGCGCTCTCGGTCATGGTACCGTTCTCGGCGAAGCTCGGCAACACGCTCAACGGGTACCGTATCGGTACCTACCTCGTCGAGCGTCTCGGCAAACGCACGGATGAGCTGGCGCCGCCCGGCTTCGTCCAGATCGACGAGGACAAGCTGGATGTGCCCCTCACGAAGCATCTGCGGCTCTCCGACTTCGTCTCGCACGACAACCAGGAGAGCTGGCCCCGTTATGCAGCGCTCGATGCGCGCCTGCTCGACAAGATCGAGCTCGTCGTCGCCGAGATCGGCAGGTTGAGCGGCAAAGGCGACGACGCGGCGTTCGAGCTCGACGTGCACTCAGGTTTCCGCACGCCGCTCCACAACCGCCGCGTGCAGCGGGCCGCGCGCGACAGTCGCCACCAATACGGTGACGCCGCGGACATCGCGATCGACAGTAACGGCGACGGGCGGATCACCTTCGCCGATACTCGCCTCGTCGCCCGCGCGGTGGAGGTCGTCGAACAGGAACACCCCGACCTGGCCGGGGGCATGGGACTCTACAACCGCGGCACCGCCTCGTATGTTCACATCGATGCCCGCGGGCGGCGGGCCCGATGGCGAGGCTGACCCATGAACCAGTTCCTGCGCGACCGCATCCTCCGAAAGCTCGATACGCTCTCGGATGAGCGCGCGTACCAGGTGCTCGATTTCGTCGAGTTCCTGGAATCCAAGTACGCGGAACGCCAGAATCCCTCTGCGAACGTCTTCCAGCGATTCGCGGAAACCGTAGAGGACAAGCTGCGCGCAGGTCGCGTCTCGGCCGCAACGATCTCCGAGACCATGAGCCTCATGAACAAGGCGATGGGCGTTCTCAGCGGCGTTGCGGCCGCTGGCAAGTCTGTTGCGAACGACATCGTCGGCGCGGCGAGCAGCCTCACTACTCCATCGGCACCGATTACGGATGGCACCGCGCCGGCGCCTCCGGCGGACCCGCAAAGGCCGCCGGGCGCGTCTCCACCGCCAGCAGCAGGGGAGGCACGGTGACGAGAGCAGCAGAAGGCAAAGCGGAGACTCGCCGCAGGCGTTCACGGCGCGAGGTCCCCTCGGCGGCTCGACTGGAGGCGGGCGAACAGCCACGCACGGGCGCCAAGCGCACCGTGATGGATACCATTCGCCAGCTGCCGAACTACGTGCGGCTGCTCTTCGGGCTGCTGAGAGACCGGCGTGTCGCCACGCTGGACAAGGTTCTCGTAGGCGCGGCGATCGCGTACATCATCGCCCCGGTCGATCTGATTCCCGACTGGATCCCGTTCCTCGGGGAGGTCGATGATGTGTTTCTGCTCGTGACGGCGCTGCAGCGCCTGATCGCGAATGCGGGACGTACGGTCGTCATGCAATACTGGCTGGGCGATCCCGCCGAGCTTGGCGTGATGAACCTGCGGAATGTCCTGACAGCTGCGGCATTCTTCCTTCCGCGGCGCGTCCGCCGGCGCTTGAGGACGATCGGACGGGCGTAGGCTGGTCCCGCCAACGCGCCGCTGGACATGTCCCAGCGGCGCTTCTACGTTTCGCTATGGCAACCTCGACTCGATCCAATTCCCGGCCCGCTCGACCGACCAAGTCGGACAGCGGGCCGGTGCGTTTTGATGACCCGCGTCCGCACGGAACGGCGCGGGTTCGCACAGACGTCGCGCTCACCTTCGACGACGTCCTGCTCGTTCCCCGGCATTCGGTCGTTCATCCGAGCGACGTGAGCACGAAGTCCCGCTTCACACGGGGCATCGAGCTCAATGTCCCGCTGATAGCCGCGGCGATGGATACGGTCACGGAGTCGGACATGGCGATCGCCATGGCGCGCGCCGGCGGCATCGGCGTGCTGCACAAGAACATGTCCGTCGATCGTCAGGCGGCCGAAGTCGATCGCGTCAAGCGCTCCGAGAGCGGGATGATCCTGAACCCGATCAAGCTGACTCCCGATGCGACGCTGCGCGAAGCCGTGAGCTTGATGAGTCGGTTCAAGATTTCCGGCTTGCCGATCGTCGACGGCGATGACCGCCTCGTGGGCATCATCACCAATCGCGACCTGCAGTTCGAGCGGAGCCTCGATCGGCCCGTGCGCGAGGCAATGACGTCCTCGGGACTTATCACCGCGCCGGTCGGGACCACGCTGGACGAAGCGGAGCGCATCCTCGGCGAGCATCGCATCGAAAAGCTCCCGGTGGTGGACGCCAACGGGAAGCTCAAGGGGCTGGTGACCGTCAAGGACATTCACAAGCGCCGCCAGTACCCTAACGCGAACAAGGATCATCACGGGCGACTCCGGGTGGCTGCGGCAATCGGCGCGTCGCGGCGTGACATGGATCGCGCCAAGGCGCTCATCGATGCCGGCGCCGATGTCCTCGTGATCGACACCGCGCACGGTCACAGCGAGGGCGTGTTGCAGGCAACCGCGCTCGCTCGCGAGGCGTTCCCGGATGTTCAGCTCGTGGTCGGCAACGTCGCTTCGCGCGAAGGTGCGCACGCGCTCGTGGACCGGGGAGTAGACGCAGTGAAGGTGGGCGTCGGGCCAGGCTCGATCTGCACCACGCGCGTGGTCACGGGCGTAGGCGTTCCGCAGCTCACCGCGATCTTCGATGCGGTCGATGGTGCCGGGGACATTCCGGTGATCGCCGACGGCGGTATCAAGTACTCGGGCGACATCGTGAAGGCGCTCGCCGCGGGCGCGTCGAGCGTGATGATGGGATCGATGCTCGCCGGCACGGAGGAGAGTCCCGGCGAGTCGATTCTCCTCGAGGGTCGGCGCTTCAAGATGATCCGTGGCATGGGCAGCCTCAGCGCAATGCAGGACGGCAGCGCCGATCGATACTTCCAGGAAGGCGAGATGTCGCCGAAGAAGCTCGTACCCGAGGGGATCGAGGGTCGAGTTCCGTACAAGGGTCCGGTCGCCGACGTCCTGTTCCAGATGGTCGGCGGTCTTCGCAGCGGCATGGGCTACGTTGGCTGCGGCTCGATCGACGAGCTCCGCACGCGCAGCCAGTTCGTTCGCATCACGACGGCCGGCCTTCGCGAGTCGCACCCGCACGATGTGGTGATCACGCGGGAATCGCCTAACTATTCGAGGGAGTAGGAACTACCGGGAGACGGGAAGCGGGAGACGGGAAGCGCGTAGGAAGCGTAGAACCCTCGGGATGCCTCTCTACGTGGGATGAGCATCCCGAGGGTTCCCCGTCTCCCGTCTCCCGTCTCCCGCTTCCCGGTAGTTGTTAGTTCTGACACATGTGCGAGCCGTTGACGTCGCCTTGACAATGCTCTGAGCCCGCTCCCACCTTCCCGCGCGGTTTTTGGGTCATCATCCGGCGTATAACGAATCGAGATACCCGGCTCACTGAATCACCGATCGCGGAGACTGCGCATGGGCTTATGGTCCAAGAAGAGCGTGGAGCACCTGCAGAGCGAAGCGTCGCTCGAGGGTGAACATTCCCTCAAACGCTCGCTCGGAGCTCTCAACCTCACCCTCCTCGGCATCGGCGCGATCATCGGCGCCGGTATCTTCGTCTTGACAGGAACCGCGGCGGCCCAGTATGCCGGGCCCGCGATCGTCCTGTCGTTCGTGCTGGCGGGGTTGGGGTGCTTGTTCGCGGGCCTCTGCTACGCAGAGTTCGCGTCGATGATCCCGATCGCCGGCAGCGCGTACACCTATGGCTACGCGACGCTCGGTGAGTTCATCGCGTGGATCATCGGCTGGGACCTGATCCTGGAGTACCTGTTCGCGGCATCCACGGTCGCGGTGGGATGGTCGGGCTACTTCGCCGAGTTCATGGGACAGATCGGCATTCACATCCCCCGGCAGTTCACGTCGGCGCCGTTCGGCGTGGAGGGCACGCACACGCTCGTTCCGTCGGTTCTCTGCGTGAACCCCCTCAACAACGAGCTCATTACCGCCGGCACGTGTGACCTGACGAAGTATCAGCAGCTGCACGGCGTCCTGAACATTCCGGCGATGGCGCTGGTCGCCATTCTCACGACGCTCTTGGTGATCGGGATTCAGGAGTCCGCACGCTTCAACAACGCCGTCGTCTTCATCAAGATCGCGATCGTCATTCTCGTCATCACGTTCGGCTTCATGTACGTGAACGCCGCGAACTGGACCCCGTTCATTCCCGCCAACACGGGCGAGTTCGGGCACTACGGATGGAGCGGCATCGTTCGCGCGTCGGGAGTGATCTTCTTCGCCTACATCGGATTCGATGCCGTGTCCACAGCGGCACAGGAAGCGAAAAACCCGCAACGAGACTTGCCCATAGGCATTCTCGGGTCGCTCGCCGTCTGTACCGTGCTATACATCCTGATGGCGCTCGTGATGACGGGTCTCGCGCCATATCAGGAGCTCAACGTGCCGCATCCGGTGTTCGTCGCGATCGAGAAGGCGGGTCCGTCGCTGCGGTGGCTCACCTACCTGATCAACGTCGGTGCGATCGCGGGCCTCGCGTCGGTCGTACTCGTTATGCTCCTCGGCCAGCCGCGCATCTTCTACTCGATGGCGCGCGACGGCCTGCTCCCGCCGGTGTTCTCGAAGGTGCATCCGCGGTTCCGGACGCCTTACCTCGCGACGATCATCACGGGCACGGTAGCGATGGTGATCGCGGGCTTGTTCCCGATCGGACTGCTCGGTGAGCTCGTCTCCATCGGAACGCGGTTGGCGTTCGTGATCGTGAGCGCCGGTATTCTCGTGCTGCGTTATCGCTCGCCGGAACTCCACCGGCCGTTCCGGACGCCATTCGTCCCGATCGTGCCGGTTCTCGCGATCGGGATCTGCGGCTACATGATGAGCTACCTTCCGATAGACACCTGGTACCGCCTCCTGATCTGGCTCGCCATCGGTCTCGCGATCTACTTCGGCTACGGCAGAGCGCACTCGCGGATCGGGCGGGGGGAGATCGCTACCGCGCGGGCACGATAGGGACGTCAGGCGGGCGGTGCCGTTGGGCACCGCCCGCGACGACGGGTTATCTTAGTGGCGGCGCCGATCTTGGCGCCGCTTTCGCGTTCCCTGACTGCCGGTCGTGCAACCATCGGATCTCCTTAAGCCACCCGCTCATCGACAGGCTGCCATCGAGCGACTCGTCGCCGAGCTGCGCGCCGGCCAGCGAGTCGTCCTGTCGACGCACATGAACGCCGACGGAGACGCGTGCGGCTCCGTCGCCGGGGTTGCCCGGCTGCTGCGTCAGCTCGGCATCGAGTCCCGCATCGTAAACCCGACGCCCTGGCCGGCTACCTTCTCGTTCCTCCTGGGGGACGATCTCGTCGACCACACCGCGAAAGGTGCAGCGGCGTTGACGCCGCTCGACGCTCTCATCGTGCTCGACGTCAGCGATGTGAAGCGGCTGGGTGTCCTGGCTGACACGGTTCGAAAGCTCGACGTCCCGCGCCTGGTCATCGATCACCACATCGCGTCCGATGAACCGGCCGGCGACGTGATGTTCTCTGACACGACTGCCTGCGCGACGGGCGAGCTCGTCTTCGACTTTGCGTCGGTGCTCGGTCTGGAGCTCACCGAGCCGATCGCCACAGCACTCTATGCGGCGATTCTCACCGATACGGGCGGCTTTCGATTCAGCAACACGACGCCGCGCGCGCATGCGATCGCGGGCCAGCTGCTCGCCGCCGGCGTGGATCCCGAGGAGATGTACCGCCGCATCTACGCGTCCGTCTCCCCGGGGAGGCTGGCGCTCCTCCGCGACGCGCTGAGCACGCTCGAGGTCGACCGCGATTACGGGATTGCGTGGATCTCCGTTCCCGCGGACGCGCTCGACCGCTACGATGTGAGCTCCGAGGACCTTGAGGGCATTGTCGAGCACCCGCGGTCGATCTCCGGCACGCGACTGGCCGTGTTCTTTCGGGATCTTGGCTACGGCAAGGTGAAGGTGTCGTTCCGCAGCACCGGCGACGTGGACGTGAATCGCTTCGCGCGACAGTTCGGCGGCGGAGGCCACGCGAAAGCAGCGGGGGCGTTGATCCCCGGTTCGATGGAGGATGTGCGCCTCCGCGTCATCTCGGCCGCACGCGCCTTCGTGTCCAACGGGGCCGGCCCTTCGGCGAGGGAGGCGTCGGCTTGATGTTCATGAAGGGCGCGAGCGGCGAACGCGACGTCGACAGTCGCATTCGCGAAACGCTCCTCGATCTCCGACCGCTGCTCCACATCGCCGAAGCGAACATCGAGCTGGTGCAGTTCGAGGAGAACAGTGGGACGGCGGTGCTGCGGGTAGAGGGCGACTGTCCCGATTGCGAGATGTCGGCCGCGAACATGATGGAAGGCATTGCCGCCCATCTTCGTGCCCGCGTTCCCGAAGTGAAGGACGTCCGGCGGATCGAGGTGTGACCGATCGATGAGCCAGACGTTACAGGAACGAATCGCTGCCGCGCTGGGCTCGATCGTGAACCCGCGCACCGGCGCTGACGTCGTGTCCTCCGAGATGATCCGCGACGTTGCGACGACGACGGCTGGCCGGGTGCGCCTAACGATACTGCTCGCGCCGAACGACCCGGCGACGCTCGTTCGCGACGTTCGCGAGGCGATCGAACGGCTCGACGGCGTGGCCGATGTCCGGGTGGATGTGAAAGATCCGTCGGAGGCGGATGGACGCCCCGCACCGGGGCACGCCCCCCCGCCGGGTGGCGGGGCGCGCACGCTGCCGGTGATGAACGCCGCGCCGGCTCAGGCCCCGCGACCGTCCGCCCCGACGCCGGTCGCGTATCCCCATCTCGGCCGCATTGTCGCGGTGTCGAGCGGCAAGGGTGGGGTCGGAAAATCCACGGTGGCGACGAACCTCGCCGTCGCCCTCGCCGCGACGGGCGCGCGCGTCGGTCTCATGGACGCGGATGTCTACGGGCCTAACGTGCCGAGGATGATGGGCGTCAACGCGCCGCCGCCGGTCGTGAACCAGAAGATCATTCCGCTGCAGGCGCACGGCGTGAAGGTGATCAGCCTCGGATTCCTGATCGAGCGGGATCAACCCGCCATCTGGCGCGGCCCGATCGTCATGAAGATCGTGACGCAGTTTCTGCGCGATGTCGCCTGGGGCCAACTGGACTACTTCCTCGTCGACATGCCGCCGGGCACCGGTGACGCACAGCTGTCCCTCGTGCAGGCGACGCACGTGCACGGCGCGATAATCGTCACGACTCCGCAGGACGTCGCGACGGGTGACGCGCTGCGTGGCGCGAAGATGTTTCAGCGAGTGAACGTTCCGGTGCTCGGCATCGTGGAGAACATGAGCTGGTTCGAGTGTCCGCATTGCGGCAAGCCGACGCCGATCTTCGGCACGGGCGGCGGGAAGCGGCTCGCCGACGAGCTGGAGCTGCCGCTGCTGGGCGAGATCCCGCTCTACCCGCGCATTCAAGAAGGCGGCGACCGCGGAACGCCAATCGTTGTGGCCGAACCCGACGCGGCTGCCGCGCGAGCGCTGCGGGCACTGGCCGAGCGCGTCGTGACGGCACTCGGAGCACCCGCGGCGCCGTGACCGCGCGCGACAGCGCACGCGTGGGTCTCGCGCGGCCGTCGGAGCAGACTCCGGCGGCCGCGTTGCCGTTCGAGGCGCACGATGGCGCCGCGACCGTCTCTGTAGCCGGCGCCGCGCGCGAGGCGAGCGTCGTCGACGATTCGCTGGGCTCGGTCATCCGCCGCCTCGCCTTGCCCGCGGTCGCGTCGAACGTGCTCATGACCGTGTTCGCGTCCGTGGACGCGTTCTGGGTCGGCACGCGAATCGGTGCGCGAGGCCTCGCCGCCGTGTCGACTGCGGTCTTCTGGATCTGGATGGTCATCTCCGTGGCCGAGATGGTGAGCGTGGGGCTCACCGCCGTTGCCGCTCGCCGCCATGGCGAGCGACGCCCGGAGCAGGCGGCCCAGGTCGTCGGTGAGGCGATGGCTTTTTCGATCGCGTTAGGCCTGGGCGTCGGCATCGCGGGCGCCCTCTCGGTCGACTACCTGTTTGCGCTCATGCAAACGCCGCCCGAGGTGACCGCGCTGGGACGCAACTACCTTCGCGTGTACTTCCTGGGCGCCCCGCTCATCTACGGGTACTTCGCCATTGACGCGGCGTTCCGCGCGGCGGGCGACACTCGCACGCCATTCACACTGTTGCTCGTTTCCACGGCGTGCACGCTCGTGCTCGACCCCGTGCTGATCCTCGGGTTGACCGGCATGCCGCGGCTCGGGATCGTCGGGGCGGCCATTGCGCTCGTACTGACCCGCGGCGGCGCCTTCGTGGCCGGCGTGATCCTGCTCGCGCGGCGTGGCCTCATGCGGACTGGACGTGTCACGTGGCCGACCGTGCGGTCGATCGCCCGCATCGGACTCCCAACTGCGCTCACGGGAGTCATGTTCTCGCTGATCTACGTTGCGCTCACGCGGACCACGACACGCTTCGGTACGCCCGCGCTTGCGGCGTTAGGCATCGGCCACCGCGTGGAGAGCTGGCTCTATACGATCGGCGTCGGGTTCGGTGCCGCAGCCGCCGCGATCGTCGGCCAGAACATGGGCGCGCGCAGGATCGAACGTGCCCAGCGCGCAGGCTGGGTGACGCTCGCGTATGCCACCGCGCCGGCGTTGCTGGCGGCCGCCGCGGCGCTGATCATCCCCGACCGCCTCGCCGGCCTCTTCACCGACGAGCCCGCCGTGATCGGCGTCGCCGCGCACTACCTGCGGATAGGTGCCCTCGCCGATCTGATCGTGTGCGCCGAGGTCGTTCTGGAAGGAGCGCTCGGAGGGGCAGGGCACACGGTCCCACCCATGCTCACATCGACCGCCATCACGGCGATGCGCATTCCGCTTGCGTGGTGGGCGGCGAACCGGTGGGGAGTCGACGGTATCTGGTGGGTCATCTCCCTCACCGCGGCGGCGCGTGGGATTGCAATGATCCTCCTCTGGCGCGCGGGCGGCTGGAAGCACAAATCCGTGTAACGCATGCGGCCGATCATCACACTCCTCACCGATTTCGGTACGGCCGACGGCTACGTCGCCGAGCTCAAGGGAGTGTTGTTTTCGGCGGCCCCGGACGTCACGGTGGTCGACCTCTCTCACGATATCCCGCCGCAGGACGTGGAGTCCGGGCGACTCGCCGTCGCACGCTACTGGCGCCGCTTTCCGAGCGGCACGGTACACGTCGTCGTGATCGATCCGGGCGTCGGTTCGCCGCGCGCGGCGCTGGCCGTGAGCAGCGATGGACGCTTCCTCGTGGGGCCCGACAACGGCGTCCTCAGTCCGTCGCTGTTGGCGAGCGGTTCGCGGGCGGTCTCGCTCCCGGTACCGCCGACGGCGTCCGCGACGTTCCACGGCCGTGACGTCTTCGCGCCCGCGGCAGCCAGCCTCGCGACTGGCACGCCGATCGACTCGCTTGGCCTTGCGTGCCTCGACCCTGTTGTCAGGCGCACGCCCGAGGCACGGCGCGCCATCGATGGCTCGGTGATCGGCGAGGTGATCGCCATCGACCGATTCGGGAACGCGATCAGCAACCTCATCGCGCCGCGAGGCGGACGGATCGAGATACGCGGGCGCGTGATGCCGATCGTACGCACGTACGCCGACGCGAGAGTGGGGGACGTGATTGCTCTCGTAGGCTCGAGCGGGTTCGTCGAGATCGCGCAGCGTGACGGGAGTGCCGCGCGCGCCCTCGACATCACGCGCGGTACTCCCGTGACGCTACGTTCGCCGAACGCCTAACGGCTCGATACGCTCGACGCGGTCGAGCGACGGCACGCCAGCGGCTGCGGCCGTTTCGATGCGGCCACCGTACAGGAGTCCAGGTCGTGGGGCGATGGCGCCGGTCCCGTGATGCAGCTCGGAGTTGATCTCGCCACCGATCAGAAAGACGAGCATCGAGAAGTACATCCAGGTCAGCAACGCGATCACACCGCCGATCGTGCCGTACGTGGCGTTGTAGTTGGCGAAATTCTCGACGTACACGCGAAACGCCACGGTCACGACGGCCCATCCGACCGTCGTGAATGCAGCTCCGACGAGCACCTGCTTCTTGCTCTGACGGAGGTTGGGCAGGAAGTAGTACGAGAGCCAGGCGATCGCGACGAGAAGCCCGAACGCGACCGGTATCTGCACGATGGACACGAGCGCACGCGTGCTGGGTTCGAGCGCGAGCCGATTCGCGATCCAAGCCGTGATCTTGTCGCCGGCGAGGATCATGACAGTGGAAGTGAGGATCACGATCCCGATGCCAATCACGCTCGCCACCGCGATGAGCTTCTTCTTCCACCAGGGCCGCGTGTCCTTCACGTCGTAGGCGACGTTCAACGCATCAATGAGTGACCCGAACACGTTCGATCCGGCCCACACCGCCAACAGCGCCCCAATGGACATGAGGCCCGGCGCATTCTTGGCGTAAACGACGTCCTTGATCACGCTGCCGATGAGTGCCCAGCCCTCGCTGGGTACGACCTGCTGCAGCTGCGACGTGAAGAGCGCGAACGTTTCCTGCTTGTTGCCGACGAGGCTCAGCAGCGGTGCGATGAACAGGAGGAGCGGAAAGAGGGAGAAGAAGAAGTAGTACGCCGTTTCCGCTGCCAGCCCGAGCAGATTGTCGTCCAGCGTCTCCTTCAGAGCCTTCTTCGCGATCGATTCGACCCGGTACCCCAACACAACCATGCGCCGCTCCATCGTGTGGCGCCGACAAGCGCAAATGGTGTGCGAAGCGAGCGCGGGACGCTAACGCCCCGTTCTATCGATCGTGAGCTTTCCGAAGACGGTCTTGGCGGTGATGCGCACCTTGTGTGGTGCCGAGTCCCAGTTCCGGGAGACCCATGCACCGTCGCGCTCGATGAGCCCTTCGTGCTCGAACGAGGCCAGCGTCTTCTGCAGCGACACGCGCACGCCGACATCCGACGGCACGTGGATGGTGACGACCCCGAGCGTAATGTCTACCCGCAGATCCATGTCCTGAGTCCACTGGCCGCCCAGGTCGAGCTCGACGTTTCCGACTCCGGCATCGACGCGAACGTCTTGCGCATTCGCGTTCGCTAGTCGATCGCCTCGGAAGCTTGCCGCGCCGAGTGAAATCTCGAGCATGCTCATTCGCGTCGCGTTGAGCGAGTCGAAGCGAAGCCTGCCGTCACTTGCTCCCGACTCGACGCGAAGACGCGACAGACGAAGGCCGGTGAGATCGAGATCGGATTCCACCGCCCCGAGGTCGAGGTTCAGGTCAAGCGGTGTGTTCTTCGAGAGCTCGAGTTGCAGGTACCCCGCATCGGAGTCCTTCCGCCCCGTGAATCGCACCTCGGACTTCTGCACACCGATCTGCAGCTTCCGCCCAGCAGTATCGAACACGTGTCGCGGCTGCGTGCGAGTGGCATCGTAGCGGAGCAGCATGTGGTAGAGGAGCGGATTCGATGTCGCTCTCATGCCGATCTTGCCGGTCCCGTAGATCACCTGCACGGCCGCTGGGGCCGAGTCCCTGAGCTGCCGCGATACGTCGAGAGTGCGCCAGCTCTGCGCGGCGGCAGTGGAGGCGGCAAGCGACGCCGCGGTCGCGTGCGCGAGCACGCTTCTCACACGACCCGTCATCGTTCCCGCGCGGACGACGACGGAGTCCGTCGCCGAGCGGCCACGACGCCCGTGACTGGGGTTGGCGTCTGCCAGGGAATGTCGTTCACCGCGGCGAGCGGAGCTGCCGGTGCGGACCGCCGCGTGCCACCCCTCGAAAGGACGGCGGCGCCAAGGCCGGCCGTGATCGCGACCCAGGTGATCGCTACCGCGATTCCGCGAAGCACCGTTCCGACCATGGGCGCCCATGCGAACGCCGAGGCGAGCACCCACAACCCCATGTAGATCGACACGCCGACAACGAGCGCCCGAAGGGCGGCACCGCGCGCCGAATACCGCTTGCTCGCGGCTGGGGCGACCGATTCGCCGGTGATGCGCGCGATGGCGAGGAAACCGAGCGTAATCAACCCGGCGACCGCGAGCACGAACGCGACGATCGCGAACGGGATGAGCAGGATGCCGAGAATCGTTACCGCGAGGGCCACGATGAGCAATGCGAGCACCGGAGCGAGCGCGAACTGCGTGGCTACGCCGGCCCAGAACGAGCGGCCGAATCGGCCCTCGAGCGAATCCACGACGCCGTCGAGATAGTCGCCGGCAAACAACAGCACGCCGATGGCCATCAGGACCAGGATGATGAGCCAGCTCGACGAGAGGGCGAGGGCGTGACGAGTACTGCGCGCGGGCGTGTCGGCCTCGGCCACGGGTTTCGGGATCGCTCCGAGCGCACCGCCGAGCTGCCGGATCTCGCCGTTCACACTTCCACCCAGGAGCGTCACGGCGCCTAACGCGGAGACCGCGTTGCCCGTCACGCGGCCGCCTGGGTGCACGATGACGTCGCTCCCGACTGCAATGGCGTCGCCGTTCACCGTGCCGAAGACGTGAAGTGGACCCCCCGCTACCGCGACGGGTCCAGGGACCTCCGTGCCGGCCGGAACCGTCTTGCCACCCATGGCGACCTGGGCGGTTGCCGGGATCGGGACCGCCTCAGGATCGCGCCGGAAGCGGTCTACGAGCTCCGTGAGCGAGTCGATCGCGGCTTTGGAGAGTTGAGCTTTGGCCGAATCCACGGCTTCGACGGCCGACGCCGGCGTGGCGGCTTTGCCAGCCGACTCGGCCGCGGGGGGCTTTCCCGCCGTGGGTCGCTGCTGGATGGCGGCGGCCTGCCGAGCCGTCAGCGGTCCCGCAGCGACCGCGAGGATCAGCGGAAGAATGGCCGTGCGCATTGTCAGGTGGTCCGGCGGCGACGAGCGGTAGCGACGAGGGCCCTGAGCCCAAAAGCAGCCACGACTATGAGGACGAGGAAGCCGGTCACGCCAACCGCGGCAGCAATGCCGCCAGTGCGGAGGGCGTCGACGGCGGGGGCGCCGAACGTGCTGGCGATCGCGCTGCCAAGCGAATCGAAAACCGCCGCACGGGCTCGCTGGCCGGCGAGATCGAAGAAGAACAGAAATGCGTCGAGCCGAACGGCCATCCAGACCGCCCCAAGCGACACGACGAGGGCGAAAACAGATGTCGCCGCGAGTCCAACGAACCGCGCGGGCCGCGACGCCGGAAGCCAGCGCTTAGCCGTATCGAGAGCTGAGACGTGCCACGGTTCGAATACCTGCACCTGCGCCATTACGCGCTCTCTGAAGAGCGGGGTAGGCGCAAAATGGGGCAGGCGCTCGAGCGCGCTGACCACCTCCCGAGCCTCGGTCAGCTCGGCGCGACATTTCGGGCAGTTCTCGACGTGCGCAACTAGTGGGGCGACGCCGAATCCGGCTTCGCCGTCCAGGAGCTGGTCGATTTCGTCTGGTAGTAGATGCCTGTGTTCCACAAATCCTCCAACCGGGCCGTACGGGCGGGTTTAGAACCGGGTTTCAGCGCGATTTCGGACCCGGTTACCCGGGGCCCTTAACGTGTTCCAGCGCCTCGCGCAGCTCGTGCCGTGCGCGATGGATATAGGTCTTCACCGTGCCAAGGGGCAGATCCAGGGTGGCGGCGATCTCCTCGTAGGACCGTCCTTCGACGTGACGCAGCATGATGCACGAACGGTATTCTGGCCGAAGGCGAGCGATCGCGCGCTCGATCGCCGTGCCCAGCTCGCGTGCCTCCATCTCCTCCAGCGCCGATTCCTGTCGCGCGGTCAGGTCGAACGAGGTTGCCTCGACCTCCGCCGCGGTGGCGGCGTGGGGCGAGCCATCGATGCTGATGGTGTCCAGCTGACGCTTACGCAGATGGTCGATCGCGACGTTGTTGGCGATCTTGAACAGCCAGCTGGAGAGCTTGAATTCGGGCCGATACCGATCGATGTGGTTCAGCACCTTGATGAAGGTGTCCTGCGCGAGATCCTCTGAGATCTCGCGATCACGAACCATACGGAAGATCAGGGAGAAGACCGGCCGCTCGTATCGTCGGAGAAGCTCGCGGAACGCCGCCTCTCGCCCTTGTTGGGCGAGCTTGACGACATCGGCGTCCGGGAGGTTCGCTAGGTCGAGTGATGGCGCCATGCAGGAGACGGCGGCGGCACCACGAGAGGAGAGCGTCGCCGGCAGTGGGAGGAAGCTATACCTTTCGGTCCGAATGCCAACAGTCGACCTCGAGACGACGGAAGCCAGGGCCGCCGCCGCAGGCGGCGCCGAGAAGCGCGCCTACGTACGCCGGATCTTCTCGGAGATCGCGCCCCGCTACGATCTCCTCAACCACCTACTCAGCTTCAACATCGATCGCGGATGGCGTCGGCGCGCGATAGCGGCGCTCGATCCGCTTCGGAATCCCGCCGGGGTCTACGTCGACCTCTGTGCCGGGACGCTTGATGTGGCGTCCGAGCTCTCACGGAGTCGAGGCTTTCGTGGGCTCGTGCTCGGAACCGACTTCGCGGAGCCGATGCTGCGGGCTGGATTGAGCAAGGCACCTCGCGTGCTAGTGGCTCCGGTTACCGCCGACGCTCTGGAGCTCCCGGTGGCGGATGGCAGCGTTGCCGGGGCCATCGTCGCGTTTGGGATCCGTAACGTGGCCAGCCTGCCGGCGGCGCTCGGGGAGGTCCATCGCGTTCTCGAGCCGGGCGGGCGGTTCGTCATTCTCGAGTTCTCGACGCCCCGCTCGCGCGTCGTGCGCGGGGCTTACCACGCCTATTTCCACGCGGTGTTGCCCGCAGTTGGTCGCATCGTGAGCGGTCACCGCACCGCGTACCGCTATCTCCCCGAATCCGTCGCGCGCTTTCCCATGCAGGAAGACCTTGCGCGCGCCATGCGTGACGCCGGCTTCGTGAAGGTCCGGTGGGAGTCGCTGACCTTCGGAATTGCCGCGATTCACGCCGGCGACAAGCCGTGGCGCGCTCCGATCTGAGTGCGGACAGACGCACCTCATACATGACCCTCGATTCGCTTTCGGATTTCATCGCCGCCATCGACGAGGCGGGCGAGCTCGTCCGCGTTAGGCAGCCCGTGGCCGTGAAGCTCGAGATGTGCGAGATCGCCGACCGGGCGATGAAGATGCCGGGTGGCGGGCCCGCGCTGCTTTTCGAGCACCCCGTGCTCGATGACGGAACCGCCTCCGCGTATCCGGTTGCGATCAACCTGTTCGGTTCCATGAGCCGGATGGCGCTCGCACTCGGTGTTCGGAACCTCGATGAGATCGGCGCGCGGATTACGCAGCTCATGGATCTGAAGGTTCCCGACGGCATCGTGGCAAAGCTGTCCCTCATCCCGAGGTTGCTCGAGGTCGCGCGATTTCCTCCCCGCGTGAAGGGAGGCTCACCGGCTTGTCAGGAAGTGATCTGGCAGGGGAACCAGGTCGACCTCCGTCGATTGCCGGTCATGACGTGCTGGCCGGAGGACGGAGGGCCGTACATCACGCTTCCGATGGTGATCTCGCGTGACCCGAAGCGTGGGATCCGAAACGTCGGCATGTATCGGGTCCAGGTGCTCGGGCCCCGGACGATCGCCATGCACTGGCAGCGGCACAAAGTCGGCGCGGCGCATTGGCGCGAGATGGCGGAACGCGGTGAGACGATGCCGGTGTGCATTGCCATTGGCGCCGACCCGGCGTCGATCTATTCCGGGTCAGCCCCGCTTCCGCCGACGGTCGATGAGTTCCTGTTCGCCGGGTTTCTTCGGGGCGCTCCGGTTCACCTCGCGAAAGCGGTGACGTGCGACCTCGACGTGCCTGCCGCTGCGGAATTCGTGCTCGAGGGTTACATCGATCCGCGCGAGGCGCTCGTCGTCGAAGGGCCGTTTGGCGACCACACAGGCTTCTACTCCGAGGCGGATCTGTACCCGCAGGTGCACATCACGGCGGTCACGATGCGCCGCAATCCGATCTACGCGTCGACGATCGTCGGCCGCCCTCCCATGGAGGATTTCTATCTCGGTCACGCAACGGAGCGCATCTTCCTGCCACTGCTGAAACTGACGATTCCCGAGATCGTCGACTACCACATGCCCGCCGAGGGCATCTTCCACAACCTCGTGTTCGTCTCGATCGACAAGCAATATCCGGGTCAGGCCTACAAAGTGATGAATGCCATGTGGGGGCAGGGGCTCATGTCGCTCGCGAAGGTGCTCGTGATCGTCGACAAGGAAGTGAACGTGCGGAATCCGCAGGAGGCCTGGTGGGTTGCGCTCAACAACATCGACCCCGAACGCGACACGCGCTTCACGATGGGGCCCGTCGATGTGCTGGACCATTCGAGCCGCGCGTTCACGTACGGGTCGAAGATGGGGATCGACGCGACGCGTAAAT
This sequence comes from Gemmatimonadota bacterium, assembly GCA_046725585.1. Classification (GTDB taxonomy): domain Bacteria; phylum Gemmatimonadota; class Gemmatimonadetes; order Gemmatimonadales; family Gemmatimonadaceae; genus JAJKIV01. Next base: position 20,257 of record JBKOYV010000274.1, on the reverse strand, counting down.
GGCCGGAGGAGGGATTCACGCGCAACTGGCCGAAAGTGATCGAGATGGATGCCGCGACGCGCTCCCGGGTCGACGCGCTCTGGCCGCAGCTCGGCATCGGCGCGCGCGGGTGATCGGGAGATGATAGCGTTGCTCCGGGCGACGGCGTTGCTCCAGGAAACGCCGGGGTACAATCCGCTGCGGCTGTACCTCACACTCGCCTTCATGTTCGTGTTCGTGAGCGCGGCGGTTGCGTTCGTTCGGATTCGCTACCCGAAGCGACTGATCGCGGACATCGCGCTCACGCTTGGCATCTTCATGCTCGTGATCGGTACGATCGTGTACACGGTCGCGTTCCGGGGGCTACACCCGATCGAGGTCATTTTCGCCTGGGTGCTGTCCTTCGGTGCCATCGCGTGGTTCGTCGTCAGGCTCAACGCCATCATGTCGCGTCCCCTGACGCTGCTCGAGAGTCTCGCGTCGGCCGTACGGCGCGGCGACTGGGCGATGCTGCTGCGAGGCGACGACGGCGTCGCGAGTCAGGACGTCGGCGCGGCTCTGCACGAAGTGGGTGTCCTGATCGGGGAGACGCGAAAGACGGCGACGCAAGTGCTCGGGGCTTCCTCCGATGTCGCGCGAATCGGCGCGACGGTCGCAGATGGCGCCGGCCGTATCACGACGTCGCTCACGGGCGTGTCCGGTGGGGTTGACCGAAGCATGGATGCTGCCCGCCAGATCCGTCAGGCGGCGACGCAGCTGGACGAGGCGGCGGCCGCGACGCACGCCTCGGCACGCGAGTCGCGGGAGATCTCGGCCAAGGTCGAGGTCAGTGCGCAGCTCGGCGTTAGGCGAGCGGCCGAGGCGATGACGACGGTCACCGAGCTTACGGAGCTCGCCCGGGATCTCGTGGAGCGAATGGTCGCGCTGCGAACCGCCTCGGGCGACATTGGGGACGTCACCACCGTCGTCGGTGACATTGGCCGCCAGACCAACCTGCTCGCGCTGAACGCGTCGATCGAGGCTGCGCGCGCCGGCGAGGCAGGCCGAGGGTTCGCCGTCGTCGCCGAAGAAGTCGGCAAGCTGGCGACGCAGAGTGGCGGCTCCGTTGGCCGCATCGAGGTGCTGGTCCGCGAGATGATCGACCGCATCGAGGACGCGTCGGGCCGCGTCGCGAGAATGGAGTCCGCCGTCAAGCGTGGGGAGCAGGTGATGCATGAGGCGGTCACGGTGTTCCAGTCCATCGAGCAGGATGCGCGACGCACGCTGGCGCTGGCGGAAGCCGTGCTGCGGGCGTCGGAGCGTCAGGATTTGCTGGTCAAGCAGGTGAACGAGGCCTCGACGCTGGTCGCGGACGCTGCCGACGCGTCGTCGGCGGCAACGGACGAGGCGGCGCGAGCGATGCAGCATCAGCGGTCTCTGACGGAGCAGCTTCGCGAAACGGCTTACGCGCTCGAGCGCTCGGCGGGTTCCCTCGGCGAGGTCGTGTCACGATTCGGTGCGGGAGGGGGTGGCAAATGACTCGACCACGGGAAGGCCAGACGTTCGGCGGTGCATCGCGGTTCGTGCGCTACATCAACTTCGTGAAGCTGCCGCATACGGTATTCGCGCTTCCATTCGCGCTCGTGGGCGCGACGCTGGCGAGCTACACACACGAAGTAACGCTCGCCACGCTCGGCTGGATCGTCCTCGCCTTTACCGCAGCTCGTTTCGCGGCGATGGGGTTCAATCGCATCGTCGACCGCCAGATCGACGCGAGGAATCCTCGGACCGCGAGGCGGGAGCTCCCCGCGGGCCTCCTCGGAGTTGGGGAGGCGTCGGCTGCGGTGCTCATCGCCGCCGTCGTGTTCGTGATCGCTGCGTGGAAGCTCAATCCGCTCTGCGCGGTGTTGAGTCCAATTGCTCTCGGATGGGTGCTCTGGTACAGCTACACGAAGCGTTTCACGCACTGGTCGCACATCGTGCTGGGCGTGGGACTGGCGATCGCCCCGGTAGGCGGATACCTGGCGGTTTCCGGCGCGTGGAGCACGCCGTGGTGGATGCTGATCGCGCTCGCGGCCGGCGTATCATCCTGGACTGCGGGCTTCGACATCCTCTATGCGCTTCAGGACGAGGAATTCGATCGAGCCGAACGGCTGCATTCCGTCCCGGTCGTGTTCGGACCACGCGGGGCTCTCGCGATCGCACGCGGGCTCCACGTGCTGACGATCGTGTCACTCGCTGCCGTAGGCGTTGCCGTTCCGGTGGGCTGGCTATACGCGGTTGGCGTGCTGGTCGCGGCGGGGCTTCTCCTGTACGAGCACTCCCTCGTGCGGGGTGATGACCTTTCTCGCCTCGACGCGGCGTTCTTCACCATGAACGGCGTCATCAGCCTAACGTTTTTCGGCTTTGTGCTCGCCGAGCGCCTGGTGCGATGAGCGTGGCCGCCGAGCGGCCGATCGTGGTGGCGGTGACCGGTGCGTCCGGGGCACCGTACGCGGTGCGCCTGCTCGAGACGTTGGTCGAACGCGAGCAGCGTGTATCGCTGATCGTCTCGGATCACGGGCTACGGCTGCTCGATACGGAATTAGGGATCGGATCGGTCGCTCAGCTGCGTGATCGTGTTGGTGCCGTTGCGTGGGACGCGATGGTTCGCGTTTACGACGATCGTGACCGCGGGGCGGCCCCGGCGTCGGGATCGGCGCTAACGGCGGGTATGGTGATATGCCCGTGCTCGATGGGGACCTTGTCGGCCATCGCCGTCGGGGCGTCACGATCGCTCGTCGAGCGTGCCGCCGATGTGGCGTTGAAGGAGAGACGGCGGCTGATTCTGGTTCCGAGAGAGACGCCATACAGCGCGATTCATCTCGACAACATGCTGACGCTCACTCGAGCGGGCGCCGTCGTGCTTCCGGCATCGCCCGGGTTCTACCACCGGCCGCGCACGATCGATGACCTCGTGAAATTCGTCGTCGCGCGCGTGCTCGATCACCTCGGAGTGGAGCACGCGCTCGTGCCACGGTGGGGGACCGAGGCGGACGGGTGACGCCTTCGGGAACACCGCCGCGTGTCATCGGGGTCATCTCTGACACGCACGGGTTGCTGCGCCCTGACGTCCACACGGCGCTGGCCGGGGTAGAGCTCATCCTGCACGCGGGTGACGTCGGTGGCGATGAGATCTTGATGGAGCTTGGGCTCATCGCGCCGGTGCGCGCGGTGTACGGGAACACGGATGCGCCGGGTCAGCCGGTTCTGTCGTCCGCCATCGACCTCTCCATCGGCGGCGTCTCGATTCACGTGAGCCACGGGCACGAAGTGGGCTCGCCGACCCCACAGAAGCTCCTCGAGCGCTACGCGGCCGACGTCGTGGTGTATGGGCACACGCATCGACCGCTCATTACGCGCGCCCACGACCGGCTCGTGCTCAATCCTGGCGCTGCCGGCCCTCGGCGATTCGACATCATCCCGAGTGTGGCCAGGCTGACGATCGTGGGTGGGCGCGCGGACGCGGAGCTGGTTCCGCTGCGAGCCTAACGCCGGCAGGACTGAGAACCGATGACGATGAGTCCTTGGTAGTCGGTCATTCGCTTCCTGGCTGCTGAGAATGACGAAAGCCCCGTGAGGAGTACGTCCCCACGGTGCCACGAGCTAACGCTGTTGATCGCGATCTAACCGACCGAGCGATTCTTCGGGATGATGAGAATCCCTCGCTTCGCTCCGGACGAGCCGGCCGTCAGACGACTTTGAAGTGTGACGCGGGGTACAGGTAGTCTTCCCCGGAGTCGTCGACGATGCGGTAAAACGACCCTCCGCCCTCGACGCCAAGCATCTCGTAGATGCGGCCGAGCGTGAGGTCGTGACACCCACCCGGTTCGTCGCAGCCGGGATACGTTAGCCACGGCCGCACGCTGATACACTGCACGAGGGTCGTCGGTTGCCAAGAGGTCGTCATCGCTTGCTCCCGGAGCTTGAGGCCGCGTGGCTAACGCGACGCGGCACGCCTCGAGCGAATGTGCAATTCACCGGCCACCCTCCATATGACGACCGGCGACGGGATTCAGTTGCGGAGTTGCGTCACACTACGTCCACTGCGGGCGATCGGCGTTGCGTGTGTTGTCGAGCTCGGCCGGATTGCGACGGAACCACGACGACAACAGCAGTAGCTCATCGATCTCGTGCGTCGGAACGGACGCCGTCTGCCGCTCGGGTGGCGTGTAGACGGACTGGATCAGCGCGTCCAGCGACCGTCGATCTCGCGACGTTCGCGGGGCAGGGACTTCTGCCCGCACCCGTCCCCGACGAATGAGATACAACCGATCGTCGCCTTCGTGCCCTCGAACGGTGTAAAGAAACGACAACGTTTCGACAGCGAATCGCAGGCGCCCAAACTGCTCGCGAAGCTCTTCCAGCCGGTGAAGCTTGTCGCGCAGCGTCGCGGCGCGTTCGAACTCCATGCGGTCACTCGCGAGCTGCATCTCTCCCCGGAGCCGCTCGATAGGCCCGTCATCGGCCCCTTCGAGAAACGCCCGGGCCATCGATACGCGCTCGGCGTACGCGTTCACCGTGCACGCCCCGACACATGGTCCGAGGCACTTCCGGACCTCGTGGCGAATGCACCCTGGCGTCCGCGTTGGCGTTCCGAACAGGTCGACCTGATCCGCAAAGTACATCTTCTGATCGAGCGAACAATCGCGGAGCCCGAGCGCGTCACTCAATTCACGCACCGCCTCGCCGATTCGCTGTGCGCCAACGAACGGACCGTAATAGACGCCGCCGTCTTCGCTGCCTGCGCCCCGAACGACCATGAGCTTCGGGGCTGCACCGCGACTGAGCTTGATGAACGCGTAGTGACGTGCGTCACGTTTCATTGCCACGTTGAACCGCGGCCGCAGTCGCTTGATGAGTCTCAACTCGCTCAGCAGAGCGGCGAACTCGCTGGGGGTGTACTCCCAGTCGATCGATGTCGCCTCGCGCAGAATGCGCGCGCCCTTGTCCTCCGGGTACGCACAGCGGAAATAACTGAGAAGGCGCGTCCGGACTTTCTTCGACTTGCCGACGTACACGACCTCGCCATCCGGCGAAAGCATGCGATAGATGCCGGGACGGTCCTGAGCGCTCTCACGGACTGTACCGCGCATGCGCGCGAGGTCTTCGTCCGACGTCGGCGCGCGGCACGATGTTCTCAGCGCTGACATTGCCAGCAGAACACGGTGGAGCGTCCGTCGATCGCGTGCGTCGCGACGAGCGTCCGCCCGCAGCGCCGGCATTGCTGACCCTCGCGCCCGTACGCCTGCAGTTGGGTCGCGAAGGCGCCGCGCTGGCCTGACGCGTCACGATAGTCGCGGAAGCTCGTACCGCGCGCGGCAACGGCGTTGGTGAGGACATCCCGCAACTCGGCGTACACGCGCGCCGCTTCGGCCGGCGACAGGGTCGCAGCCGGTCGCGAAGGATCTATCCCCGCGCGCCAGAGCACTTCGTTCGCGTAGATGTTTCCCACTCCAACGAGTCGGCGTTGGTCCATCAACACCCGCTTCACTGCCTGCCGCGACGCCCGAAGAATGGCCGATAGCCGTTCAGTGGTAAAGCCCGAGTCCAACGGTTCGTCACCGAGCGCGTCCGAGTAACGAGCGAACCGTCGCTCGTCCATCACGCTCACCGTGCCGAGCCGGCGAATGTCTCGGTAATGGAGCGATCGCTCGCTCTCGAGGACGAACTCGACGGTCGAATAGCGACGCTCGTTCTCCGCAAGCGCGCCCTCATCGATGAGCAGTGCGCCGGTGAACCGCGGCTGCACGACGATGCGATCGCCCGAGGACAGATCGAGCACGATGAGCTTCGCGCGGCGCCATGCGTGGTCGATAACGGTGCCGACAACGCGGCGTCGGAGTTGGCGAGGGTCGACCTCGCGGAGCACATCGCCCCGCTTGACCCTAACGTCGATGATCCTGCTGCCGGCGATCGCGCGATCGAGGTCGCGCGCGATCGTCTCGGTCTCAGGTAGCTCGGGCACGGCGCGCCGACTCGCGCCACCCGATGTCGGCGCGATACTGCTTGCCCTGGAACCCGACGGCCGCCGCGTAGTCCGCGCTCGCTCGCTTTGCCTCGTCGAAAGTGGCGGCGACGGCGGTCGCGGCCAACACGCGTCCTCCCGCAGTCACGAGCGTGCCATCCGGCCTGCGCGCGGTGCCTGCGTGGAACGCGATGACCCGATCATCCGGCTCGGGGAGGTTGATTGCATCGCCGGTGAGCGGTGCCTCGGGATAACCGCGTGCCGCGAGGACCGTCGTGACACCGAACGCCGGCCGCCACTCGAACGGACGAAGTGTTCCGAGACCATCGCCCGAGGCAACCGGCAGGAACGCATCGAGCAACGAGCTTTCCATCAGCGGTAGAATCGCCTGCGTCTCGGGATCGCCGAACCGGCAGTTGAACTCCACGACCTTCGGCCCGTCGCTCGTGATCATGAGACCGGCGTAGAGCAAGCCGCTGAACGGGCAACCGCGCTCGCGCATCGCCGCAAGCGTGGGCTCGATGATTCGCGCTGCCGTTTCCCTAACGATGGACCGGGTTCCGATGGCGACTGGCGCATACGCGCCCATTCCGCCGGTATTGGGGCCGGCGTCACCAGCGAAGAGCCGCTTGTGATCCTGCACGGGCAGCATCGTTAGGAACCGTTCGCCGTCGGTCAGGGCGAAAAGCGAGAGCTCCTCCCCGTGCATGAACTCCTCGACGAGAATCTCGCTTCCCGCGTCGCCGAGCGCGCCGTCGCGCAGCATGCGGTCGATCGCGGCGTGGGCCTCGGCGACGGTCTCGCAGACGACGACGCCCTTTCCAGCAGCGAGTCCGGTGGCCTTGACCACAACCGGTACCCCGAGCTCCGCGACCGCGCGACGAGCGGATTCTACGTCCGTGTGGTGTGACGCTCGAGCGGTCGGCACGCCAGCGTCGACCATGACTTCTTTGGCGAAGCGCTTCGACGTCTCGATGCGCGCGGCGGACGCCGACGGCCCGAACGTTGGAACGCCGCGCGCGCGAAGGGCGTCGGCCACGCCGGCAGCGAGTGGGGCCTCGGGTCCGACCACGACGAGGTCCACGTGCTCCGCGGTCGCGAGCTCGACGACGCGGACGACATCGGTTGGCGACACGGCGACGCAACGCGCGAGCTCCTCGATGCCCGGGTTGCCCGGAGCAGCGAGGAGCTCGAGAGTCGGATCGTCACATTTGAGCTTCCAGGCGAGGGCGTGTTCGCGTCCGCCCCCGCCGACGATCAGTGCCCTCACGAGTCCGACGTCTTGAATGCGTTGTTGAAGGCGTCGCGTGCGCGGGCGAGCACGTCACCAACCTGCGTGAACGCCTCACGGGCCTGGTTGCCGTAGTAGCCGGCGGCGTCGACGTAGTCTTCGCTGAGCGGCTGCCCCGGATCGCCACGACGCGGGTAATCTCCGTTGATGATCGCGTCGTATTTCCCGCTTCTCACCCACCGCTGCAGCTCCGCCGCGCGAACGGTTCCAAACGGGTGCGTTTTGAACGCCGTGTTGATGACCTGGAAGACGCGGTCGGCGAGATCCCCCTGCGTCTCGTAGGTCTCGGCCTGCTCCATGAACGCCTCGAGGCTGATCTCGTCGTCGCCGGCCCCGCCGCCCGCCATCTTGAGGAAGGTGCGCAGCGAGACGTCGAGATCCTGGGTGGCCAGCAGCCCGGCGCGGTCCGCAGAAAGCTCGGCCTTCCTGTACCACTCGAGGAGCGCGAGCTGGAATGGCAGGAGCGCCATGCCCGCGAGGAATGGAAGATTGCGCAGCCCGACCGTGAGGATGATGATCGCGATCGTCGTGTAGGTCGTGTGGCCGCTCATGATATGCCCGAGCTCGTGGCCCAGGATGTCACGGCGCTCTTCCTTGTCGAGCAACGCGATCGTCGCGGAGTTCAGCACGATGAACGGCTTGTCGAAACCGACCGCGGCAGCGTTGACGAATGGCGTTTGCGAGACGTAGAGGTCGGGTCGCTCGGGCCAATCGAGCGTCTCCACCACCTCACCGTACAGCGTGTTGAGTGCGGGGCGCTGTTTGGGTCCGACGAGCACCGCGTTCGCGAGGAAGAGCTGGCGCACCCCTTTTTCGCCGAAGAAGCCCGCGATCTTTCGGACGACCTCATCGAATCCCGGGATGGCGCGAAGGCTGTTGAGCGCCGCCCGGTCGGCTGCGTGCTCCCAGGCCGTCGAGGAGATCTGCGTGAGGACTTTGCGGTCAGCCATGTCTTTAGGGACTGGGGACTGGGGACTGGGGACTCGGCGTACCCGCTCGAGCCGAGCGACACTCTTTCGCCTACGAGACGAGCCCGCCCGAAGTGTCTTCCCCTTGGCCCAAACTACCCGCTGGGATCTTCGGCAGCCAGCGTCACGCCAGCTGCCGGCACGAGCACCCCGCTACCAGCTGCAGTCGTTAGAGACCTTCGAATGCCTGATCCAGATCAGCGATGAGGTCTTCGGTATCCTCGACGCCACACGACAGGCGAATGAGGCCATCGCCAATCCCGATCTTCGCCCGGCGCTCCGGTGGCACCGACGCGTGCGTCATCGCGGCAGGCAGGCAGATCAGGCTCTCGACGCCGCCCAGCGACTCCGCCAGCGCGAAGATCCTCACGCGATCGAGCACCCGGGCCGCTCGCTCCCGCGTGCCCAGGTCCACCGAGATCATCCCGCCGAACCCCTTCATCTGCCGGCACGCGAGCTCGTGCTGCGGGTGCGACCGGAGGCCTGGATAGATCACCCGCTCCTCGTCGAACCGCTCGACGAGCCACGTCGCGATCTGGCGCCCGTTGGCGTCGTGCTGTCGCATTCGCAGGTGCAGCGTCTTGGTGCCGCGTAGCGCGAGCCATGCGTCAAACGGTCCGGCCACCGCACCAGCCGCGTTATGAATGAACTGCAGCTTCTCGGCGAGTGAGTCGTCGCGCACGACCGCAATGCCGCCGATCATGTCGCTGTGCCCGTTGAGATACTTGGTCGTCGAGTGGTAAACCACATCCGCGCCGAACTCGAGCGGGCGTTGGAAATACGGTGTGGCGAAGGTGTTGTCGACGATCAGCAGCGCGTCGGATCGGCCGGCAATCTCCTTCATGGCGGCGAGGTCCGCGATCCACATCATCGGATTCGTCGGCGTCTCGACGAGAATGGCTCTCGTTTCCGGTGTGACCGCATCGGCGACGCGGTCGGGAAATCGCGTATCCACGTAGGTGAATCGCAAGCCGAGATTGACGAGGATGCGATCGAAGAGTCGGGACGTGCCGCCGTATACGTTCTCACCACACACGATGTGATCGCCGGCGCGGAACAGCTTCATGATGGAGTCGAGGCAGCCCATGCCGCTCGCAAACGCGAATCCGTGCCGGCCGCCTTCGAGAGCGGCCACGTTCCGCTCGAGTGCCTCACGCGTCGGGTTCTTGCCGCGCGCGTACTCGTACCCCTTGTTTTTCCCCAATCCGTCCTGAACGTACGTGGACGTCAGATAGAGCGGGGTCATGATCGCACCGGCGAGCGGCTCCGGCCGCTGTCCCGCGTGAATTGCCCGCGTGGCAAATCCGGCTTCGAGATCTTCGTCAAAGACGCGCGTCATTCGTTCGGCTCAGTATCGGTGGTGAATGGGTCAAGATAATCCGGGTGTCTCGGCGCTGCACTGCGTCATAGCCGACGACGAAGCGCATCTTCGCAGGGTTCTCGTTCGGCTCATGCAAGGGGAAGGGTTCACCTGCCACGAGGCGCCGAACGGCCGCGCCGCGCTCGACCTGCTCGAGCGAGTGCCGGCAACCCTGGTCCTCTCGGATCTCCACATGCCAGAGCTCGACGGCATGGGTTTGTTGCGCGAGGTGCGGGAACGCCTGCCCGACACGGCAGTCATCATGATCACCGCCGTGGCAGACGTCGGCACCGCGGTGAGCGCGCTCTCGGTCGGCGCGATGGACTATCTCACCAAGCCGTTTCATCTCGACGAGGTGCGCGCCCGCGTACGGCAGGCGCTCGAGAAGCGACGCCTCATTCTCGAAAATCGTGGCTACCAGCAGGGGCTCGAAGCGCGCGTTGCGGAACAGAGCCGTCGGTTGGAGTCGTTGTTCCTCGCGAGCATCCAATCACTGGCGGACGCGCTCGAGGTGAAGGACCCGTACACGCACGGACACTCATTGCGGGTCAGCAGCTACTCCGTCGCCATCGCGCGGACTATCGGATTGAGCGCCGAGACCATCCAGCAGGTCGAGATCGGCGGGCGCGTGCATGACATCGGAAAGATTGGTGTGCGCGAGGCAGTGCTGAACAAGCCTGGGCCCCTGACCGCGGGCGAGTACCAGCACATCATGACCCATCCCACGGTCGGCTGGCGGATCCTGTCGCCACTGCTTCAGGACATGCCGATGTCGCTCAACATCGTGCGATGGCACCACGAGCGATACGACGGTAGCGGGGTTCCTGACCGGCTCGTGGCAGACGCGATCCCGCTCGAGGCCCGGATCGTCGCGGTCGCTGACACCTTCGACGCGATGACGAGCGTGCGGCCATATCGTCCGGGTGTGCCGCTCGAGGACACGCTGGCGGAGCTCCGCCGCTGCAGCGGCGCCCAGTTCGATCCGGTCTGCGTGAGCGCGTTCTGCGACGCGTTCGATGCCGGCGCGATCGAGCTATCACCTGGCGGAGCACTCGCCCGCTAGCGCATCGGGCCAGGCGTTAGGCGCTGCCGGCTGTGACGCCAATCGACGTTGGCCGCTTGTAGATCGAGAGGCGGTCGTCGCACCAGCGCTTCACCTCGGCCGCGCCCACATCGCCCCGCACGTCGATGGCAATGTCGTTCTCGCGTGTGGGGTCGGGAATCGCGCGCACGGTGACCGTGCGAACCCCTTCCATCTCGCCGACAACTCGCTCGAGCTCACGCGGATAGATGTTGAAGCCGTTGCGCGTGAACATCGGCTTGATGAGGCCACGGAACGAGGTCGTGCCGTCGGCGTTTCGAACACCCCGGTCCCCGGTGCGAAGCCACGTCCCATTCCTCGGGAGTCCCGCAGCCCACGGTTCCTCCGGCGTTTCGCGATGGTCGTCGGCATTGACGTAGCCGGCGAACACGTTAGGCCCGGAGACGCAGATCTCGCCCGTCTCGCCAACGGGCACTTCGGTGTCCGATCGCTCGGCGCGGACGGTTACCTGCACGCCAGGGAAGGGGAGGCCGAGCGTGCCGCGCCTGTTGGGTAGATCGACGCGGTTGAACAGGCACACCGGCCCGGCTTCGGTGAGGCCATAGCCCTGTCGCAGCTCCACGCCCGTCAGCTCGAACCACTTGTCCTGCAGTTCGGCGGTGAGCGGAGCGCCGCCGCAGATACACAAGCGCAGTCCCGATGCAACGAGCCGCGTTCCGCGCCGTTCGGCCAGCGTCACGATCGTCGCGAACACCGACGGAACGGCGACGAGATCCGAGATGCCGCCTTCCTCCAGCAGATCGACGACGCGCCCGGGGTTGAATCTCGCCATCGTCACCACGCGCCCGCCGGCCAGGAGTGGAGCGACGCCCGAGACCACGAGCCCCAACAGATGCGCGAACGGGAGCACCGCGAGTGCGGTCACGTCGCGATCCATCCGGGCTGCGTCGACGGTGGCGCGTGCGTTCGACAGCAGATTGGCGTGCGTGAGGATTGCGCCGAGCGGCGTTCCAGCGAGCGCCGAGGTGTACACGATGGCGGCTTCCTCGCGGGAAGGCGGAGCGTCGATCTCACCCTCCAGCGTTAGGCCCAGATGTGACCCGAGATCGATCGTACGACTCGCACCGCCCACGATCACCTGGGCCGATCTCGGCGCGTCGTCGAGCAGAACGCGCGCGACGTGGTCAGGAAGGCGCCCGGCCAGCTCCGTGGTCGTGAATACCGCGCCGACGTTGGCGTCCGCGATCTGGTAGGCCGCCTCGACTCGTGACACGAGTGGGTTGATGAGCACCGCACCGCGCCCTTCGGATGCGGCGAGCGCGGTGACAAACGCCGGTGACGTGGACAGCAGAATCCCTGACCGCCGCCCGCTCAGCGCGCGCACGAGGAGTGCACTGCGCTGCAAGAGCGTCAAACCGGCTGCGACGAGCTGCTGGGCTTCGAAGTCGTCGACCCGTCCGCCGCCGGCGGCGATTGCGATCGGAAGTAGGCCGAGAGGGTCACTCACGGCCGGAAAGCTTACAGCTCGAAGCGGGTCATGGCACCCTTGAGCCGGTTCGCGATCTCTGCGAGATGTTGGCTCGACTCGGAGACGTGAGCCATCGATGCGGTCTGTTGCTCGACCACGGCGCTAACCTCCTGCGACGTCGCGGCATTTTGATCTGCGACTGCGGAGATCGCCTCGATCTCGCGCGCAAGGACGTCGGCTTCTTCGCGCTGTGCGTCGCTCGCATCCACGATGAGCGCGATCGCGTCGCGACTGCTCTCGATCTCGGTGGAGATCCGCGTGAGCGAAGCGGCCGACGTGCGGATGACCGACTCACCGTTCGAGACCCGATCGCTCACGAGCGAGATCCGCTCGGCCGTGCGCAGCGAGGCGCTTCGCATCTCGGCGGCGAGCTTGCGAATCGTGTCGAGAGCGCGGGCGCTCTCTCCGGCCAGCTTGCGCACTTCGTCGGCCACAACGGCGAACCCCTTGCCATGCTCGCCCGCTCGCGCGGCTTCGATCGCCGCGTTCAACGCGAGCAGGTTCGTCTGGCGCGCGATCGCACCGATCGTGTCGGTGACCTTTCCGATGCGCTGTGACTTCTCACCAAGCTCCGCCACGACGGGTACGGCCTCGCTCGTCACGGCGCTGATGGAGGCCATGCTCTCGAGCGCCTCGGCGGCCGATTGTGCGCCGCGTCGAGCGGACGCCACGACCGAGTCACTCGCGCGCTGCGCGCTCCGGGCATGGTCGGCAACGCGCGACGCCCGCTCGGCGAGCCGTGACGAGCCGGCCGCGAGCGTGCTGATGCCGCGAGTCTGTGTACCGACGGAGTCCGCGATCGAATGAGCGGCGCCGGCCACTTGCTGTGTGCTCGCGCTCATCTGCTGCGCGCCCGACGCGAGCTGTTCGGCGGTTGCCGCGACCTCGCCAGCGCCGCCGTCGATGTCACGCAGCAGGGATCGGAGACTCGAGGTCATTCGCCGAACTGCGTCGGCCAGACGTCCGACCTCGTCGCCGGAGGTGAAGCCAAGCTCCCGACGAAGTCCGCCGCCGGCGACGGCGTCGGCGTGGGCGGCCACGGCGTCGATGCCACGCGTTAGGCGCGCCGCCGCCCAGAACGACAGGGCGACCGGCAGCAGGAACGCGAGCAGCGGATAGATCGTGAACCGGATGAGCGTGGCGCGAATCTCGGCGAGGAATGCGTCCGCGCGCATCGTGGTGATCACGTACCCGGCGACCGAGCCATCCGCCCGCTTGACCGGCGCTGCCGCGGTCAGCAGCTCGCCCGCTTCATCACGAACGAGTGGGCTGACGCCTCCCTCGCCGGCGTCGAGCGCGTCGAGAAGCGAATCGGGCGGCGTCCACGTGGTGGTGTACTGCGGCTGCCCGGCGTTCCACGACGAATGCGCGAGATAGCGGTAGCCGCTCGCCATTCGCCGAACGACGGCGATGCCGTTCGCGAGCTCGCTCACGTCACCGCCGTTGACTGCCCAAAGTCGTTTCAACGCCGCTCGCGTGGCCACGAACGCTTCGGTGTTCTGACCACCCGGGCGCGCGATGACGTCGAGGGATTCCGCCGAGATTGCGACGCTGGTGCTCCGCGCGATGGCTGCGAGGCGCTCTCCATGCACGTTCGCGAGATTGTTTCGCGAACGCTGGTAAACCGGCACCAGCACGACGATGAGCGTGAGCAGCACGGCGGCCGCGCTGACCCCCGCCATTTTCCAGCGAAACGGGAGCCGCGACGCCCGCGCTCCGAGCGACGAAGTCAGGACGGTCCTCCGGTGTGGCGCGACGTTTTCTCGGGCGGCAGCGACCACCTCCAGCTGCCGGAAGGAGACGAGGACGCCGTGAGGACCGTCACCCTCGAGGACCGTCGCTCGTCGGATGCCGCTGCCGAGCCGTTGGCCGATGGTGGGCTCCGTGTCAGCTCGTTATGGCGTTGTGACACACCTCACGACCGTTGGCGATGCTTGCTGGACCCAGTGTGCCCACTAGCTTTGCGGGACCGCTTCGGAGGGCGAATGGGGCCAGAAGGCTTGATGGTCAGCGTGTCGGGCATCCGCGGTCGCGTCGGCGGCGGATTGACCCCGGAGGTCGTGACGAGCTACGCCGCCGCGTTCGGCGCGTGGGCCACCGCATCGGATTCGAGCAAACCGGTCGTGGTTGGCCGGGACAGTCGAGTTTCAGGTCCGATGTTCCACCGGTCCGTTGTGGCCGCCCTCCAGTCGGTAGGTGCGCGAGTGATCGATCTCGGACTCACGACGACGCCGACCTGTCAGCTGGCCGTGGAGCATCACCACGCGGCGGGCGGGCTCATGATCTCCGCGAGCCACAACCCCATCGAGTGGAACGCCCTCAAGTTCGTCGGCTCGAGCGGGCTCTTTCTCGACGCGGCAGAAGGCACCGCGATGCGAGCCCTCGTGGGCCAGCCATTCCCTCGGGCGATGTGGGAGCGCCTGGGTGCTGTCGAGGCCGATGACGAGGCACCGGCACGGCATATCGAGGCGGTGCTGGCGCTTCCCGTTGTGGACACCGCGCGAATTCGCGCCAGAAAGCTTCGCGTCGCCCTCGACTGCTGCCGCGGAGCCGGGGCGGTCATCATGCCGGCGCTACTCGAACGATTGGGCTGTCAGGTCACGGTGATCAACCTCGAGCCCGACGGTCTTTTCCCGCGGCCGCCGGAGCCCGTGGCGGAGAACCTCGGCGAGCTGGAGGCTCTGGTGTCGCGTACCGGCGCCGACGTCGGATTTGCAGTCGACCCGGATGTCGATCGACTGGCGATTGTCGGTAACGACGGTAGAGCGATCGGTGAGGACTATACGCTGGCGCTCGCGGCCCGAGTCGTGCTCAGCCAACGGCCGGGCACGGTTGTCACGAACCTCTCCACGAGCCGCATCGTGGACGACGTCGCTTCACGAGCGGGCAGCCGGGTGGTCCGCGCCCCTGTCGGTGAGGTCAACGTCGCGATCCGCATGCGTGAGGAGCGAGCAGTCGTGGGCGGAGAAGGGAACGGCGGCGTCATCCTGCCTGGGCTTCATCTCGGGCGTGACGCCCCGCTGGCGGCCGCGCTGGTGCTGCAGTTGCTGTCGGAAGGTGAAGAAACGCTGTCTCAGATCGTCTCTGGCTATCCACGTTACGCAATCGTGAAAGACAAGCTCGACCGGCCGCCCGTGGCGCTGGATGCGGTGTACGATGCATTGCGGTCGAGCTTCTCGGACGCGCAGGTGGACACGCAGGATGGGCTGAGACTGTCGTGGCCGGATAGCTGGGTTCACATCCGACCATCCGGAACCGAACCAATCGTTCGTGTCATTGCCGAGGCACCGTCGGTGGACGCCGCGCGCGCGCTCGTGGCGCGCTCGCGTGAGCCGCTCGACGCGCTCGCCGGCTGAGTCACCCTTAGCTCAACGTATCATGTGCGGAATTGTCGGATACATCGGAACGCGCGTCGCAACGCCCCTGCTCATCGACGGGCTGAAGCGGCTCGAGTATCGCGGTTACGACTCGGCGGGCGTCGCGATCATGAACGGGAAGGGCGTCGAGACACGCAAGGTCGCCGGAAAGATCTCGAAGCTCGAGAACGTCGTGACGGCGGATCCTGTCATGGGGTCGATGGGCATCGCGCACACGCGGTGGGCTACGCACGGGGCGCCGACCGAGGGGAACGCACACCCGCACATGTGCTGCAAGGGCGAGATCGCCGTCGTGCATAACGGGATCATCGAGAATGCGACGGCATTGCGGCAGATGCTCGAGGAGCGCGGCCACGAGTTCTCATCGGAGACCGACACCGAGGTCGTCGCGCACCTGATCGAGGAGCTCTTCGACGACAACCTCGAGGAGGCGGTCATTCAGGCGTTGCTCAAGGTCGAGGGCACCTACGGGATTGCCGTCATCTCGAGCGCAGATCCGAAAAAGATCGTCGCCGCGCGAAAGGGCAGTCCGCTGCTGGTCGGGCTCGGGGATGGCGAGTACTTCATCGCGAGCGATGCGTCGGCGATCCTCGCGCACACACGCGAGGTCGTTTACCTGGATGACGGCGACCTCGCGGTGCTCGAGCCTAACGGGTACCGGATCATCGACCTGAACGCCACGGAGCAGCAAAAGAAGGTGAACAAGATCGACTGGGATGTGGCCCAGATCGAGCGTGGCGGCTTCGCTCACTTCATGTTGAAGGAGATCTTCGAGCAACCGACCACGATCGAGAACGCCATGCGCGGACGCCTCCTCCGGGAGGAGGGCACGTCCAAGCTCGGCGGGCTCAATCTGACCGACGACGAGCTGCTGGCGCTGGACAACATCGTGATCACGGCGTGCGGCACGAGCTGGCACTCCGCGCTCATCGGCGAGCACATGATCGAGGAGCTCACGCGAGTTCCGGTCGAAGTCGAATACGCCTCGGAGTTCCGCTACCGCAATCCGATCGTCAACGAGCGCACGCTCTGTATCGTGATCTCGCAGTCCGGCGAGACGGCCGACACGCTCGCGGCTATGCGGGAAGCGAAGCGACGCGGCGCGCGAACGTTAGGCATCGTGAACGTCGTCGGGTCCACGATCGCGCGGGAGGCCGACGGCGGCATCTACATTCACGCCGGGCCGGAGATCGGTGTCGCGTCCACCAAGGCGTTCACGAGCCAGGTGATCGCGCTGCTCCTGTTCACGCTCAAGCTCGGTCGGCTCCGCGACATGTCCATCCTGCGCGGCCGCGAGATCATCGAGGCCATGAACGCGATCCCCGCGCAGGTGAAGCACATCCTCGACCGCGCGCCGGAAATCGAGGAACTCGCCGAGGAGTTCAAGCGCGCGTCGAACTTCCTGTACCTCGGACGCGGGTACAACTTCCCGGCGGCGCTCGAGGGCGCACTGAAGCTGAAGGAGATCAGCTACATCCACGCCGAAGGGTATCCAGCCGCGGAGATGAAGCACGGGCCCATCGCCCTCATCGACGAAATGATGCCGGTGGTGTTCATCGCGCCGCACGACTCGGTGTTCGACAAGGTGACGTCGAACATCGCGGAGGTGAAAGCACGGAAAGGACGCGTCATCGCCATCACCAGCCGCGACGAGCCGTCGCTCGTCGGGAAGCTCGACTACGAGTTCCGCATTCCGGAGACGGTGGACATGCTGACGCCGGTGCTTGCCGCCGTGCCGCTCCAGCTGCTCGCGTACTATATCGCCGTGAAGCGTGGCTCGAACGTCGACCAACCGCGCAACCTCGCGAAGTCGGTGACCGTCGAGTAGAGCCTCGCCGCATCGGCCCGACGGGCCCCTAGACGCGCCGCCTCTTCGGTGGCGCGTTTTCGTTAGGCAGGGTCCGGCGGTTCGGGAGGCGGGTCGGACGCCGCGACATACCAGGGTGCGAGGCTCAGGCCGAGCGCGCGACGCATGCGCGTCATCAGGAGGTAGCTCCGCACGAGGGTGGTGAGCGTCGTGGCCAGACCGGCGCCCATGATCCCCAGCAGCGGCGTGAGCGTGAACGTGAGGGCGAGATTCAGCACGGCGCATCCGATGATCACGCGGGCGGCCATCGCCTGGTGCCCCGTCATCACGAGCAGGAAGCCGGCAATCCCGAAGATGGCACCGACCAGCTGATCGAAGCCGAGCAGGATCAACAACCCCGACGCGTCCGCGAACGACGGGCCGAACGCGCGGAGCACCGGCTTCGCCGCAACGATGAGGACGAGCAGCACCGGTACAGCGAGAGCGAGCCCAAGGCGCGCCACGTGGCTGATAAGCCCTTGCAGCTTGACGAACGCCTGCTTCGCGTAGAGGTCCGCCACCACCGGCAGCGCGATGAACGAGACTGCCGAGACGCCGAAGCTCACTGCTGCCGCCAACTGGCTCGCCGCTCCGTAGCGGCCGGCTGGTTCGGCGCCAAGCAGGCTCCCGACCACGAGCACGTCCGAGTTGGTCGAAAGAATGATCTGCCCACCCGAGATGACCAAAAGGCCCGCCGCGGTCTTGAGCCAGTAGCGGGTATCGAACGCTTCGCGTGCCTGCCGCACGGGCTCGGGCATCACCACGTGCAGAAACCGAACGGTCAACACCAATGCCACGGTTGTCGCACCGAGCTGTAAGAGGATGGCGACGGGAGCCGTCACCGTTCGGTCGAACGCGTAGCGCACCGCGAGCACGCCAAGGACGAAAACGATCGGACGAACGACCATGCTCGGCGCCTGTGCGCGGGCCACCAGCTTGAGCCCCTGCATGGCGCTCGCCTTGATCTGGCCCATCGCCGTGACGGGCAGAAGCAGGCTCGCAGCGACGAAGCTCAGCGCGGTGCCTCGGCCAATGCGATCCATGAGGGCAAGCGCGGCCACGGCGCTCACGGCGCTCATCGCGATCGACAGCCCGCCGACGATCTCGGTGCTGCGACGGAGAAACCCGCGAAGGAACGACCATTGTTCCGTGGCGGTGTAGGCGCCGACGAATCGCACCGAGGCCGTGTCCAGCTCGAACTTCGCCACGAGCAGAAGGACGTTCATCCACGCGAGCGCGTATACGTATTGGCCGTATTCCACGGCTCCCAGTATCCGAGCGAGCGTGAGATGAACGCCGAGCGAGAGCGCGGCACCGGCCACCGAAATGAACAGCGACCATGCGCCGCCGCGGACGATCAGCCGCGCCAGCTCGCCGGACGAGAGCAGGGACGCGCTCGATCCTCTCGTTTCCACCGTAGTGGCCGAGATGGCGCGCAGGGAATCGCCAGCGCTGGAGTCGGACAACTGGTCCGTGTCGCTCACCGCGCCAGGGTCGATTTTCGCATCAACCAACTCGCCGGCGTGCGCCATAGGGGTTCGCGGCTCTCGTCCTGCCAGAAGCGAATATGAAAGTGCACCAACCTCGCGGACATGGCGAGTCGCCGTGGTCCAGGGCAGTATTCGGGCCGTCGTCCATCGTCGAGGCGGGACGCCAATCGCGTACGCGAATGGACAGCACCACGCCGAACCGGGACACATTGTCGCATGCGAGTGTTGCTTCAACGAGTCAGTCGCGGCGAAGTTCGCACGCGCACGGCCGGTGCGGACCCCCGCTCAACCGGCCGAATTGGACGAGGATACGTCCTGCTCGTCGGGTTTACCGGCGCCGACACGGATGAGCACGTGGACTGGATGACGGAAAAGGTAGCCGGCCTGCGACTCTTCGCCGATGCACAAGACAAGATGAACCTCGCGCTCGCGGACGTTGGGGGAGCGCTGCTCGTGGTCTCGCAGTTCACCCTATACGGTGACGCGCGCAAGGGGCGGCGGCCAAGCTTCATCGACGCCGCCCGACCGGAAGTCGCCATCCCGCTGTACGAGCGTTTCATCCAGCGCCTTCGCGACGCTGGATTTCACGTGGAAACCGGAGAGTTCGGCGCGATGATGGATGTGGAGCTGGTCAACGACGGACCCGTGACGCTGTGGCTCGAGCGATGACGCCTCGTGTCGTGCTGGCGTCATCGTCCCCGAGGCGGCGCGAGCTGTTGACGCTCATCGGCATCCCGCACGCCGTGTCGCCGGCGGACATCGACGAGACCCCGTTCGCCGAGGAAGAACCGCGCCCTCACGCAGAGCGCCTGGCGCGAGGGAAGGCGAGCGTGGTCGCCGCGCGGGAGCCTAACGCGGTCGTCGTTGCTGCCGACACCATCGTGGTCGTGGACGGCGATATTCTCGGCAAGCCGCGCGATGAGGCCGAGGCGGCCAGCATGCTGCGCCGGCTCTCCGCGCGTCAGCACGTCGTGTTCACCGCGGTTGCGGTCGCCCGCGATGGCGCCGTCGCGTCGGACGTGGAATCGGTGGACGTGACCTTTCGTGAGCTGTCCGATGCGGACATTGCGCGGTACATCGCGACCCGAGAGCCAATGGACAAGGCCGGCGCGTACGGGATCCAGGGCTTTGGCGCGACGATCGTCACCAGGATCGACGGTGACTACTTCGCGGTGATGGGGCTCGCGTTAGGGCTGATGGTTCGCCTCATGGCCGGCGTTGGCGTCGAGTACCGGTTCGGTGAGATCATCTCCCGCCCTTTCGATCTGCGTACCGGTCCCGCCACACCGCGACCTTCGACATCACATCCGCGACCGTGATGCGCGGCATACGATCGAGCCGGGTCTCCATCGACAGCCGATAGTTCTCGCCCGGGTCGCCGTACGCGTCC
>JBKOYV010000225.1:0-11815 GCA_046725585.1 Gemmatimonadota bacterium | reverse complement strand
CCGTACGAACGCGTCGCGTTCGTACGGTACGTACGGAGTCTGACCCCCAACGAAGCAATCGAACGCCATCACCGAGCCTCCACGGTGGCCGCCTTCAGGTGCTCGAAGCCTTGCTCGAGATCGGCGATGAGGTCAGCCGGGTCCTCGAGGCCAACGTGAACACGGATGAACTTGTAGTCGGAGGAGCCTATCAGATGACGCAGGCGTGTCGAGTCCATAGGGATCGCGAGGCTCTCGAACCCGCCGAAGCTCGCGCCCATGCCGAACAGGCGGAGCGAGTTGAGCATCGCGTCGACCGCCGCCTTCGGCACGGGATGCAGCACGACGCCGAACAACCCGCTCGCGCCCGTAAAATCGCGCTTCCAGATGGCATGGCCCGGATCGCTCGGGAGCGCCGGATGTAACACCTGCTTCACCTCGGGCCGTGTCTGGAGCCACCGCGCAACCTGCAACGCGCTCGTCCGGTGTCGCTCGAGCCGCAGGCCTAACGTGCGCAGCCCGCGCAGCGCGAGGAACGCATCGTCCGGGCTCACACAGTAGCCGAGCTCCGCGACCATCGACCGCACCGTCTCGTACAACGGCTCGGTCGTGGTGATGGTGCCGAGCATGACGTCGGCGTGACCGCCAATGTATTTCGTGGCCGCGATGATCGAGACGTCGGCGCCCAGCTGCATCGCCGGAAGGAAATAGGGCGTGGCCCAGGTGTTGTCGATCGCGACCAGGGCGCCGCGGGCGTGTGCCACCTCGGCGATCGCTGGCAGGTCCTGCACGTCGAACGTGATCGACCCAGGGGACTCGAGAAAAACGACGCGCGTTTCCGGGCGCATGAGCGACTCGATCCCCGCCCCGATACACGGATCGTAGAACGTCGTCGAGATGCCGTAGCGCGCGAGGTGCGCCTTGCAGAAATGCCGAGTCGGCTGGTAGGCCGAGTCGGTCATGAGCAGGTGGTCGCCGCTCTTGAGCAACGCAAGGAGTGCCGTCGTTGCCGCAGCCAGCCCGGATGGCAGCAGCATCGCGCGGTAGCCACCCTCGAGCGATGCGATCGCTTCCTCGAGCGCGAACGTCGTCGGTGTGCCGAGCTGGCCGTACCGGATGAGGTTGAAGCGATTCGCGTGAACCCGCGACGCCTCCCACTCCGCGACGGTGGGGAACAGGATCGTCGACGCGCGATACACTGGCGGATTTACCGCTCCGTGCCGGTCGGATGGCGTACCGCCGACGTGCGTGAGCAGCGTGTCGCGGTGGAACGGGCGGTCGCCGTTAGGCGGAGGCTTAGTCACCGGGACGTGGCAGCGTTGGCCGCGCGGATGGTGCGCTGCTGGCGAACGCCCCATCGGTTGTTCGGTCGCCACGCCAACCGCTCCGCGAGCAGCTCGCGGGCTTCGTCGTTGCGCTGGGCGCGGCAGGCGGCATCGATCAACAGCTGATGGAACAAATCGCGCTGGGCGTGGCTCGCCCCGACACGCCGAATTCGGTGCCTAACGGGGTACAGGTGGTCAACGACCTCGCCATACGCACCACGCCGGTGCGCCACGACCGCACGCGCGAGCGGCAGACCCACATCGGCCATGACGTCGGCCTCCGTCCCCTGCCCACTCGACGCGAACCGCTCGCACGAGCGCATGAACTCTTGCGCGGCTGTCGAATCGCCGACGGCGGCGAGGGCCATGAGGTAGTGCATGTCCACGAACACGAGCGCGTGATCGTCGAAGTGCGTCCGGGCGCGCGCCGCGAGCTCGCTCCAACGCGTGCCGACGTCAACGCCGGCCTGTTCGAGCCGCCACAAGAGCGACACGGCGTTCGCGATGTCGAGATACTCATCGGTCGACTCCGCGCGCACATCGCGGTCGTACAACCCGAGCACGCGGTCGTGCTGCTCGAGCTCCAGATGATACAGGCTCTCGTGCCACTTGAGGTGAAGCGCGAAGTTGCTGCAGTCGCGCCACTCATTGGACAGCGACGCAATCCACGCGATGCCATCGTCGAGGCGTCCTTCCATCTCGGCGACGTGCGCCACAGCGTGCGCGGCCCAGATGTCGCCGCGATCGAGGTCGACGGCGCGCCGTCCGACTTCCTCTGCTTGGGCGTAGTCGCCCGATTCTTCGAGCGCGTACGCGTAGCAGCCGAGCGTGAAACCGAATCCCGGATGGTCGCTGGTCCACGCTGGAAGCACCCGAGCGACGCGATCGCGCATGCGCTCGCTCTCGCCGAGGTAGGATAAGACGAACTGGGATACCTTGAGCGCGATGAGGTCGCGAGGGTATTCGTCGAGCAACGTGTCCCACACGTCGGCTGCTCGCCGCATGTCGCCGCTCGACCAGGCATCGAGCGCGGCTGCGTGCAGCGTTTCACGCCGCGGGAGTGCCGTGCGACCGGCGGCGGAGCCGCCCACGCGATCCAGGGCCTCGCGCGCGCGCGCCATCCCGTCGCGTTTGCTCGACAGCATGTACAGGTAGCCGTCGAGCGTACGCGCCATCGCACATGTCGGGTCGCTTTCCAGCACCGTGGCGAGTCGGTCGCGGGTGTCCATGCGCGCTCGCGCGTACCGCGTAACGGCGTCGTCGAGCAGCCGCACCGTTTCCGGGCTCGCGGCATGCACTGGTTCGCCGTTCATGTCACGCAGGTTGGACACCCGAGCTTTCGTCCTCCGCCTAACGATCAGACGATCCAGTACCGTACGATCGGATCGCCGGTGTTCACCATCTTGTGCGCCCATACGAGACCGGCAATGCCATCGCCGCTCGATCGCACGGTCTCGACGACCTCACCGAACACGTTGCACACTTCCGCCACTTCCTGACCGCTTTTGAGCTCGTCGCCGACCTTCACACGCAGCCGCAGCAAGCCCGCACGAGTCGCACGGACCACCTTCCGATCACGCGCGCTCACACGCGGTCCCACGACCGATGGGGCGCCGTCGATCATGCGAAGGTACCGCATGACGTTCGTCACGCCGTCGATGTGAACGCGGACATCGGCCTCCTCCAGCGTTCCGTTTCCGCCGGATTCCGCGAAGATCGACACGACGCCGCGCCGGGTTGCGGCGTAGCAGATGCCGTCGGTGAATGGCGGAATCTTGCCGCTGGAGTCCGCGAGCGAAATCAGCTTCGGAGAATAGAGCCGCGCCAGTGCCTCGCCCTGCTCGTCGAGCTCGCGGTTACCGGTCAGCGCGTAGCCGGCGAACGGGAGCAGCATCTCACCGAGGTCGCCGGCATGCAAGTCGATGTGGTGAGTGGCCGCGCCGATGACCTCATCGAGCAGGACCTTCGCGAGGATCTCGGAGATCGACCCGTCGACCCGGCCGGGCGCCACCTTGTTGAGGTTGAGGCCGTCGAACGGCGAGACGAATCCCGTGCGGCTGTCGAACATCCGCATGTTCACGACCGGAACCGCGACCAGCGCACCACGCAGCGTCGCCGCATCGACCGACTGGACGGTACGCATGACGGCGTCGATCGGCGCGTACTCGGTCGCGTGCACGCCCGAGGTAAGGCAGAGCGTGGCGCCATCGTCCGCCCCGTTCACAATTACGACCGGAAACTGGATCGGGCCCGACGCTGATTCGCCGATGGTGACGAAGCCCTGAGACCGCTGACCACACTCGGCGGCAATGCCCCGAACTCGTATCGTAGCCCTCATCGTACGCGCTCGGTCAGCCGACCCTGGCGGGCCTGTTGTCGGCGGTCATGGTACGGTACGCCGTGCCAAGACGACCAATCCCATCGCTCACTTCAGCAGGCGTCGCATGGCTGTAGGCAATACGAAGGTGGTTCTTCGGGTACGCCACATCGCGGTTCGCGAAGAACTTGCTGCCCGGCAGCACGGTGACGCCGCACTCGATCGCCAACCTGGCGAGCCGGTCGCCGTCCACATCTTCCGGGAGCGTCAACCACACGTAGTAACCCCCCTCCGGGAGCGTGAACATCGCGTCAGGCAGCTCGCGTTTGAGGGCGGCGACCATCGCGTCCCGGTTTTGCCGATAAGCCGTTTGCACCCGCTCGATGTGCGTCGGAAGTCGGCCGGCAGCGAGGAACTCGGTGATGACGCGCTGCGTGAGCGGGCACGATCCGCCGTCGGACTTGAGCTGGATCATGCGCGCGATCATCTCGGGCGCGGCGATCGTCCAGCCAACCCGGAGGCCCGGGGCCATGAGCTTCGAGAACGTGCCGACGTAGAACACCGTATCGTCGGAATCGAGCGCCTTGAGTGACGGGATGCTTGTCCCACTGAACCGTACCTTGCGGTATGGACTGTCTTCGATGATGTGAATGCCGCGCTCCGATGCGAGCTGTATGAGCGCTTTGCGGCGGTCCAGCGACATCGTCACGCTCGTGGGGTTGTGGAAATCCGGAACGTTGTAGATGAACTTCGGCGGCCGCCGCCCTTCGCGCTCCCGGATGGAGAGGACGGTGGTGAGCTCGGCTACGTCGAGGCCGTCCCGGTCCTGGCCGACCTCGATGAACTGCACGCCGAAGCTCCTGAAGATGGGAATCGCCGTGAAGTACGTAGGCCGGGTGACGACGATCGCATCGCCCTCATCGAGCAGCACTCGGCAGATGAGGTCGATGGCGTGCTTGGCGCCGTTCGTGACGAGCACGTTCTCTCGCGATGCGGCGATGCCGTCGGCTTCCGCCATCTCGACGATTCGCGCGCGGAGCTCCGGGAGACCGGGTCGTGGCGCGTACTGCAGCGTCTCGGCCCGGTAGGTGGTCAGCGCACGCTCGGCCTCCCGCGTGAGGTCCGGCAGCACCGCGTTCGCAGCGTGGCCGGAGTCGAAGGCGAGGTTCGATGCCGGGGCAGCCGCGGGGAGGGTCGTGGCCAGCGAGGCTGCGCGGCGGGAAAGCGAATCAGATCGCAAAGGGGTTCTCCATTTATCTGTCATCCCGAGCGAAGCGAGGGATCTTCATCGTCCCGACCGAGAGCCCTCTACCGGGCACCTGAGGATCCCTCGCCTGACGGCTCGGGATGACTACATCTCGGGAGTCTGAGGATCCTTATCCCGCCCGCTTCGCGGTACCCCCGCTCAGGATGACGTCATCGTTTCACGAGTCCGAGTGACTCGACATTCTTCAAAAGTGCAAGGACTGCGTCGGGCCTAACGACGCCATAGTACTGCTCGCCACCCTCGCGCGCTTCCGCGGCGACGAGGCGGTAGATGTCGAGACCGCTGCGAGTACCGTCAATGGCCTGGAGGACCTCGCGGCCGATGTACCCGTTGAGCGAGCTGCCCCAGTCGATGCGATCGTATTGGGCGAGCCACTCGCGAGGCGTGGCGGAGCGCGAAGGGCGCAGGCTCGCCAGCTCGCTTTCAGCAGCAGTCAACGGAGGACGAGGCGGCAACGGCCCGCCACCGCCTCTCGTCCACGCAGCGTTCACGTCGCGAACCGCCTGGGCTTCGCGGCGATCGAGCTCCGCTACCAGCGTTGCCACGTTAGGCTGAACTGCCGGCGCGATCTGACCGAGCGATCGGAGCGCGCGCCGTTCTCGCTCGGCGCCATAGTGAACCTGGTCCATGGCCGCTGCGTACGCGCCTGCCCGATCGGCAGCCGTCGCCAGGAGTTGCAAGGCAATCCGGACGCTCCCGCCAAGACGTTCCTGCCCTCGCCCGACGACCTCGGCCGCGAGCTGACTGAACGAGCGAGCGTCCGCGCCCGCCATGGTGTACGCGATGAGCGCCGCCGTCAGTGCATTGCGACCAAGCTGCGTGCGGTCGATCTGGAACAGGTCGTCCAGGTTCGAGTGAATGTACGGGTCGGGGTTGTTCGTGAAGGTGAGCGCAGGGACGCCGGCGTCGAGGAACGACTGATGGTCCGAATCGCCAAAGTACCATACGGCCTGGGCGTTGAACCGTTGGCGGCTCCCGTTATGCGCCAGGTGCGGCTTTGGATAGAGTCCGTACCCATTCCGGAACTGTGTGATGTTCGAGCTGTTCGCGGCGACCATGTAGTCGACGGACGCTTCCATGACGTCGTTCAGGAAATGGAAGCGCGAGGCCGGAAGGCGCGTGACGTCCTGGGTGCGCATGACGCCAATCGCCTGATCGGCGCCGACCATGTCCTGGTTGATGTTCACCCAGATCGTGTCGAGGGCGCGCGGATTCGCCGCGAAGTACTGACGCTCGGCGTCATTCTCGGTAGTCCACCAGAAGCGGATGTTACGCTTGGGCCGCGGCAGGGCCCCGTCGGCAATGAGCTTCGCGAGGGCGCGCCCGATCTCGAGGAGGCTCGCGCAGCCGCTGGCGTCGTCGTTCGCCGAGTGCTGCTCCTCCTGCAAGTGTGCGCTGAGGACGACGTCCTGTCCGGACGCCGGGTCGGTGCCTGGAATGAATGCCTCCACGAGTGGCATCCACGGCTGCGCGTGCTCGCGAGAGCCGAGCTCGGAACGAACGACCGCTCTCACCCGGAGAGGGGTGCTCGACGACGCGAGGCGATTGCGCAGGGCCACACCTTCCCGCAGCGACAGGATGAACGCGAACGTGATGTCCTTGCCGTCGATGCGACGCGTCGACAGCGTGAGCCACGGGACCTGGTCGGGCTGGTCGACGCCGAAGCTCAGGAAGCCGCGCGACGGGGTGTAGGGATCGGGATACCAGATTACACCTAAAGCGCCGCGTCGCTGGACGGCGTCGGCCATCACGCCGTTGAGGTCGCTCGTGGTCAGGACGATCTTGCCCGCGACGTCCTTCACGCGATACACACTGTCGCCCCCCGGGCCGATGTCGATCAGCTCCGCCGTGACGTCGGCAGGGCGGCTGCGGTCGGCGAGGTGAATGCGGTTCTGAATCGCGCTCGCGATGCGCTCGGGCTGCGCGCCCAAGATCCAGAGGTCGGAGTTGCCGGGGTTCCACGTCTGTCGCAACGACGGCAGCTCGATGTAGCGCACCTGTTGAAGGCCGAGCTGCCTGGCCGTCCGCTCGACGTACCGAGCCGCCACGCCTAACGTATCCGAGCCCTGCGGGCGGTGATAGCTCGTCAGGACGCGGATGTGATCGTACGCCGCGTCGCCCGAGATCTCGCCGCTCAGCATGGCGACCGCGGTGGAGTCGAGCAGCGGGTAGCGCTGTGCCTCGGCGAGAGACGGCACGTGAGCGGCGACCGCCACGACCGCGGCGACACTGACGGCTCGGGCCACCCGCACGTGTTTACTGCCCCTGCGGAAGCCGACTCACGACTCGGCCCGAGTCATTCAGGAATTCGAGCCTGGGGACGCCTAGCGAGTCGACCTGCAGCACGACCCGGGGACGCCCCATGGGGTCGAACAGCCGGAGCGCCGACGCCTTGGCGCGATCGCGGCCGATGAACACGCGCGGCGCGGCCTGCACGACGCCGTTGCGGATCGGCTGACGAAGCTGCTGCATCGCTGCGGTCTTCGCCGGCCCGTCGGGAAGCTTCTGGATGGAATCCAGCTCGTTCGCGAACTCGATGATCGGCCGATCGATCCGGTCGCTGAACGTCAGCCCCGCTTGGCGAACGCCGTTCTGGTCCGAGTAGTTGAGCACGACGATCTGGTCCTGGTCGAACTGATCGAACGACATGTGCGTGCTCGCCCGGTACGTCCCGTCCGGGTTGCGGCTACCGGTCAACGTCAGGCCGCCGTTCTCGGTGCCCTCGTCGTTGAAGAAGATGATCCCGGGCCGGTTGCCGCCTGCGTAGCCGAACGGTTTGCCCTTGTAGATCGGTCCGATGGAGCGCGGCCGATTGGCAATGACCATGCGCAACTTGCCGTCGGGCTCGACGATGTTGATGCGCTCGACGTCGATCTCACCGAACTTCTGCTTCTGTGGCTGCCTAACGAAGGCGCTCGCTGCCATCAGCACGATCAGCGTCGTCGAGGCGTAGGCATAACGCTTCAGGAAGCGCAGATCTTTGTCTCGGGTGTCCATGCTGACTCCGTTCTCGGGGCGGGAAAACGGCACTCGGTGCTGTCTTGCCGCCGTGATGACGCCCTCAAGACTTCGGGAAATTCGGGTTGGCGTTCACTTCCGCGAGCGGAACCGGAAGACAGGTGGCCGCTCCGAAGTTACCCTGCGCCGGCTTATAGAATGGGCTGCCCGCCGCGCCCACGAACGGCGTCGCCGCAGGATTTCGATTGAGGTCTCCAGTGTGCTTCGCCTCGAGCCAGAAGTCGCGTGCGCGCTGATTCATGAGCTCGGCCAAGATCGCGGCGGTACCAGTCCCGGTGAACGGTGCCTGGCCTCCGGCGATGCGTCTCGCGGCGATGAGCGTCAGAGCAGGAGCCTCGTCGCCCGTCTGCAGCTTCGCTTCCGCGACGATATAGCTCGCCTCGAGACCGGAGGCGATGCGGATGGGCGTCGCCCAGCCCGGGTACTTGAGGTTCTGGTAATAGCGGAACTGCGTGTCCTGCGCGTTCCGTCCGGCATCGCGCCACAGGACGCGCGGATCGTTCAGTGCGCGGTACGCGTCCGGTACGAGCACGATCGCGGTCTGGTCGGTGCCGAAGACCCCGTTGCCTAACGCGCGATTGCTGGGGTCATCGATGGTGACGACGTTATACACGAATGCGGCCGGTACCAACGCCGCGGCGGTGGCGGCCGGTCCGTAGTCCTTCTTGCCCAGGAGCGCGCGCGCGAGTCCGACGTTCGACGCGTTGACTACCTTGGTCCCTTCCGCGGCTCCCGCGGCGGCCGCGGCCGCGCCAATCGTGACCGCTTTCGCGAATCGGGCCGCCGCCGTGTCGAACACCTGGGCCGGCGTCAGCGGCGCTCCAACCAGGAAAGCGCCCTCGCAGAAGTGCTCGGCAAGCAACACCAGCGCGAAGCCGGAGTTCATGTACGCTCGGGCGAGGTTGACATCGGATGCCGCGTTAGGCCCATCCGCGAGGATCTCGATCGTCTGTTCGTTCGTGGCGATCGCTCGCTGCAGCGGCGACCACATCGTGGAGTTGATGTCGGGGTTGCCGGCCGTTGCGATTCGGCGCCCGATGTCGTTCGTCTCCTGCCGCACGGCCCCGACCCACGCCTCTTGCGACCAGTACGCGCTGGCGGGCACCAACGCATGAATTGCGCGGTACAGGTTGGACTGCGCCGACAGTGACAGCGTTGCGGCATCCTGCGTCGGATCGAACTGAGAGGCATCGATGACCGACGGGTATTCCACGTCCATCGAACATCCCGTCAGCGCGACGACCAGCGAAGCCGCGGCCATCGTCATCCGTCCCGACGGAGTTGGATTTGTCATGTGAGTCGTCCTCCTCAGAACTGAACGTTGAGGCGGGCGAATGCCCGGCGTGATTGCGGCAGCGTGAACACATCGCCGAGGAATGGTGTCGTGTTGTCCACTGTTCCCAGCACCTCCGGATCCCATCCGCTGTACTTCGTCCAGAGTGCAAGATTTCTCCCACCGACCGAGATCGAGGCGGCCCCGAGGCGCGCGGCTCGCGTGAGAGTCTCCGGGAGCGTGAACGTAGCCGACAGCTCGCGGAAGCGCACGTAATCGCCCTCCTCGATGTAGGGCCCTCTCACCAGGGTGTTGCCGACCGTCGCTCCGCTGGTCGCGGCTCTGAAGGGACCCAGGTGACGCAATCGCTCGTACGCGTTGTATCCACCCTGGTCCGCTGGCAGCCGAACCTCGGCGGAGTTCAGCACCGATCGATCGCGGAAATCTTTCGTGAGGTTGTAGACGTTGTAGTCAAACTTTCCATCGACGAGCGCGTAGAGGCGCAGCCTACGGAACAGCGTCAGCGTCGTGCTGAAGCTTCCGCCGTACTTGGGCAAATTGCCGCCGACGAACTGCGCCGTGTCGGATACCGTCGCCCGACCCGCGACCGTGTCGACGCTCAGCACCTGCGGGACACACCACGCCGCCACCTCGACGCCGGGCTTGAAGCACTGGTTGTTGCTGATGAACGGCGTGACGTCGCCCATGCTGACGATCTCGTTCTTCAGCGTGTTGACGTTGAGGTTGGCGTCCCAACTGACATTGCGCAGGCTGACCGGCGTCGCCCGCAGTCCGATTTCCAACCCCTTGTTCGTCACTTCGCCGATGTTAACGGACGGATTCGAGGCGAAGCCGGACGACGGCGCGAGCGGGAGCGGGAGGAGGAGATCCTTCGTGCGCTTGTCGAAGTACGTGACCTCGAGTCCTACGCGACCCCGGAGGAAGCCGGCATCGAAGCCTGCCTCGAACTCCGTGCCGCGCTCCGGTTTGAGATCGGGATTGCCAGGACTGCCGGGAGTGACGCCCGGCTGCACGACCCCGGCGTCAGTGATGTACGGCGCCCTCGT
This sequence comes from Gemmatimonadota bacterium, assembly GCA_046725585.1. Classification (GTDB taxonomy): domain Bacteria; phylum Gemmatimonadota; class Gemmatimonadetes; order Gemmatimonadales; family Gemmatimonadaceae; genus JAJKIV01. The sequence continues at coordinate 1,569 of JBKOYV010000225.1, read as the reverse complement.
GTAGGTCTGCAGCGCCACGGTGCCGCCGGGTGAGCGGCCGGTGGCGCCGTACGCGGCGCGCAGGCGGAGCGTGGGGACCGCGTCCGAGAGTCCCCGCCAGAAGGATTCGTCCGACACTACGTACGAGACGCCGGCCTTCGGCAGGAAGAACGTCCCCACAGTCTTGTCGAACGCGGAGTTGCGGTCGGCCCGCCCGCCGAGCTGGATGAACAGCCTGTCCTTGAACCCGAGCTGTTCCTGCGCGAAGAACCCGAACGAGATCTGCTGCCCGAGGCCCTGGCTCGCCGTGGTCGTGGTCGCGGCCGACACCAGATTGTTGGAGTTCGCCACGAGTCCCTGTCCCGTGGCTCCGACGGACGAGCTGGACGTGTTGATCCACTGGCTCCCGAACGACAGGTCGGACGAGATCCAGCCGTCGCGGCCGAACTTCCGGTGGAGGTTTCCGAGGTAGTCGACGGTGTAGATCGAAGTGTACTGCTCGACGACGGCGAGCGAGCCGGTGTTGGCGATCGCGCTGTACCAGTTCTTGTCGTTCTTGGGGTAGAACTGCGACGCGTTCGTCCGAACGAGGTCGGCGCCGAGCGTCAGCCGGTTGGTGAATCCCTCGAACGGGACGTACCTCGCCTGGACCGACGGCGTCGAGCGCAGCGTCAGGTTCGTGGTGTTGATCGCACCAATCGCGTCGACCGTCACGTTGTTGTTGAACATGCCTCCGGCGAGCTTCCCGTCGGCTCCCTCGGTGACGGTGAGTGGCGAACCGAAGATGCCTGCGAGGAGGAAGCCGAGGCTCGACTGGTCGCCCTGCGGAAGCCGGTCTTCGTTGTGGGCGAAGGGCGCGCTCACCTCGAGCCGGAGCTGCGGCGTCGCGGACCACGTCGCGTTCACGCGACCGCTCCGATGCTTGAGGTAGCTGCTGGGGGTCGTGCCGCGCTCGTAGTCGGTGCCGAACGATCCGTAGAACCCGAAGTTCTCGGTACCGCCCTGCGCCGTGTACTGAAGCGACGCGGCCAGCCCGTTGTCGAACACGTCGTTGCGAACGAGCACGTTGTCGGAGACGACCGTCCCCGCGGTCTGCCCGCGACAGAGCGGGTTTGGGCTGTTCGCTGCCACGAGCGCGGCCGTGCACGCACCGTAGGCGGCGAGCGGCGTGAAGTTCGGCTCGATCCGGTCGTACTCGGTGGTGATCGTCTGCGTGAAGCGGCTCGTGCCAAGGCGTCCCTTCTTGGTGAGAATCTGGATGACGCCAGCGGACGCATCGGACCCGTACAACGTCGAAGCGGCAGGGCCCTTCACGATCTCGATGCTCTCGATATCGTCAGGGTTGAGATCGTTGAGCGCGCTGAACTGCTGACCGCCAGCGCCAGCCGTCGTACCGCCGGGCGCCGATACGACGCTGCGCGGTCCAGCGACGATGCGAACGCCGTCAATGAACACGAGCGGGTAGTTGCTGAGCGAGATCGACGCTTGACCACGGATGTCGATTCTCGTATTCGACCCGCTCGTGCCCGACCCTTTCGTCATCGAGACGCCTGGCGTCCGCGCGTAGAGTAGCTCGTTCACATCCAGCAC
>JBKOYV010000024.1:0-16083 GCA_046725585.1 Gemmatimonadota bacterium | reverse complement strand
GTCGAGGATCGACCCTATTGTCGCCTTACGCGCCGACTAGGCGGAACGAGGCTCACTTAGACGGCGAGTTCGACCGGCAACCACGAACAAACGGCAACCACGAACAAACGGCAACCACGAACAAACGGCAACCACGAACGCTGAGGCCACAGACGCGAGCGGCGCTGAACACGCTGAGGGTGCTATTCGGGAAACCCAAAGAACCAACAAACATCAATCGTTCATGTGATTGGAGTTGACGCACCGGTCGAGTAGCTCGCGCCTGAGAACGATTCAGCGGCCACAGCGTTCGACAGATCAGCGTCGTCAGCGTTCGTGGTTGCCGTTCGTTCTTAGCACGACCGCATCGTCGTGATGTCTGGCGGGTCGTGAGTGATTGGTGGTAAGTGGAAAGGGTCCTTGGTACTCGGTCATCAGTTCATACGGCGATGAATTGCCGTGGAATCGGTCCTGACCGGGCTTGCCGGCGCGACGGTTGGCTTGCGTGAGAAGCCGCGGAAGGGAAGGTTTTCGCCCCCATGGGCGACTCCTCCGCCGACCGGCCCCCCGCCTCTACGAACGTCCCCGGTGAATCGACGCCAGCGTCCTCGCCCGACCTCGGCGAGATCGCGCTGGTCATGGGTGGCGGCGGAGCGCGCGGCGCCTATCAGGTTGGCCTCCTGCGACACCTCGCGCGCCGGTATCCCGATCTCCGCCTCCCGATTCTGACTGGCGTGTCCGCCGGCGCGGTGAACGTTGCGCACCTGGCGCAGCACACCGGGACATTCTTGGCCGCGGTGACATCGCTCGAGCGGCTCTGGCGATCCCTGAGCCCCGAACAGGTCTTCCGCGTCGACGCGCCCGCGCTGATGGGGAACTTCCTCCGCTGGGGTACACGCCTCGTGTCCGGCGGAACGGTCGTGGAAACGCAGACGCGGGGGCTGGTGGACACGTCGCCGCTCCGCACGTTCCTGACGCGCGCGCTCGGGCCACAGGATGGCGGCGCCCTCACGGGGATCGAGCAGAACATCGCGCGCGGCTCGCTCCGGGCCGTCGCGCTCAGCACGACCGACTACGCTACGGGACAGTCGATCGTCTGGATGCAAGGCCGCAACATCGAGGAATGGGAGCGTCCGAAGCGGCGCGCCGTCTCGACGCGGCTGACGGTCGAACACGTGATGGGGTCGTCGGCGCTGCCGTTTTTCTTTCCGGCGGTCAAGATCGAAGACTCGTGGCACGGCGACGGCGGCATCCGCCTAACGGCACCACTGTCACCGGCGCTGCACCTGGGCGCCCACAAGATCCTCGCGATCTCGACGCGCTACGACCGCTCGCAGGCCGAGGCGAACCGCCCGCTCATTCGCGGCTACCCGCCACCGGCGCAGGTGCTGAGCATCCTGTACAACGCGATCTTCCTGGATCTGATCGACCAGGACGTGGTGCGTCTCGAGCGGATGAACTTCGTGCTGCGGAAACTGCCGCCGGAGCAGCGCTCAGGGATGCGTGTGGTGAACATCCTCGTGCTGCGTCCGTCGCGAGACCTGGGCAAGCTGTCGCGCGAGTACGAAGCGCTGCTCCCCGGGTTCTTCCGCTTCCTGACGCGAGGCCTCGGCACCCGCGAGACGGCGAGCCCGGACATCCTGAGCCTCCTCATGTTTCAGGAGAACTACCTCGGCAGGCTCATCGAGCTCGGAGAGGAGGACGCAGAGGCTCGGGCTGAGGAAATAGACGGCTTCCTCAACGGAAACCAAGGCAGGTAACAGGTTACTGGAGCTGGTTAGTGGTATTGGAGATCAAAGGCGTCAGAGTCGTTTGAATGGCGGGACCTCGGCCTACCGGGATCTCGAATTAAACGACTCTGACCCCTTCGGTCCTCGGATTCTCTCGAGAGAATCCGAGGGCCAATTACCAGCGGCATTCAACCTACGGTTTCGGCCTGGCTTTGAACTGCTCGTACAGTTTCGTGTGCCTGTCGGTCAACGATACCTGCTCGCCTCGGATGAACAGGTATTTCACGTTGCTCCGCACGTCGAGCGGATTGCCCGTCGTCACCATCACGTTCGCGACTTTGCCGGGCTCGAGGCTTCCGTACCTGTCCGCCACGCCGAAGATCTGCGCGGGGTTGATGGTCAGCGCCTTCATCGCCTCGTCCATGTCGAGCCCGTACGCGCTCGCGAGCGCGGCGTTGTACGGCAGGTCGCGCACGTCCGACGCGCCCGACGTCTGGAACGCGATCTTCACGCCAGCCTTCGCCAACACACCCGGCTGCGCATAGAGCGCGTCGTACGGGTCGTCGGAACCCGGCGCCTGCGTCGTCGGGCCGACGATGACCGGAATACCACGCGCGGCCAGCGTGTCGGCCAGCCGCCACGCGTCGCGCGCTCCCCGAAGAATCACCTTCAGCTTGAACGAGTCCGCGAGCGTGAGGACACCGCGGATCTGATCGATCGTGTTCACGTCGAAGATGATGGGCATCTCGCCGCGGATCGCCGGGACGAGCGACTCCATCGCCTGGTTCACTCGTGGACCGTTAGGCACGCTCCCGCCCGCGGCGAGCTTGGCCTTCACCGCGGCGTACGCCCGCGCGTCGGCGAAGAAGTCGCGCATCGCCCGCACCTGCCGGCTCGCCGTCTCCGACGCATCGCCTTGCGGTCGCTGGCCGAAGCCACCGCCTCGACCGCCGGCCCCGCCGGACGACGGATACGACATCACTTGCGCCACGCGAGGCTTGATCGCCATCTCGTCGGGCGTCCAGCCCCAGAGGTCGATCAGCGCAGCGGTTCCGGACATGAGCGCACCGCTCGCCGACGTGACCACGGTGGTCACACCGTTCACGCGCGTGACCGGGATCAGCTCGGAGTGGGCGTTGACCGCGGTGAGCGCGACGTCCTGCGGGTTGAAGTCGCCGATCTCGCGCGTGTCGGTCGAACCTGGAACAGATCCGATCTCAGTGAGCCCGAGCTCGGTGCCGCTGTCGATCATGCCAGGGTAGACGTACAGCCCGGTCGCGTCGACGACCGTCGCACCCTGCGGCGCCTGCACGTTCGCCCCGACCGCCTGGATCTTCCCCTGCGAGATGACGACGGTCCCGTTAGGTATCCGCGCGCCAACGACCGGGACGACAGTTCCTCCGCGGATGACGTACGTCCCGCCGGCCGCTTGCGCGCCGAGCCCTGACGTGACGGCCCCGGCGCTAATAGCAGCAGCCAGAAGCAAGCGGCAGGCCTGTCCTGAGGAGCGCCAGCGACGAAGGAAGCCCGCAGCCGTCGGCAACCAGCGAGCAGCCCAAGAGTGTCTCATTGATCCTCCGATGCGACCCGTGGCCGGCGCTGCTTCATCTGCTCGATCAACTGCTCGAGCGTGGGCGACGTCGATCGGTCGAAGAACACCCGGCCGTCGATGAGGGTCATGTCCACTCGCGCGTTAGGCGCGAACGGATGCGCCGTGAAGATCGCGAGGTCCGCATCCTTCCCGACGTCGATCGACCCCACGCGCTTGTCGATGCCCAGCTGCTTCGCGGCGTTGAGCGTGATCATCTTGAGCGCCTCCTGCTCTGATGCGCCGCCATAGTGCATGGCTTTGGCCGCCTCCTGATACAGGCGTCGCGCGCGCTCGTCCGAGTCCGAGTTGATCGTCACCACCACGCCGCGCTCGGCCATGAGCGCCGCATTGTAGGGGATCGCGTCCCACGCTTCCATCTTGTACGCCCATTCGTCGGCGAACGTGCTCGCGCCGCTGCCGGCCTTTGCCAGCTCGTCGGCGATCTTGTAGCCCTCGAGCACGTGCTGGAATGTCGCCACGCGGAAGCCGAAGTCCTTCGCCACGCGCAGCATCATCAGGATCTCGTCGGCTCGATACGAGTGACAGTGCACGAGCCGCTTGCCCTCGAGCACCTCCACGAGCGCGTCCAGCTCGAGATCGCGAGCGGGTGGAATGAGCGCCTCCCGCTCCGCGGCCGTCTTCGCCGCCTTCTTCTTCGTGTCGTACTGCTGCCAGTCGCGGCGGTACTCCTGCGCGCGCGTGAAGGCGTCCCGGAGCAGGTCCTCCACGCCCATGCGCGTGCGCGGAAAGCGCCCCTGCTGGCCCGGCTGCAGCGTGCGGTTCGTCTGACGCACGTTCTCGCCTAACGCGAACTTGATCCCCGGCGGGGCGCCCTCGAACATCAGGCTGTCCACCGGCAGGCCATACCGCAGCTTCACGACTGCGTTCTGTCCGCCGATCGTGTTCGCCGAGCCGTGCAGAATGTTGAGCGTGGTGGTGCCGCCGGCGAGCTGGCGGTAGAGGCTGATCCCGTCCTGCCGCAGCACGTCCTCGATCCGCACCATCGACGTGATCGACAACGTCCCCTCGTTGATTGCCTCCGCGGCCGAATGCGAGTGGGCGTCGATGATACCGGGTGTGACGTACTTGCCCGTCCCGTCGATGATCTTCGCCCCGGCCGGCACCTGCACGTCGGCGCCGACCGCCGCGATCTTGCCGTCGCGGATGACGATCGTGCCCTTCTCGATCGTGCCGTTCGATGCCGTCATGATCGTCGCGTTCGTGATGGCGACGAGCTTGCCTGCCGCCGGGACCGGCAGCGAAACGGCCGTGAGATCGAGCGCCGGCTGCTGCGCGTTAGGCGCCGGCGCTGCCGGCTGCTGTGCCGAGAGCGTGGTGGCGAACACTGCTGTCATCCCGAGCGAAGCGAGGGATCGTGATCGTCCCGATCGAGGGCTTCTGTTCCCATCTGCCCGCCTTCGGCGGGCTCCCGCCTGCTCCCGGGCGCGCGCCTCCGGCGCGCCGCCGAGTCCCCAGCCCCCAGTCCCCAGTCCCCGTCTCATGGTTTTTTCTCCGCCGTGAACGTCATGGTCCCCATTTCGCCAGCGCGAGCGCGCCCGGTCATACGATTCCCATCCACCTCGGCCTCGAAATTCACCGTCGTTCGTTCATTGCCCATCTGGAACGACGCGGACCACGTCACGGTTCGCCCACTGACGCGCCCCTCCGAGATCGCGGCCGTACCAAACTCCGAGATGATGTTTCCGTCGATCGCGTCCGCGGTCTGCGTCAACGTCATGGTCGACGTCATCGCGCCCTGCGGCGCGTTCACCGTCATCGTCCACGTTCCCGCAACCTGCGCCATCTCGCCGCCCGCACCACCACGACCGCCACCTGCCGCACGCTGGCCGGTCCGCCCGGCCGCGGAGGGAATCACATCGTAGTCGACGCCATCGACGAATACCGTGCGGATCCGCGTGCTGTCGCCGAGCGGCGGACCGTCCGCCACGACGAGGTCGGCGATCTTGCCAGCCTCGATGCTTCCGAGCTGGTCACCGACGCCGGCAATCTCCGCCGCGCGGATCGTGAGCGCTTCGACCGCCGCCTCGCGCGGGAGTCCGGCCGCGATCGCCTTGTGCACGTTCGCGATGAAATCGTTAGGCCGGAGCGCGCCTGGCGCGAGCGCGAACTTCACGCCAGCCTTTTTCAGCGTCGCCGCGTTCGCTTCGACGATCTTCTTCACCGCCGCATCGCGCGTCGCGCTGTCGTTGAGCTCACGGTGCTGGGCCCCTCGATACGCCCATCCCGTCACCTCGACCGCCTGCGGAAAATCCACCGACACGACGAGGGGCCGCGCGGTCTTGACCGCGTCGAGAGCGCGGAACGCTTCGGTCGCGCCCACGATCGTCAGCTTCAGATCGAACTCCTTCGCGATGTCGATCGCCCGGCGAATCTCGTTCTCGTTGCTCGCCGCGAAGAACGCGGGCAGCTGTCCGCGCACCACCGGCACGAGCGCGTCGAGATTGGCGTCGTACGAAGGACGCGCGACGCCGCGCTGGCCGGCCTTGTAGCGATCCAGAAGCAGGCCGTGACGCTGCGCGTCGTAGAGCTGCTGCCGCTCGTAGGCGATCACGCCGAGCAGCGTCGCCGGGTACCGGCCCGCCACGCCCTGGAATCCCATGTGCATCCCGACGGGCGCCTTGACGATGTACTGCGCCGAGGAGTCGTCGCGCATGGGGATGAGCGCGGACAGGCCGCGGAACGCGCCGCGCGATGGCGCGACGAGCGCGGTCGTGATCCCGGCATCGCGGGAGGCGCGAATATCCGCCGCGGCGGGCGCCACCTCGTTCGCGATGACGCGACCCGGCTCGAGTCCGACGTTCCGTGTCGGCGCGCCGGCATTCTGCCCGCCGCCGCCACCGCCTCCGCCCCCACCGCCCCCGCCCTGCGGTGCCGGCGGGGTGGGGATGCCCATGGACGACGTGAGATCGATGAATCCCGGGTAGACGGTGCGACCCGTCAGGTCGACGACGCGCGCGTCACCCGGCGGGGTGACGTTCGCGCCGACCGCTTCGATGATCCCGTCACGGATGACGATCGTGCCTTTCTCGATCGTGCCTTTCGTGACCGTCTCGATGCGGGCGTTGGTGAGGGCCCATGTGCCAGCGGATGCTGGTGCCTGGGATTGGGCGTCGCGCGGCGCAAAGAGCACGACACCCAGGAGGAAGCCGCTCGCAAGCGGCGGGGCGAGTCGCATGCAGGCTCTCCTAAGGGGTGGAAATGCGGCGGACGGATGTCCGCACCGCAATTACGCCGATCCTACCCGGGGCGCTGACCCCCAGCAAGAACCCGTAAAGAATGGTTCATTACGGGATTCGGGGAACTGGCCCCTAGGACGCGTGCCGTCTCCGGAGCCGGCCGGGCGGCAGTAGCACGCCTGTGAGAAGTGCGCCCGCGATTCAGTTCGTTGCCGGCCCCTTCCCCGCCAGGTATGCGTACAGCGCGTTTACTTCCTCGTCCGTGAAGTGCGAGAACCGACTGCGCGCCACGGGCGACATCATCTCCCTCTCTTTCCCGTCCTTCGGCAGTCCCTCGCGCATGAGCTTCGCGAACTCCGACGGCGTGTAGCCGCCCACGATGCTCAGGGCGGGCGCGCCCTGAGGGCTGCCCTGGAGCCGCTGACCGTGACACTCGGTGCACGACGACATGGCGATGTATCGCCCGAGAGACGCCGGGTCAGGCCCCTTCGGTGCTCTCGGCGCATCGTGCGTGATGCGGGGCTCGACCTTGTACTGCCCTATCGCCAGGCCGATACGCGCGAGCAAACGCATCGAGTTCGAAGGAAGCTGTTCCCCCTCCTTCTCCGGAAGCGTTCGGAGATACCCGATGAGTGCGCCGAGGTCTTCGTCGTCGAGGTGATAGAACATCGACGAAGGCATCACCGCGACGCCGCGCCCGTTCGGGCGCACGCCATGGCGAAGCAGCCGCGCGAGCTCGGCGTCCGAGTATCCGCGAATGGCCTTCGAGACGTTTGGCGCAATGAGCCGGGCGAGCCACGGCTGATCGAAGAACACCTTGCCCCTCAAGGCAGGACCGTGACATCCCTCGCACCCACGGGTCTCGAGGATGTGGCGCCCCGCGGCAATCGCGACCGAGTCGGTCTGTACGGTGATTGGCGTGGCGGCGATGTCGAACCTTTGGCGCAGCCGATACTCGCTCACGCCGTAGATCGCGACGCAAGCGGCGATCACGAGCGCGCCGACAGTGATGCCGATCCACTTGAGCACACGTTTCACGACGGATCTCCTGGGCTCGAGACCTGAGCACATGAAAAAGGCGGGGCGAAACCGGTTTCGCCCCGCCGATCCTATGTGCGCTGCTCTGAACGATCAAGAGCAGCGTTGAGAGCGCTAAGCAGCTTCGGCGTCCGTCGTAGACTGCATGAACTCGTCGATCGATGGCGAGCGACGGTCGGCCGCAAGCTCTGCCCGCAACGCTGTTTGCAGAATCGTCGCGCCGTTGGTCCGAGCCCCCTGCCACGTGGTCCCGCGCAGCATGCCGTTTACCGCGGCGTTGGCCGACCGCCAGTCGGCCCGCATTTGCGGGGTCAGTCCAACGCTTGCAACCTCCTGGAGCATCGCGCCGATCGCAGCCCTCACAGCGCGGGACTGCCCGGTCGCCGAGTCGTCTCGTGCGTAGCGCTGTACGATCTGCTCGACACAATGGTCCAGCTCCTCGCGATCGTCCTCGACCGAAACGATCTCGGTGAGCAGGTGAGCGAAGCGGAGGAACTGCGCCTCGAGCGTTGCGCCACCGAACCGATGGGCGAAGTCGGGCTCACAGCCGAAGAGCGTGTCGAAGAAAGCCGTCGCGAACCGATCGGCGTATGGCTGTAGTCTTTGCCAGCGATCGAGCAGCATCTGCCATTCATGCCCCGCCAGGCGCGGACCGAATGAGGTGGCGTCGGACAACATGGTTCTATCCTCCGGGACCGACCGGCGATCCCACTCTTGAGCGTGGTTGGGTAACCGGAACTGTCGCACTTGCGTCCTGCCGACGGTGCGCATGATACGGCGACGAAATCGCTGGAAACTCACGAAAGAATCATCTGTCCGTGACTTGGCGTTTGTTTCTTGAATTCGTCGCTCCAATCATCCCGCGGCGGAGTCAAATTCCTGCCACCGGGAGCGTCAGCGGGTCACCTCGCGACCGAATCCGCGCCCGGTGACACCGTAAGAACGAAAAAAAGCCGCCGACTCACTCGAGAAGGCGGCGTTTCCTGCGTTCAGAGCCAGAGTTGGACAGCTTCCTTGCCGGCGACTCGATCAACGTCGTGATGAGCCCTGCGCTCTGACCGTTCCGGTCTCGTCCAGAACGACGCGGTAGCCTTCCAGAGAGTCCGGAATGGCTTTGCGGAGCTCGGGCGTCGCGCGAAGAATGAGGACCTTGATGCACGGCTTGGCCCGTGGCGTCAACCCTGAACCGGGCCCGACAGCGCACGGCCAGCCCATCAGGAAACCGGTCGCCGGCTCGACAGCTCCTTCACCAACCGATACAGGAACTCCTGGCCGTCGAAGAACGACTTGACCAGCATCCGTTCGTCGCGTCCGTGCGCGCGCGAGTCGTCCATGTCGCCGAACAATCCCGACACGCCGTACGTCGGAATTCCCTTCTGGCGAAGCGGCCGTCCATCGGTCGCTCCGGTGCCCATGATCGGCACGACCGGGATGCCCGGCCACATCTCCTTCGTCAGGCGTTCGATCGGGCCCAGCACCTCATTGGTCAACGGAGAGGCCGGGCCGCCGCGCGGCTCGGGTACCGCCGACACGTGCACGGCAGTATCTCCCGCGAGCCTGACGAGCGTCGCGTGCACGTCCTTGATGTCGTGGTCGGGCAGTACACGGCAGTTCACGTTTGCGCGCGCAAGCTGCGGCAACGCGTTAGGCGCGTGGCCACCCTCGAGCTGTGTCGCCACGCACGTCGTCCGCAGCATGGAGTTGTAGACCGGCTGCGCCGAGAGGCGGCGCACCGCCGCTGTGTCCTTCGGGTCCTTCGCCACCGCGCGCATGTCGGCCGCCGTCGGACCCGTCTCGACCTGCCCCAGCCGCTCGAAGTACGCCCGCGTCACCTCGTTGAGCATGACGGGGAAGTCGTACCGCTCGAGGCGCGCGAGCGCGTCGGCCAGGTGGTAGATCGCGTTGTCCCTCACCGGACGGGAGCTGTGCCCGCCCTTGTTCCGCACCTCGAACGTGAAATCGTAGTAGACCTTCTCGGCCGCCTGCACGTTATGCACGAACGGTTTGCCGTTCTTGAGGAAGCCGCCGCCGCCTTCGTTGAGTGCGTACGCGGCGTCGATCAGCTCCCGCTTGTTCGCCAGCAGCCACTCGACGCCGTTGTGATCGCCGTTTTCCTCATCCGACGTGAGCGCGACGATGAGATCGCGATCGGGCACGTAGCCCTCACGTTTCATCCGGATCATGTTCGCGATCCAGATCGCGGCCATCGCCTTGTCGTCGCTCGTGCCGCGTCCGTAGTAGAAGCCGTCCTTCTCGGTAAACGTGAACGGGTCCATGCTCCAGTCGTCCCGCTTCGCTGGCACGACGTCGAGGTGCGCGAGGAGGAGGATCGGCTTGCGACTCGAGGCGCCCGATCCACGCAGGCGCGCGACGAGATTCCCGTCGCGAGGCCCGGAGCTCAGTACCTGCACATCGGCTTCGGGAAACCCGGCGGATCGCAGGCGTTTCGCCATCGCCTCGGCCGCCTGCGTCGTTCCGCCCGGGTCGGCGTCGCTGGTCGTGTTGATCTCGATGAGCTCCTTGTAGATGTCGCGCGCGAGCTGCTGGTTCGCGTTCAACGTCTGGGCACTCGCCGAGCGCGCCGAGGTGACCACAGCTGCGGAGCTCAAACTCAAGACGAACGAGGCCAGAACGAACGGCGAACGACGGCGAATCGGCATGCGGGATCTCCGAGTGAGTAATGGCGTGATGGACACGACTCCACCACGCCATCACAAACTGCATCGGTGACCTCGATCCCGCGAGCCGTCTGGGTCGGCTATTCGAGCGACCCCGCCAACGCGAGCGCCGCAGCCTGACGGCCAATGCCCTGGCCGGCCTCGATGTCGAACCGATAGTGGATTCCAGCGTACACCCGCGACATCCCAGCGAGCGTGATGACCTCCTCCAGATACGGCCGCTCGCTCGGGAACGCAGAGATGAGGACGCTCATGAGTGCACTCGTGAGGCACGAGTGACCGGAGGGGTAGGACGGATGATTCGGGAGTGTGAGCCCAGGCACAACCGTGACCGCGGGGTCTGCCTGCGTCGGTCGAATGAAATAGTAGAAGAACTTCGCGTCCCAGCACGCGATCTGCGAGTCGAACGCCGCGGCGTTGGCGTACGCCAGGATGCGCGCCGCGTCTTGCTCCTTGACATGGTGTTTGACGATGAGCTCATCGGCGATCAGGTTCTCGCCGCCCGCCGTGAACGGCGCCGTCTGGAACGCCCATGCCAAGGCGATCGCCTTTTGCTCGTCTGTCCGCGTATCGGAGATCGTGCGGACTTCCGCGAGCGCGGCGAGATATTCCGGCGAGCCAAACGCCGGCGGCGGACCCGGACGGATCTGATCATCCGACGTGAGGAAGAACGGCCTAACGCCAAAGAGCGAGCGCACAGGGTTGGGAAGCGGAACCCACTTGCCAGGGCCGGGTGGCTGTGTCGGCGGCACGACCACGAGGTAGTTGTCGGTTGCAGCCTGGGCAAGCACGGCGGTACCCACCGCACGGCCGATCGCTTCTCCGGCTACCGCATCCTGGTTCTTCCGGAGCATCAAGGGCGCCGAGCTGGCGCCAATCGCCCGCCTCAACCGACGGCACAGCGCAGCTCGTGACGAGGGGCCCACAACCGTTCCGGTGGCCGTTCGCCACCAGATTGTGGCCTGGACGCGAACGCAGCAAGGACATCCCCGCGACGCTCGCTCTTGATGGCTTATGGCAGGCCCGCCTACCGCAGGTCAGCGTGTCAGACCCACGCCTGGCGAATAGAGGGAACGAATCCGCTGCGCCCGGAACACGTATCCGGGATTTCCCTCGATACGCCACACGACGCGGCCTGCGGCGTCGTACTCCTCCACGCGACCCGCGGTGCCGAAGGACACGAGCGTGCGGTCGCCCGGCAGGGACTGCACGCTGCCGCCGATGAGCGTGATGACGCCGGGCGTGCCGTGCGACTGAACCAGCCGTGCCGTCCGCGTCCGCTCGTCGATCGTGTACCACTCGGCCCGCGATTCGGTCGGGTCGCCGACGTTGTCGAGCAGCATGAGCGCACCCGGCGCGTACGCCCGCGCGCTGTGCTGGCCAAGAAACGACGGCGTCGGCGTATCGACGAACGTGAACTCGTTGCGACGACCGCCGAGGCGCCACAGCACGTCGCCGGTCCGGACGTCGATCTTCGTCACCTCGCTCAGGTTGCGGAACGAGACGATCAGGTTCCCGTCGCCGTCGAAGTCGATGGCGTTCCCGTGCGTCCAGTTGACGGATGCGCCGCGCCGCTCGGCAGGGTCGCCATCCGTGATCGCGAAGTGGTCGAATGGGCTCCAGTCGAACAGGAGGGCACCGCCGGCCGAGAGGTGCTGGACGACGGTCCCCGTCACCGCCGCGGCGGCGACGCCGCCCACACCCGTGAGGTCCATCGTCCGTGTCTCGTCGCAAAGCAGCCAGTAGCTCCCGTCACGCTCAGCGATGAAATCGTGGAGTCGCGGCGGGAGACCGCGCGCACATCCCAGCTCGCGCGTCACGCTGCCTAACGGGTCGACCTCGACCCAGTGTCCGAGCTCGGTTGGTTCGTTTTGCGGACGGGCGGCGAAGCGGCCGTTGGGCTGCGCGATGAAGTTGAGGCCCGGTCCCTTTTTCGGAAATCGCCGGTACCAGACGACTCGGCCCGTGTTGTCGATCACGAGTCCGAACACGCCGGCCGCAAACACCACGTATCCCGGCGACGGGTCGGTTCCGGTGGCCGTGTAGCGCGGAAGGTCCGATGGGAGCGTGTCCGTCGTGAAGTCGAGCGATGCACCGACGGTCTCCCCACCCGCGCCGTACGCGACCGGTCGCAGCGTGTAGGCGCGAGCCGGCAGGAGCCCGAGGACGGGTACCACGACGGAGTCGCCCGCGACGGGCACGCCTGGCGTTAGGCTGTCGACCGACGAAACGCTTCCGGAAAGGGAGAAGCGTACGGCGACGCTGTCCGCATCGCGCACGCGTACCATCACGACGGCGCTGAGCGCGTTGGTCGGGTTCGAAGCGACCGACGTGCTGGTGATGGCGGGCTGCGTCGGGGCCGTGACACCGGGTGCGCCGTCGTGGCACGCGGCGAGCAACGACGTCGCGAGTAGCGTCGCGGCCCGACGTCCGATCCGGCCACGCCTCATGGCCGCCACGTCGGTTTGCCATGCTGACCCGCAGTGAGCTGCGGATCCCATGCCTCTTGAGACCCAGGCGTGCCGTTCGTGAACGGTACCAGGATCCCGATGCCTGTTACCGAGCACTCAGGCTCGTAGTAGTAATAGTAGTAGTCACACACGACCCTCGTGACGGCGATCATCCGTCCGTCCGGCGACCACGCAGGATCGTCGCCGAGGCCGGCCTCTACCGGTGGCCCGGTTGGTCCGGCGATGAAGACGACTGGATAGCAGTAACTTGGCGATGACCCGTCGATGCATCGCCTGCCTGTGAACGCCAGCCGGGTGCCGTCGGGTGACCAGGCGGGGTGTCCGTCCGCCGTCGTGCTGTTCGTGAGGCGTGCGACGTCCGATCCGTCGGCGTTCATGATGTAGATCTCGGCGTTCCCGTCCCGTTCGCTGGAGAAGGCGATCCTGGCTCCGTCGGGGGACCACGCCGGGTCCGTGTCGAGCGCAATATGATTCGTTAGGCGGAGCTCTCCGGTACCGTCGGCATTCATCACGTACACATCGGTGTTGCCCTCGCGAGCGCTCACGAATGCGATGCGGGAACCGTCAGGCGACCAGGCCGGGTGGAAGCTGGGCCACGTGAGCGGCGTGAGGCGTTTCACGTCGGAGCCATCCTCGTTCACGACGTAGATGGCACGCGATCCGTCGCGATCGCTCGTGAACGCGATCCTGGTGCGATCCGGTGACCAGGCCGGATCGGTATCTTCGGCCGCGTCGTTGGTGAGCCGGAGTGTGCCGGTACCATCGGAGCGGACAGTGAAGATCTCGCGGTTGGCGGTGTTGAACGAGGCGACGTAGGCGAGTCGCCTGACTGGCTCGCACACGACGGCGAAATCCACGGTCTGCGTTGCCCCGCTCACCACGTCGAGCTCGCGCGGGCCGAGGTCGCCGCCGTCGCAGTTCGCGGCAACGCCGTGGAGCTTGGTGACGTAGTGGCCGGCGGCCAGGCGGAGCACACCGGTTGCGTCGCTGGTGCGGATGCTGGCGGTCGCGGAGTTGATCGAGTTAGTCGTGCTGGTGGCGACGACCGTGTAGCCGTTCACATCGAGGTTGGTACCCGTAGTTGCCACGGTCACCTGAACGTTACCTAACGCCGCACACGTGACGTGCACGTCCGCGTCGGTGACGAGCCCCGGCGACGAGATGGTGACAGCCGACGAACCGCCATCGATGACACAGTTCGGCGCGACCTCGGTCAGGTCGATCGAGTGCGTCCCCACCGCGAGACCGTAGAACGTGACGCGCCCGTTCGATTGCACTCGCAGCGGCTGGGGCAATCGGTCGATGCTCACGTAGTAGCCGTCCGTGTCGACGTCGACTCCCGACGTCGACACCGTGACGTGGAGCGTGGTGACCGCGGGCTGCCGTGGCGAAGACGGGTCGTCCGAGCAGCCGGCGAGCAGTGCGGCGAAGCACGCACGGACGGTTGGAACAACGCGCGCGGCCGGCGGGAAATGACTGCGGCGCCGGGCGGAGGTTTGGAGCTGCACCACAGTGTCCTCTCGACTTGCTGTCATGATGATGGACGGCCGCACGACGCAGATTCCCTCGATCGTCGGCGTCGCGCGCGATTCCAACCGTCTGTCTCCCTCCCGGACCGGTGCATGGGGAGCCCCACCGCGTTACCTGCGATGTCCTCTAATGAGGTAACGAGATGCCGCGGCGAGGTCCGACATCGTGAGGTGGCTGGGGTCTCACGCCGAAGTGGACTCTTGACCGCCTGGCGCCCGGGAGTGTAGGGTATGGCTACCTACCCATAGGCAACCAATGTATGGCGGTTCTTCCGTCACGCGCTGATCTCCTGCCCGGAACGCTCGCCATGCTCGTGCTCAAGACGCTCACCGTCGACACGATGCACGGCTACGCGATCGCGCAGCACATCGAGCGGCTCTCCGAGGATGTCCTTCGCGTGCAGGAGGGCACGCTGTACCCGGCGCTGCAGATAATGGAGGTGAAGGGCTGGGTGCGGTCGGAGTGGAAGCTCACGCCCACGAAGCGGCGTGCGCGCTACTACTCGATCACGGCTGCCGGGCGGAAGCAGCTCGCGCAGGAGGCCAGCGAGTTCGAGCGCGTCATTGCGGCGGTTGGCCGCGTCATGCAGACGGCGTGACTGGAGGAACTCGTCGATGATGGCATGGCTTCGCGGGCTCTGGCTGCGTGTGCGCTACTACCTCTTCCGAGCCCGGTACGATCGCGAGATGGCGGAAGAGATTCAGTTCCACCTCGACCTCCGCGCAGCGGAACATCGGCACGACGGAATGAGCGAGCAGGACGCGCGCGATGCTGCCCTGCAGCGGTTCGGCAACCGTACGGCGATCCAGGAGCTCCGCCGGACGGCGGTCGGCGTCCCGTCGCTCGATATGCTCGGCCAGGATCTCCGCTACGTGATACGGGCAATCCGCCGCTCGCCCGGCTTCAGCGCGATGGTTGTGTTGACGTTAGGCATCGCCGTCGGCGCGAACGCCGCCATGTTCGGCATCATCGACCGCCTGATGCTGCGAGGGCCCGCGCACGTGGTCGACCCGGATCGCGTCGTTCGTCTCTACGCCACCGAGCATGACGAGCGCGAGGAGTCGACCGGCAGCACGGTCGGCTACGTGTCCTACGCGCACCTCCGCGCGAGCACGCACGAGTTCGAGGACCTTGCCGTCTACGCGAGCACGGAAGCCACGGTTGGCGTGGGCGCGGAGGCCCACCGCGCCACCCTCGGCCGCGTTTCGTGGAACTTCTTCCCGCTCCTCGGCGTCAGGCCGCTCGCGGGTCGATTCTTCGGCCCGGACGAAGACCATCCTCCGCACGGCGAGAACGTCGTCGTGCTGGACGAAGGCTACTGGCGTCGTGTGTTCGGGGGAGACGCCCGGGCCATCGGGCGGACCATGGTCATCGGCGGTGTGATGTACACGATCGTGGGCGTGGCGCCAAGGGGATTCACGGGAGCAGAGCTCGAGCGGCGCGATGGATGGGTGCCAATCAGCCTGTCATACTGGGGACCGGGTCCGGAATGGCCGACCGCGTGGGACGCGAGCTGGCTTCAGATCGTTGGACGTATGAAGCCCGGCGTCACCTTCGAGCGGGCGGGCGCGGATGCCACGACGGCGCATCGCCGTGCGTACGATGGCCCGCCCAACCACACGATGCGCACGGCGTCGCTCAGCGTTGCGCCGCTCCGGTTCAGCGGGGCGGGGAAGGAACAGACGGTCACGCGCGTGTCGCGCTGGCTCATCGCCGTGGCGACGATCATGTTGCTCATTGCGTGCGCGAACGTCGCGAACCTCATTTGCGCGCGGGCGACGCGCCGCCGCCGCGAGGTGGCCGTCCGTCTCGCGCTCGGCATTGGCCGCGGCCGATTGATCCGGCTGCTCGTCGCCGAGAGTGCGGTGC
>JBKOYV010000116.1:0-4190 GCA_046725585.1 Gemmatimonadota bacterium | reverse complement strand
GACGATGAGATCGTGGCGGAGGTGATGGGGCCGGCAGTCGCGGGGAAGGCAGCGTGCTTCGAGGACCAGTACCTCTCGACGGGCGGCCAGCTCTACGAGCTCATGGCGGGGCATGACCGGTTCATCGCCGACATCCGACCGGTAATGGCTCCCCTGCTCGCCAAGCGCGGCAGCGCGCGACCGCTCTGCTGTCACCCGTACGACCTGTGCGCGAGCCTGATCGCTGCCGAGGCGGGCGTTAGGCTCACCGACGCCGGCGGCAACGAGCTGGATGCACCGTTCGATCTCGACGCGGATGTCTCGTGGGTCGGGTACGCGAACGACCGGCTTCGAGCGCGAGTCGAGCCAGCGCTGCTCGGAGCATTGGCGCGCCGCGGGCTTGGCGCGACCATCGACCCTATAGACCGCGGTTAGGCAGGTGCGCGTCCGGTCTTTGGAGCAGCTCATCGCCGACGGCGAACTGCCGTGGTTCGCCTCGGCGATCGAGTGCGTTCGCTCGTTCGCTGCCGCGACGGACGCTTCGGTGCCCGGCTTTCTCGCTGGCGACCGGCCGGTAGTCATCGCGCGGGCACCGGGGCGGCTCGATGTCATGGGGGGGATCGCCGATTACAGTGGATCGCTCGTGCTCGAGATGCCGCTCGCGTGCGCGACGTTCGCGATAGCGCAAGCGCAGGACGCGCCGCGGCTCGATGTCCTCTCGATCCGTGAGGACCGGCCATTTCGCTTCGCGATCGACCTCGGCGAGATCACGACTGGCGCACTGAGCACGCCCGAGGCGCTGGCCGACCGCTTCGCGTCGGACACGCCTGACCGGTGGGCCGCGTACGCCGTCGGCAGTGTCTATCGCTGCCTAACGCTGAACAATCTCACGCCGACGCACGGACTCCGCGTGCTCATCACGTCGGACGTCCCCGAGGGCAAAGGCGTCAGCTCGTCGGCGGCGCTCGAGGTCGCTACGATGGCCGCGGCTGCGGCGTCCTTCGGCCTCGACATGGACGGCGCTTCGCTCGCGACCGCGTGTCAGTGGGCCGAGAATCACATCGCGCGCGCGCCATGCGGCATCATGGACCAGATGACGTCCGCGCTCGGCCGACACGACCGGCTGCTGCGGCTCCGCTGCCAGCCGGCGAGCGTCGAGGGTCACGTGCCGGTTCCGGACGGCTACCGCTTCTATGGTATCGACAGCGGCATTCGACACGCCGTGAGCGGCTCCGACTACGGCACGGTGCGGACGGCCGCGTTCATGGGCTATCGCATGATCGCGGACCTCGCCGGCCTGACGGCGACGACCGACGGCGAAGGAATGCGGGTGCAGGACGTTCGATGGAACGGGTATCTCGCGAACATCAAGCCGAGCGAGTTCGAGAAGGATTTCGCCGACTGGCTGCCGAGCCGAATGCGCGGCGCGGAGTTCCTGGCTCGTTATGGCGGGATCACGGATGTGGTGACGCGGGTGGATCCGGAGCGCTGGTATCCGGTTCGTCAGGCGACGTCACATCCGGTATACGAGAACGAGCGGGTGGCGCGCTTCGCCGATCTCCTTTC
Organism: Gemmatimonadota bacterium; assembly: GCA_046725585.1. Taxonomy (GTDB): domain Bacteria; phylum Gemmatimonadota; class Gemmatimonadetes; order Gemmatimonadales; family Gemmatimonadaceae; genus JAJKIV01. Next base: position 2,645 of record JBKOYV010000116.1, on the reverse strand, counting down.
AGCCGGCCTCGACCGCGCTGACGTCGCCGCGAAGATGGGCGCCCTCATGTTCCGATCGCACGCCAGCTACTCGGCGTGCGGGCTCGGCAGCGATGGTACAGATCGGTTGGTGGATCTCGTCGCGGAGACGGAGCCGTCGGAGGGATTGTTCGGCGCGAAGATCACGGGCGGCGGGAGTGGCGGGACGGTCGCGGTGTTCGGTACCGAGCAGGCACGGAGTGTCGTACATCACATCGCACTGCAGTACCAACAGGAGACCGGAATCCGCCCTCAGGTGTTCGACGCGACCAGCCCAGGAACAGAATCGCTCGGAGTGCTTGCCCTGACGGCGCGTTGAACGGCGCAGGACCCATAAGGCGCAGGGCCCGAACGACGCAGGACCCAGACGGGCGCAAGACCCAGACAGCGCAAGACCCAGACGGCAAGAGCGCAGGGCCCTAGACGGCGCTGAGAGGCGGACTGCCGCCGTTAGCCGGTGACGCCGTTCGGGTCCTGCGCCGTTGCCGTTCGGGCCCTGCGCTCTTACGGCCGTTTCGCACCTTGCTCTGGTGAGTGAGCTTTCATATGTTAGGCAAGGCGCCGCTTACGTGCGGCCGTAAAGGGAGACGAGATCCTGCGATGATACAAACCCACTGGCTCACCTCAACTCGCCGACTCGGGCCGATTTTTATCGGCTTCCTGGGCGCAGTGCGCCCCGGAACGGCGGAATCGGCTGTTTACACGGCCGGAGGCCGAGCACCCTAGAGCCGCAGGATCAAATGTCGTGATCCGGCCTTTCGGGTGCGGCCAACCCGAAAGGCCTTTTTGCTGCCCCCACCTGTCAGCGGATCACGATCATGAATCAGGAAATCATTTCCAGATACATCGGCCAGCCGGCGAGTCTTCCCAGTGACCTCCGCTCGGCGCTCGAGCGCGCGTGGAACGGCCTCTCCGTTCAGCTCTACGCGCTCGCGGACCTCGACCATACGCTGAAGCTTGGCGAGTCGTGGCTGGCGTTAGGCGCGAGCCATGTCGCGGTCGCGCGGCCGGCGCCGAACGGCTCCTGGGAGATCGAGACGGTCGAGCGCTCGCGAATCCGTGCGTTGCGCGACGTCCCGGGTCTGAGCGCGAACACGCTGCTCGTCCTGGGCGACGAGGGCGCGGCGCCACTTCTCGTCGTGCGCTATACGCAACGCCAGCGCGCCGCGGTGGAGAACGTCCGCTTCGTGCTCGACGAGGCGCTCACCGGACGCTCGGTGACGCTCGACGACCCGGATCGCGTGTACGCCGACGCGGTCGCGCGGCCCGTGCGCGACGCGCAGGCGCTCGTCTCGGGACGCGAGTCCGCGGTGATGTTCCGGCTGCTCCGCTACCTCGCGCCGTACCGTCGCCAGGTGCTCATCGGTCTTTCGGCGGCGGCGGTCGTGACGCTGGCGAGCCTCCTCCCGCCGTACCTGGCGGGCTACCTGATCGACCGCGTGGTGCGGCCGACACAGGAGGGCCGCCTCACGGTCGACGTTGCCAGGCGGCTGGCGTGGGTCGCGGTCGGCGCGATGGCGCTGCTGCACGTCGTGCGGCAGGCGGCAGCGCACCTCCGCCTCAAGCTCATGTCGACGTTAGGTGAGCTGGTGGCGCGCGACCTGAGGGCCGAGCTGTACGCGCACATCCAGCGGTCGAGCCTCGCGTTCTTCTCTCGCAAGAAGACGGGCAGCCTGATCTCGCGCGTCACGGCGGACACCGACCGCCTGTGGGAGTTCATCGCGTTCGGCGTCGTGGACGTCTCGCTGTCGCTCGTCATGCTCATCGGGCTCGGTGCCGTGCTGCTCACGCTCGACTGGCGGCTGGGTCTCGTGATGACGCTGCCGGTGCCGGTGTTCTGCTGGTTGATCTATCGGCACGGCGAGTCGCTGAACGGGCTGTTCATTCGCACGTGGAGGAAGTGGTCACGGGTGACCGACATCCTGTCGGACACGATTCCGGGCATCCGGGTCGTGAAGGCGTTCAACCAGGAGTCACGAGAGATCAACCGGTTTCAGGTGCGGAACGATGACGTGACCGACGAGATCAACAACATCCACGCGCTGTGGACCCGGTTCTGGCCGAGCCTGATGTTCGCGGTGCACGCGACGACGGTGCTGGTGTGGATTCTGGCTGTCCCGCGGTTGTTAGGCAGCGGCCACCCGCTGTCAGCCGGCGTGTTCGTGTCCTTCCTGTTGTACACGACGATGTTCGTCGCGCCGATCGAGGTGATCGGGCAGATGGTCCGCACGATCAACCGCGCGGTTTCGTCGGCGCATCGCGTCTTCGAGGTGCTGGACAGCGAGCCGGAGGTGCAGGACGCGCCGCATCCGGTGCGGCTCTCACCGGTGAAGGGGTGGGTGACGTTCGACAACGTGACGTTCGCCTACGACGGTGTCAGGCAGATCCTGCGCGGGATCTCGTTCGACGTGCAGCCGGGCGAGCTCGTGGGACTCGTAGGACCGTCGGGCGGCGGCAAGTCCACGATCGTGAGCCTCGTCGCGCGTTTTTACGATGTGTCCGGGGGCGTCATCCGGGTCGACGGCGTGAACGTGCGTGACCTCGACACCGGTCACTATCGTGAGCAGCTCGGCATGGTGCTCCAGGACCCGTACCTGTTTCACGGGACGGTGCTGGACAACATTCGA
>JBKOYV010000230.1:0-9914 GCA_046725585.1 Gemmatimonadota bacterium | reverse complement strand
GCGCGGGCGCCGAGAATTCGGCGACGCCGAGCGCGGCGGGCTCACCGAATGTCGCGCCCTTGTCGGTCGATCGCGCGTAGAACGCGCCGGCCGAGCCCTGCTTGCCGGTCCACCATGCGATGTGGACCGTCCCGGCCGAGTCGACCTGCATGGATGGGCCAGCGTGCGGGCAGCCGTCGAAGCCCCAGTTGTCGGCATGCACGCGAACGGGCGTCGCCCATGTGGCGCCATGGTCGTCCGACCGCGCGACAACGACATCGCGCACGTTCCCGGGGAAAACCGTGCGCCACGCGAGATAAAGCGTCCCGTCGCGCGCGGTCGCTATGGAGGTCCGGCAGCACGGGCACGACTGCGTCGTGTCGGCGAGCACTGGCGTTGCCCACGTCAGCCCCTTGTCGGTAGACCGCGTGAGAAACGTCTTCGACTTCCCCTGGTTGGACTCGAGCCAGGCGACGTAGAGGCTTCCGTCGCCCGCGACGTGCATTGCGTGGAAGTTACGCGTGCCGAACGCGCTGTCGGAGGCGATGGTCACGGGCGCGGTCCACGTCTTCCCGTCGTCGGCCGATTTCGCCAGCCGGAGAGAACTCATTGGGAACCGGCGACCAGGGACGACCTTCCCGACGGCGTACAGCGCGTACAGCGTCCCGTCAGGTCCGTACGACATCTTGGGTGGCGCCTCTCCGTGCGGCTCGATCGGGCCTAACGAGTCCCGCAGCTCGCTCGGCGCGCCGCCGCTGCTGACGTAGAGCCGTCCGTCCGTCCCGCCCCCGGGTGCGGACACCCACGCCACCGCCCGCTTGCCGGCGGGCGACAGCGCGAACATGGGTGCCGCGCCTACCGTCGTCGCGGCGCTGACTGTTTCGGTCTCGGAGAGCGTCGTCCGCGCGCCCGCGTCCCGGCACGCATTGACCGTTCCGGCAAGCCCGAGAACGGAAATGATCGCAATTATTCGCATGACGTCACGGGTGAGATCAGGAGCCAGCAGCAGGCTGATGGCTGATGGCTGATGGCTGCAACGCAATGGCTGATGGCTGATGGCAACCTGCCTACTTCTGCCAGTTATAGCGGAGGCCAGCAAACACCGACCTCGGGGTACCAGGCGTGTACTGCCACTTATTGAACGCATTGTACGTCGCGACTTCGGCGTACTTCTCATTGGTCAGGTTCGTCACCCGCACGAACAGCTCGCCGATGTTCCGGATCATGTAGTTACCGTGCAACGTGAAGAGATCGAAGCCGTCATACACCTGCGTGTTGTCCGGATCGCCGTAGTACGAGCCCGTCTTCGACCACTCGACCGCGACTCGCCCGCCGTTCAACACGTTAGGCGAGTAGGTGAGCAGCAGGTTCGCCAGCGTGTGCGGCGCGGTCTCGATCGTCTTCCCGGCATAGCTTACGTTCTTGCCCGAGACCGGAATCGTCCACTCCTCGTACGTCTGCTTCGACGTCGAGTAGGCGGCATCGAACCGCACCTGGCTCGTGAGCATCGCGCCCGCGCTCAGCTCCACGCCGCGATGCCGCGTCTCGCCGGCGTTCGACGTCGTCTGCGCGCCCTGCGCGTCGAGGATCGTCAGGATGTCGTTCTGGATGTGCATGTCGTAGACGGAAACCGAGTACATGAACCGTCCCGCGACCTGCCCACGAGCCCCGCCCTCGAGACTCTTCGCCGTCACCGGTTTGAGGCCGACAGTGCTCGCGGTGTTCGAGCCCTGCTGGAACAGCTGGCTCTGCCCGGGTGCGCGGAACCCCTCGCGATACGACGCGTACAGGTTCACGTTGCGCGACACGTCCAGCGTCGCGCCGACCTTCGGGCTCAGACGCGTATAGTTCACCGTCGTGTCGGCGGGCCGCCGCCACCGGCCGGTCGCGATCGGATCGAGCTTGGTGTCGTACACGTAGCCCGACGCATCGTAGCGAACGCCGGCATCGAGACGAAGCCGACTCACCGGAGAGAGCTCCGTGTGGATGTACGGCGACGCCTGGCGGTACGTCACGTCGTAGTCGTACTGCTTCTCGCCCGTCGTGTACGTCGTGTAGATGCCGCCCGCCGGCGTCGACGTGATCTTGTTCGCGACAAACGAACCCGGGCTGTAGTCCAGGTCCGCGCCGACGATCACGCGCGTCCGCATCGGGGCGAAGTCGTAGCGGTACTTCGCGAGCAGCCCGACCGAATTGTTGCGCGTATCCCAGATCTGCTGGTTGAACGTCAGCTGCCACGACGGCATGATGTCGAGGACGTTGTGACGCGCGTACGGCGTTAGGCTGAACAGCGAGCGCCCGTTGTCCTTCTCGATCGCCGAGGAGAGACGGAGCGCCTCCACCTTGCGGTAGGCGATCGGCGACGGATTGATCTCCTGGCGGGTGTCGAATTGCGCCTGGGTGAGCGAGGCGGCTTCCGATTGATCGATATTGGAACCGGCTAGCACGGTCTTGGTCGTGAAGCCGCCGAACGCGCCGTCCCAGCGGATCGTCGCGCTCTGGCGCTTGAACCCGCCTTCATCCCGCCAGCCGTCGGACCGCGTGACGTTGACGTCCGCGCGGACGCCGTTCACGCCTTTCGTAAACCCGCCCGTCGCGAGCAACCGTGCGTAGCCGAAGGTGCCGCCCTCCATCGTCGCGTCGAGCGTCGGCGTCACCGGCGCCGCACGCGTGAGCACGTTCACCACGCCCCCGATCGCGTCGCTGCCATACATCGCCGTGCCGGGGCCCTTGAGCACCTCGAGGCCGCCGGACTGCGGCAGGTTCACCTCGTACAGCGCGTTGTGATTGAAGAAGCCGGTCGATCGCGTCGGGACGCCGTCTTCCAGGTACAGGTACATGGGCTTCGTCGTGATCGGCTGACGGATCGCCATGCTCAACCCTTCGCCCGAGAGCTGCGTCGCATGCACTCCGGGCAGCCGCTGCATGATTCCGGACGGGTGCGCGGCTCGGACCTCGCGAATCGCCGCGCCCTCGAGCACGTCGATCGTCGTCGACTGGTCCGTGCGGCGCTGCACCTCTCGCGTCGCGCTCACGACCGTCGGCGCGATCACCGCCGCAACCTCGGTCAGCGAGAAGGCGGCTTGCGTGGTGCTGTCGGCAGTCACGTGGACCGCCTGCGTGCCACGAGCGCGTCCAATGAGCTGAGCCATGACGACGCGATCGCCCGCCGGTACGGCGAGAATGCGGAATTTCCCTTGGGCGTCGGTCATGGCGCCGCGCGTCGTGCCTTGCACGAACACCTGCACGTCGGACAGCGGCGCGCCGCTGGCGGTCGCGCGAACGGTCCCTTCGATCGTGCCCACCTCCTGCGCTGCGACGGGCACAGCGACCAACAGCATTAGCAGCGCAGCGAGGTTTCGACCCTGCGACAGCATCCTTTTCATGTCGTTCACCGTGAGAGTGCGCTCAGTCCGTGTGGAATGCCCATCCGCGTCCTTGAGCAGGACCCGATGAGCAGCCTGGATTGTCGAGAGACGCTCGCGCGCAACCGAACCCGGGGGTTCAGGCAGTGGCGGCCAGGAGCGGGACGGAGCGGCGCGCGTTAGGCGCGCCGACGCTCACGCGACGAAAATGGCCGCTGGCGCGAGCGCCGCGGCGGGAGGAGCAGTCGCGAAGGGGAGGAGATGGTCGCGGTCGCTCGAGAACAGCTCGAGCGTCGAGACCGCACGCGCCTCGTGGACCAGCGCCACGTGGGCAAGCGGAACCAGTGCGCCCGGAACGACGGCAACCGCCGGCGGACAGCAGCCAGGTCCCGGGCACAAGCAATTATGGCCGGTAGACCCGTGATTCGCGGGCGACGAATGCTGGACGTCCGCATCGTGCTCAGCGTGGCCCTGGCTCGTCGCCGAATGCGACGTGGCCGCGTACGCGCCGCCATGCGTCGGGCAGCGCACGGCCCACTCCGCCCCACTCATGAAGAGCGGAAGCCAGAATGCCAGTGCGAGTGATAGAGCCCGAACGGTGAGCGGACGATGCATGCAGACTGGAGTCTAATTGGTCGCCGGAAAGGCCACCAAACCACACCCACTATACGCGAAATCCATGCAGCCGGACATGAGTAATTCAACCCATTGGAGGCGAATGGTTTTGCCTTCGAGAGCCCCCGGGACCGCCGTGCCGCCAGCCGCGCGGAGGCCACACGGGTGACGCGCCCGAGCGACACCCGACGAATAGCTATTCGCCGGCTTCGCTGCCGTTGAGTACCAGGGACCACTCGATCTCGATCGACTTGTCCAGCGAATCCCGTACCGAGCAATACTTGGTAATGGCCAGCTCAATGGCCCGCAGCGTGTTCGGCCGGTCGATACCCTCACCGTCCACCACGTATCGCAGGTGAACGTGCGTCAGCCTTGCGGGAATCGCGTTCGCTCGCTGTCCCTCGACCTCGATCGAGAGTCGTTGCGCCGGCGTTCGGCGCTTCTCGAGAATGGTCAGAACGTCTTCGCTGGTGCATGCCGCCAGCGCGATCAGAACGGTGTCCACCGGACCCGGCTCGGCCTTCCCGGTGTTATCCACGGTGATCGTCGGCCCGCCCTTCGCCTTTCTCCCTTCGAAGGCCATCGTACCGGGCCCTTTCCACTGCACGGCGACGCGCGACGGCGGTTTCCCGCCTTGCGGTGGGGCAGGGGGCGCCTCGGCATTTGCGTGCACCGCAGCGGCGTATTCGGAAGTTGCGTGCTCGGACATCGTCGTGTCGACTGATCGTTAGGCGGCGCGATCGCCGCGTCATTTCGCTCGCATGGTCAGGCGGGCGCCACTGAGATCGGCGGCGCCCGCTTCGTCACCCAACAACCAGCGATCCGTGCTAGACCGGACCGCCCGGGCCCGTTTCGATCGGCACGCGGACGCTGTTGCCCCACTCCGTCCAGCTGCCGTCGTAGTTGCGCACCTTGTCGTAACCGAGCAGGTACGTCAGCACGAACCACGTGTGCGATGACCGTTCCCCGATGCGGCAGTACGCAATGATGTCGTCGCTGGACTTGAGCCCCTGTTCCTTCTCGTAGATCGCACGCAGCTCGTCGGCCGACTTGAACGAGCCATCCGGATTCGCCGCCCTGGCCCAGGGTACGCTCCGCGCGCCCGGGATGTGGCCGCCGCGCAGCACACCCTCCTGCGGATACTCCGGCATATGCGTCTTCTTGCCCGAGAACTCGTCGGGCGAGCGCACATCCACGAGCTTGCCCTTGTTCTTCTGGTGCTCGAGTACCTGGTCCTTGAACGCGCGGATACTCGAGTCGTTCCGCTCGGGCGCTGTGTAGTTCGTCCGTTGGAACGTCGGCACGTCCGCCGTCATCGGCCGCCCTTCCTGCTCCCACTTGGTGCGGCCCCCGTCGAGCACCCGCGCGTTCTTGAAGCCGAAGAGCTGGAACACCCAGAACGCGTACGTGGCCCACCAGTTGTTCTTGTCTCCGTAGAACACGACGGTCGTGTTCTCGTCGATCCCCTTCGACCGCAGGACCTCCTGAAACTGTTCGCGGCCCACGTAGTCACGAACGACAGCGTCGTTCAGGTCGGCGTGCCAATCGACCTTCTGCGCGTTCGGAATGTGACCCATGTCGTAGAGCAGGACGTCCTCGTCGCTCTCGATGACCCGGACTGACGGGTCGTTGAGATGGGCGGCGAGCCACTCCGTGCTCACCAACATTTCGGGGTGCACGTAGCCCTTCTGATCGATGGCGGGCAAGCTGCCAGGCGTTGCTGTGGCGGCCATGGTTTGATCCTCCTCGAGGAGGTGATGCGTTGCGCAGCGAGCCCGGCTGCGCGCCTAACGTGCGACGGGCCTCGGTTTTCCCATCCCGTCGGCCGTTGCCATGAGCGATGTATGATGATAGCCGTCTAATCGTACGGGCTCCACCCCAGGTTGCCGGTGCCGCTAGCTTAATCGCTCATGGGCCAATACGAGTCGAACGAGCCGCGCATGGAACCGTATCGCCGGCACGTCCTCATCTGCACCGGAGGATTCTGCTCGCCGGAGCGGCGTGGCAGGGCGCTGTACAGCCTGCTCGCCAGCCTGCTCGAGCGCGAAGACCTGCTCTTCGGGCCCGGCCGCGTGAAGCGTGGCGAGACGCCCTGCCTCGGCGTCTGCGCCGGCGGTCCGATCGTGGTGGTGTATCCCGAAGGCGTCTGGTACGCACACGTTACGCCTTCCTTGTTGGAACGGATCGTCGTCGAGCACCTGCGCGACGGGCGCGTAGTGAAAGAGGCGGTGTTTCACCGCCTCTCCACCCCCGACGTCACGTAAGCGCGAGCGGTCGGCCTCAGACGTTCGACTACGCCGCCAGAGCCTCGAGACGCGCCACCCGCTCTTCCGTCGACGGATGCGTCGAGAACAGCGACGCGATGCCGCCCCCGTACGCCGCGAGAGGGTTCACCTGCGCCAACGGCGCTACGGCGGGAGCGACGTTCATCGGGATTCGATGCGCCGCGACGTCGAGCTTCCGCAGCGCGCTCGCGAGCGAAAGCGGACGGCCGCTGATCTGCGCGCCGACGGCGTCTGCCTTGAACTCTCGCTGACGACTGATCGCGAACTGAATCACCATGGCGGCGATCGGCGCGAGGATCGCCATCGCGATTCCCGCGACGGGGTTCGAGTTCTCGTCATCGCGCCCGCCGAAGAACAGTCCGAAGTGCGCGAGATTGCTGATCGCCCCTGCGAACGTCGCGCTGATCGTCTGCAGCAGCATGTCGTGGTTCTTGATGTGGGCGAGCTCGTGCGCCAGCACCCCCTCGAGCTCGTCCCGAGAGACCAGACGCAGAATTCCTTCCGTCACGGCCACCACAGCGTTCTGCGGGTTACGACCCGTCGCGAACGCGTTCGGCTGTGCGTGCGGAGCAATGGCGAGCGTCGGCATCGGCAGGCCGGCGCGCTGACGGAGCCTGTCAACCATGGCGTAAAGCTCCGGCGCCTGCTGCTCGGTAACGACCTGAGCGCCATACATCCGCAGGACCATTTTCGACGACGCGAAGTACATGACGAAGTTCATGAGCCCGGCGAACACGAACGCCATCACCATGCCGCTCTGTCCGCCGAAGTACCCACCGATCGCGACGAAGAGCGACGTGAGCCCTGCCAGCAACACGAAGACTTTGAGGTTGTTCATACCGAATCTCCATCGGTGTGCTTGGGGTCGATGCGCGAAAGGCGAGCCCCTCGCGCGACGAGCACCACGTGCCCGCCATCCGCGAAGGTCTCGCCTAGTCTTGTCGACCCGATCGAACCGTGCCCCGACGGTGTCGGCGCAGTCCTGACGATTCGATTGCGCGGGACTTGTCCCGCGTGGCTACTCCCCTTCTTAGCCTAATTAATACCCGGGATAGGCCTCGAGTTCCACACTACCATTGTTCACGGCTGGATCGCGCCCCGTCGCCTTCAGTTCTAGTGCCGAGTCCCCCAGTCCCCAGTCCCTAGTCCCCAGTCCCCAGTTGAATCTCCTCCTGGAGCACGCGCAGATGTCGCGGCCAAACGTGTCGCGCGTAGCGAAGAAAGTTCGCGTATGCGGATGGAGTGGAACGGAGAAAGTCAGCGAGTCGGCGGTGACCCTTGAGTACGTTGCACCCCCCGCAGGCCGTCACTAAGTTGCCACCCGACCGGTCCCCACCCCTCACTCGCGGCTGTACGTGATCGATCGTCAGGTCGTCGGCGGCAAACACCTCGCCGCAGTACACGCACCGGTGACCGTCGCGCGCGAAGACATCTTCACGCTTCAATGACTGATCCTCTGAGCTCGCGCCGCCTCATGATGGGGGCTGCCCGACGATACTTGCTCGACTCGCTCGACCGCGGGCGAGACGAGCCTGTTGACGAGCCCCCCCGTCTCACTCCTCGAGCCATCGACCAAACTCGCATGTCCCGTTCCCGAGATCGTATTCTCGCCAACCTCGATGAGATGTACCGCGAGGCCTTTGAACGCGCCAAGGCCACCGGCGACTCCGCGCAGATGGCGACGCTCGACTTCGCGTACCGCCGCGAGCAGCTCTACTTCGAGATCCTGCTGGACGTGCGTGACGCGCTTGAGCGACGGTGAAGCGTGCGGATCACTCGCGCGGCAATCGCGCTGACCGTAGCCGTTCTCGCAGCCGCGTGCGAATCCCGCGGCGGGAACGCATCAATGGATGAAAAGGGGTCCGCGTCCGCCGAACCCATAACGCTCGCAGTCGTCAACGCGCGCGTCTGGACGGGCGACACTACCCGACCCTGGGCGGACGCCTTTGCGGTCCGCGGCGAGCGCATCGCAATGGTCGGGTCGAGCGCCGCGGTTCGAAAGCTCGCCGGCAACGCGAGGGTGATCGATGCGGCCGGCCAGATGGTCGTTCCGGGATTCATCGACTCGCATGTCCACTTCGTCGACGGTGGCTTCCGGCTCTCGTCCGTGCAGCTGCGCGATGCCAAGACACCCGCCGAGTTCATCGCTCGCATCAAGGCATTCGCCGCCTCCGCTCCGGCGGACGCGTGGATCACGGGTGGCGACTGGGATCACGAGCAGTGGGGCGGGGAGTTGCCACGTCGCGACTGGATCGACTCGGTCACGCCGAACAATCCTGTCTGGATCAATCGGCTCGATGGGCACATGTCCCTTGCGAATTCCGTAGCGCTTCGTGCGGCCAAGGTCACCCGTGCTTCCCGCGATGTAGCCGGCGGCACGATCGTCCGCGATGCGAACGGCGAGCCGACCGGCGTTTTGAAAGACAACGCGACGGAGCTGGTGAATGGCGTCGTGCCGAATCCGCCCGCGGAGCTCGAGGATCGCGCGCTCGATGCGGCCATGGCCTATGTCGCCGCGCAGGGCGTCACGTCCGTGGTCAACATGGGCTCGTGGGGCGACCTCGCGATCTTCGAACGGGCACACAAGGCGGGCCGCCTCCGGACGCGCATCTACGCGGCCGTACCGCTCGCGACGTGGGAGAAGCTTCGCGACACCGTCGCGGCACGCGGCCGCGGTGACGCGTGGCTCCGGATCGGCGCTCTCAAGGGGTTCGTTGACGGCTCGTTAGGCTCGCACACCGCGGCGATGTTGCAGCCGTTCACCGATGCGCCGTCCGACACCGGCCTGTTCGTGAACACCCACGACGATCTGTACAGATGGACGTCGGGTGCCGACAAGGCGGGACTGCACGTGATCGTGCACGCGATCGGTGACCGCGCAATCCGCGATCAGCTCGACATCTTCGAGCGAGTCGAAAAGGAGAACGGCCAGCGCGATCGGCGGTTCCGCATCGAGCACGCGCAGCACATCGCGCCTCCGGACGTTCCGCGCTTCGCAAAGCTTGGCGTGATCGCGAGCATGCAGCCGTACCACGCGATCGACGATGGCCGGTGGGCCGAGAAGGTCATCGGTCCCGAGCGGGCGAAAACGACGTATGCGTTCCGGTCGCTTCTCAATGCGGGCGCAACGCTGGCGTTCGGCAGCGACTGGTTCGTCGCGCCGCCGACCCCTCTCGAAGGGCTGTACGCCGCGATGACTCGCCGCACGCTCGACGACCGCAACCCCAACGGCTGGGTTCCCGAAGAGAAGATCTCCCTCGAGGAAGCGCTGCGCGCCTACACACGCGGCGGCGCGTACGCGTCTTTCGACGAGAAGGAGAAGGGAATGATTGCACCCGGTGCGTTGGCGGACTTCGCGATCATCGATCGCGACCTGACGAAGGTCGCGCCCGAAGCAATCCGCGATGCCCATATCACGCTGACCTCGGTCGGCGGACGCGTCGTCTACGAACGAAAAACCCCGGACTAGATCCGGGGCTTCGAGGTCCAGATTCGCGCGGCCTAACGCGGCGGCGTTGAGTCCAATACGGCCGCGCGTCGGCCGGCAGTCGCGGCCAACTCCTGAAGCGGTGCGTCCGCGTCACGCCAGAGCTCTGCCACGCGGCGGTACTCGCGAGCTGCCGCTTCGCGATCGCCCGCCCGGTCGCTCGCGCGGGCCATCCCCATCTCC
>JBKOYV010000479.1:0-7352 GCA_046725585.1 Gemmatimonadota bacterium | reverse complement strand
GATCTCGGCATTTGCCGAGGTCCTGACATTCAAACGACTCTGACCCTTTTGATCCGACCAATTCCCAGTCTGTAGTTCAGACTTCTGCCAATTCTCCTTCTTTCATCTTTGCGGACTCTTCGATGACCTTCTGTGCCGCTTCACCTGGCATCTGCTCGTAGCCGTGGAATTTCCGCGTGAACGTGCCGCGGCCGTGCGTCATCGAGTGCAGGTCGGTGGCATAGAGATGCATCTCCGCCTGCGGGACGATCGCGCGAACCCGAGTCCCGCGCGCATCGCCGAGTGAGTCGGTCCCGAGGATGCTACCGCGCCGGCTCGAGATGTCGCCCATCACGTCGCCCAGATACTGATCAGGCGTCGAGATCTCGATCTCATCGAGCGGCTCGAGCAGGACTGGGCGGCACTTCGGCGCCACCGTCTTGAAGCCCTGAATGCCAGCCATCTTGAACGACATTTCGTTCGAATCGACGGAGTGATACGACCCGTCGAAGAGCTCCACCGCGAAGTCGACCATCGGATAGCCCGCGAGCACGCCGCGCGCGGACGCTTCCTGGATGCCCTTGTCGACGGCCGGGATGAACTTGCTCGGGATGGACCCGCCGACGATCTCGTCGATGAAATCGTAGCCCTTGCCGCGTGCCGTCGGCCGCATACGGATCCAGCAGTCTCCGAACTGACCACGCCCGCCCGACTGCTTCTTGTGGCGGCCCTGCCCTTCCGCTTTCGCGGTGATCGTCTCGCGATAGGCGATGCGTGGCTTCGCCAGCTCCGCCGACACGCCTGCCTTCCGCCTGAGCTTCGACATCGCGACCTCGAGATGGCGCTCGCCCATGCCGCTGATGACCGTCTCGTGCGTCTCCGGCACATAACGAGTCTCGAACGTCGGATCCTCGTCGTGCAGGCGGTGAATGCCCTGCTGCAGCTTCTCCTCGTCGTGCCGTGCGGTCGCCTTCACCGCGAACGTCACGATCGGCTCCGGGAACTGGATCTGCGGCAGACGAACCGGGTGCTCCCTCGTCGACAGCGTGTCGTTCGTGTGCGTGTTGCGCAGCTTTGCGACGCAGCCGATGTCGCCCGGGTGGAGCAGCGGCACCTCGACGCGGTCCTTCCCCTGCGCGATGCTCAGGTGTCCCATCTTCTCGACGCCGTCGCGCGTCGCGTTGTAGACCTCCTGCCCGTTCGTCACGGTGCCGGAGAAGATGCGGAAGTAGGTCACCTCGCCGATGTGAGGCTCGGACGTCGTCTTGAAGACGTGCGCCGTAAACGGCGCCGTGTCCACCGCGTGGATCTCCACGGTCTTGTCGCCCTCGGCGCCCTTGAACGCGTGGATCTCCTCCATCTCGTACGCGGATGGCATGAGCTGCACGATCTCCGTGAGCAGCGCGGAGATGCCGTACGTCTTCTCGGATGACACGACGAAGAGCGGAAACAGATCGCCGCGCTTCATCGCTTCCTTCATTCCCTGAATGGCCTCGTCACGCCCGATCTCGACGCCCTCGAGGTAGCGCTCGAGCATCGCGTCGTCGGTGGCCGAGATGGCTTCGATCAGTTCCTGGTGGTAGTGATCGTAGGTGTCCTGCGCGTCCGCGGGGATGTCCACCTCTTCATACTCACCCGACTTCGTGCCGGGCTTGTACGTGTAGGCGCATTTCGCGAACAGGTTCATAATGCCGCGGAACTCCGGTCCGTTGCCGATAGGCACCTCGACCGGAATGACCTTCGACGTCAGGCGCTGTTTGATCTGCTGATAGATCTGGTCGAAGTTGGCGTTCTCCTTGTCCATCATCGACACCACGAACAGCACCGGGTCAGCGCGGCTCACGGCCTCGCGGAACATCTTCTCGGTGCCGACTTCGACGCCGGCCGTCGCGCTGACGACGACGAGCGCGCCGTCGGCCGCAGCGAGTCCGGCGACCGCGTCGCCCTGGAAGTCGAGGTACCCCGGCGTGTCGATGAGATTGATCTTCGTGTCCATCCACTCCGCGTACGCGCAGCCGAGATTGATCGAGAAGCCGCGGTCGATCTCCTCCGCCGTATGATCGGTGAGCGCTGTCCCATCCTTCACCGAGCCGTGGCGCTTGCTGGAGCCAGAAACGAATGCGAGCGCGTCGACCAGTGTGGTCTTCCCGCTCGCTCCGTGACCGACCACGGCCACGTTCCGGATGTCTGCGCTGCGATACTCCCGCATTGCTCGTATCCTCGACTGCTCGGGTGATTCCGCTTCGAGCTCAGGTGGAGCTCAAGTGAGTAGGCCCATGCGCGGCGCTTCGCGAAGCCACGCGCGGAGCACGTCATCGCCGGCATCGGTTAACGCGAAGCCGACCGGGACGGCTATCGCGCGTGCGGTCTGACGTGAGTCGCTGATGCACGTGAACACGACGGCCGCGTCGACAGTCCCGGTCGCGTGTGACGCGTTCCACAGCCGGCCGGCATCGTCGGCGAAGACGCGAGCGCCGCCCGGTGACTGGCGGCGTGAGTGCTGCGTGGACCGCTGTTGCATGGTTGTGGAGTTTGTTGCTTTCGAGGATTTGTCTCGCGGGTGCGTGTTCGTCAAGGGTCCGGAGACGGGAAGCGGGAGACGGGAGACGTAACAGCCTTCCGGGAGGCCTCTCTACACGAGAAATGAGCATCCCGAGGGTTTCTCGTCTCCCGTCTCCCGCTTACCGCTTCCCGGCAAAGAAAAGACCGCCAGGCACAGCCTGGCGCTCTTTTCTTGTTCCTTCACCACTCTGACAGAAAAGTTCTCGTTCAGTCTCCTTCGCTATCGAAAGTAATCCCGTCGGCTTCGCGGAAGCTCTCCAGCATGGTGTCGATCTGCATGGAGCCGGGTAGTGACACGGCAACCATCGGGGAAAACGAAAAGCTGATTGCGCGGCGAGCGCCTTCGGGCCAATCGGGCATCGTGAGCCCGGCCACCAGACGGCGAATGGTTTGTCCGCACTCGCCGAGCAGCTGCCGCGCCGTGTCGACGAGCGTCTCGAGCGGGATTTCGAGATCGCGGGTTAGCAGTTGGCCTGTGCTCATGTCCCGCCAGGCCGCATCCCCGATTGCGCCACGCTCCGGCCACACGCCGAGATGGCGAATCGTGTCCGAACGCTCCTCGGGCAGCCGCCGCGATTCCACCGCAGCTGCGAGCGCCAATGCCAGCGACTCCGGACTCGGCACCCCGTACAGGGTCACCACATCGCGCGGCGGCCGCTCGGAGTTCAGCGGCGCCGGCACCGAGTTCACGTGGGCCAGCATGGTCGAGTGTTCGGGGTTGTCCTCGAGCATTACGAGGATGTCCATAACCCCTCCCTGTGAATGAAGCTCCTGGGGTCTCGACTCGTGTTCGAGTCCGGAGCGCCAACGTCCCTCACAGCACCATGAGGGCAGACCCCGCGCGCGCGCCTTACGACACATACTGGGCGGACGCATCCGGAGTTCCACTTGGACTTTGATCCGACCTCGGAGCCTAGTCGAGTTGCACGCTCGATCGGGCAAGTCGCATACCTACCACGAGAGCGACCGTGAGCATGCTGAAGATGAACAACCGCTGCGCGCTCCCCAGCACAGCGCCGGTGCTCCACGCGAGAATGGAGGGGACAACGAGCCCGGAAACGGCCCACGCGATCGCGCCGAATACGATCGCGGCGCCCAGCAAGCGAAACCCTCGTAGCGGCGCAGCGACAACTGTGAAGCACACACCCAACACGATGATCGCGCAAGCAACCATCGCGAGACCCACGAGGGCGCTCGCCGGCGCTGTTCCGGCAATGCCGAGCTGCTGATACAACGCACGCCCGGTGTAAGCGAACGGCCGCATTGCGAGGCCATGGCGCAGCCCGAGTCCGATGACGGCGCCAATGGTAGCAGCGGCGGCCACAGTCCCAACTCTGATTCCAACCGCGATTCGCGAGTCACTCATCGAGGCGAAAGGAAACGGGCCCGACGGAGTCGCTCAAGGGGGATGACGCGTCGCGCGCCGCGCGAACCCGCGTCGCAGCAGTCGTGACTGGCAGAAATGCGCTCAGGTTATCCAAAGGATGCCTTGCTGGCGGTCCACCTAACCGCAATGTTTTTTGTATGGGAACCACCGAGCGTTCAACAGCGACTGTACTCGTCGTCGAAGACCGGCGGGAAGTGCTCGACGTCCTCCAGCGCACACTGTCCGACAACGGGTACTCGGTCCTGACCGCCGATGACGGCGACAGCGGACTGCAGATGGCCCTCGATCACCGGCCGGACCTGGTCATTCTCGACATCGGTCTGCCGAAGCGAAGCGGCCTCCATGTCGCGCGAGAGCTCCGGAATCGGGCCTTCACCGCGCCCGTCCTCATGCTCACCGCGCGCGATACCGTGTCGGACAAAGTCACCGGATTCGACGCCGGCGCCGACGATTACCTCGCCAAACCGTTCGATTACGACGAGCTGCTCGCCCGCGTGAAGGCGCTCCTGCGACGCGCCTCGATTCGCGCCGATGAGACGATCATGCGCGTCGGCGACCTCTCGATCGATCCGATCTCGCGCGACGTCACCCGGGCAGGCCGCAAGCTCGCGCTCACGCAGAAGGAGTACGCGCTCCTCGAGTACCTCATGCGCCACGCCGGTATTCCGGTCACGCGCGAGCAGATCTCGGAGCAGGTGTGGAAGCAGCCATTCGACCCGACGACGAACATCGTCGACGTCTACATCAATTACCTCAGAAAGAAGCTCGAGATCGACGGCGGATCGCCGCTCGTGCACACCGTGCGAGGTGTCGGTTACGTGCTTCGCGAGTCCGGAACCGGGGAGAGCTGACGCGGGCGATTTTTTTACCGCGGCTTCGTCGCGGCTGAGTCTCCACGCTCGGTGAGCCACTGCGGCAGGTCTCGCCACGAGACCGGATCCACATCCTTCCCGTGGAGATACACGGCGTAGTGGAGATGAGGCCCGGTCGCGAGACCGGTCGAGCCAACGCGACCAATGCGGTCGCCGGTACGCACGATGTCGCCCTTCGAGACTGTCGCCGTGTCCAGATGGAAGTACGCGGACACCACTCCCTGCCCGTGATTCACGAGCACCGTTCTACCTGACAGCACGTACTCACCGACATCGACCACGACGCCAGCCGCGGGCGCCACGACGGGCGCACCCCGCCTTGCCGGAATGTCGATTCCCGCGTGCCTCCACGACGGCGCGCCCGTCAACGGCGCATCGCTCGTGTCGCCCGCGAACGTGCCGCGCGTCTTCGCCTGCGCATCCAGCGGGATCGACCGCGTGGAGTCCGTCGCGCGATAGTAGTAGCGCTCGACGCCATACCCGGTGCTCTTCATGCCCGCGAGAGGCTCGCGCCAGCGCCCGGCCCATCGCTGTTCCGGAGACTCCACCGAAGCCATGCCTTTGAGCGCTCGCGCGTCGCGCGCGATCTCGCGCGTGCTGGTCGCCCGCTTGTAGAGCGAGTCTGTCAGGAAAATGAGCTCGCGACCAAAGTCGCGATCGGCCACTGTGATCTGTCTCACAATGCGTCCGGCTGGGCGGTCCACCGTTAGGGTGAACGTTCCCGCGTCCTCATCGGCGGGCAGCGGAATCGTCGCCAGTACTCCTTCGTTCGTGCGGTAGCAGGGCGTGGGCGCGCTCTTCCACGTGCACCGCGGCGTCGGGGTGGCGACACCCTCGGCGAGCGCGAACAGAACACCGCCGCGACGCGCCGACGGCGGATACAGTCGAACGATGCCGGTGTCATCGGCGAAGCCAGCTCTCACACTGTCGGCTGGAGTGCCGGGCGCAGCGCGGGCCGAGTCGATGGCGACGGTCCCACGCGCGCTTTCCGGAACCGCTGCCGAGGCAGCAGTATCCTGTTTCCGCGCCGCGCCCGACTTGCTGTCGACCACCTCGCACGCGGCGGCGATGATGACCACGGCTCCGATGATCGTGTTGGCGAGTTGCTGGTGGCTCTGACGAAACATGGATGGCGGGCTCCTCGTGTTCGGACGACGTACGCCGACGGTCTCGCGACGCATGGTCGAGCTGGGCAAGGAGAAGGCCAGTGAGTGGCTCGCGGGCTTAACGAGCGCTCGCGCGGACCCGTCTACCTCCAGGACCTCCTAACCGCATCGATCTCATGCGAAGACGTCTTGCCACGCTCGCACTCTTCGGCACAACCGTCGTTGTCGTGTACGTGTCGGCGAGCTGCGCCACGCCAGCGGCTGCCTCGCAACCGGCCGCGCACGCCAGCGCCGGCCCGCGCGAGCTGGATGCCAACCAGCAGGTTGCGCAAGCGTTGAGTCGTTTGACGTTCGGCGCTCGCCCCGGCGATGCAGACCGGGTGAAAGCCATGGGCGTCGACCGATGGATCGATGCCCAGCTTCACCCGGAACGACTGAGCGACTCGGGGACGGATGCGTTCCTCGCCCACTATTCCACGCTGTCACTGAGCTCCGGCCAGATCTACGAGCAGTTCCCGCCAGCCGCGCTGCTCCGCGCCGTCGCGCGACGGGACTCGATGCGGCAATCGGGGCGCATGACGCTGGCCGACTCGATGCAGCTGCTGCAGCAGGCGCGGCGCTCGAACCAGTTCGTCGCGGAGCTGACGTCGTCCCGCGTCGCGAGAGCGGTGATGAGCGAGCGGCAGCTCCAGGAGGTCATGGTCGACTTCTGGGAGAACCACTTCACGGTCTTCGCCGGCAAGGGCCAGACGCGCTGGTATCTGACCTCGTACGACCGCGACGTCATCCGGCCGAACGCGCTTGGCCATTTTCGCGACTTGTTAGGCGCCGTCGCCAAGAGCCCGGCGATGCTGTTCTATCTGGATAATGCGCAGAGTGTCGCGGATAGCACGCGAAAGACCCTGACTGGGAACCGGGAACCGGCGGGCGCCCGCCAACGGCGGGCAGATGGGAACCGTGCAGCCTCGAGGAGGCCAGGCGGTCGCCGCGCGGCGCGGCAGCCTGCAAACAGAGAAGGGCCTGTTCCCGGTTCCCCGTTCCCGGTTCCCACTCAGCGCCGCCGCCAAGGGCTGAATGAAAATTACGCTCGCGAGCTCATGGAGCTGCACACGCTCGGCGTCGATGGCGGCTACACGCAGAAGGACGTGATCGAGGTCGCGCGGGCACTGACGGGATGGAGCATCCGTCCGCCTCGGCAGCTGCTGATGCAGGCTCAGGACCCGCGTGTCCGACGATTCGCGGAACGCGTGCCGGAGAGCGGCGGCGGCGAGTTCATCTTCAGGCCCGAGGTTCACGATGCCGAGGCGAAGGTCGTGCTCGGCCATAAGCTGAAGAGCGGACGGGGCATCGAGGACGGTGAGGAAGTGCTCGACATCCTCGCGCGTCACCCGTCCACGGCCAGGTTCATTGCGAGGAAGCTCGCGGTTCGTTTCGTGAGCGATGAGC
>JBKOYV010000185.1:0-26704 GCA_046725585.1 Gemmatimonadota bacterium | reverse complement strand
AGGAAGCGTCACGCCTCTGTCGCGGATTGGTGCGGCAGATGTTCGTGAAGTGTTGGGTGGCCGGCCGCTTTGGCTGGCACCAAAATAGGACCGCTCCTCAACAGATCTCACACAAATGGACGTTGCCCGGCCGGAGGCGGTCGTCCCATCGTACTTGAGTGATCGAATGCCTCTCCTTCGCCGCAGGTCTCCCGCTGTGACGCCTCGGGCTAGGCGGGCGCGGGTCGCGCTTCCCGGCCGCCGATTCTCGTGGCCGCTTCTGCTGCTGCTCGCCAGCGTCGGCGTGACGGGCGTGGCGGCGTTCAACGCCCAGCGCGCGGTGTGGTCGCATCAGCGAACGGCGTCGCGGCTGCTTCGCGACTACGCTTCGTTCACCGCGTGGACGTCGCAGCGAAAGGTCGAGGCGGGGCTCGACGGTGCCGTGATGGCGTCGCTCCAGTACATCATGCACGGCCGGGAGCCGCACCGGTTTCAGCGCAACGGCCCGAGGCCTAACGCCGACGACCTCTGGGGCTACTACAACAACAACGACCGCTTCCGCACGCGCTTCTGCACGCCGAAGCGCTGCCCCGAATCCTTCCCGCCGTCAGTCTATTTCGGATTCACGGTAGGGGCCGAGACGCTCCAGGTGGCGCCACGCGCCGCGGTGCCCGAGGCGGACGCCTGGCTCGAGGTCGCGCCCGAGTCCGAGAAACGGTGGCTGGTCGATTCGCTGACCACACACATCCGTAAGGTTCACGACCCGGACGAGAACTACGAAGTGCTCGTATCGCCGCGCTTCGGCACCGGACGGATGATCGCGTATGCGCTCATGCCCACCGAGGCCGGAGACACGGTGGTGTACGGCGTGGAGTTCGGCGCGCAGACATCGCGGCACATCTTCAAGGATGCCGTGGTGCACGAGCACCTGCTGCCGAACGCCGTGATGCTCGGGAAGGACAACGAGGACCTCCTCGGTATCAGGATTGTCGGTCCACACTCGCTTCCGCTCTACGAGTCCGCGAACTGGCCCAGAACGCCCTACGTGGCCGCACTCGAGCTCGCGCCGCATTTCGGCGGCTTGAAGGTTCAGACGGCCGTGCGGCCGGAGTACGCGAATCAGCTCGTGATTGGCGGTCTGCCGCGCTCGAGGCTGCCACTCCTGCTCGGCATGTTCGTGGTGTCGGCGGCGCTCGCGGTGATTGCCGTGATCCAACTGCGTCGCGAAGAGGAGCTGGCGCGACTGCGCTCCGACTTCGTGTCGAGTGTGTCCCACGAGCTTCGCACGCCGCTCGCGCAAATCAGGCTGTTCCTCGAGACGCTGCGCCTCGGCCGTTTCACCACCGAAGCACAGCGCCAGTGGTCGCTCGACAACATCGATCGCGAGACCAACCGGCTCTCGCACCTCGTCGAGAACGTGCTGTACTTCGCCCGATCCGGACATGCGCCATCGGCGCGAGTCGCGCCGGAATCCACGGACTTGGGTTTCGAGATCGAGCAGATCGCCCGCGCCTTCGAGCCGCTGGCGGCATCGCGGCGCGCGTCGCTCGCGCTCGAGCTCGCGCCTAACGTCGTGGCGCCGCTGCAGCGCGAAGCCTTCCGCCAGGTGCTGGTCAACCTTTTGGACAACGCCGTGAAGTACGGCCCTGCCGGGCAGACCGTGCGGATCGCGCTCACGCCAACGGGGTCATCAGCGCGCATCACGGTCACGGACGAAGGGCCCGGGATTCCGGCGCGTGAGCGCGAAGCCATCTGGACGCCCTTTTTCCGCGGAAACGCGGCATCGGCGCAGGCCGCTGGCGGAAGCGGCATCGGGCTCGCGATCGTGAAGGATCTCGTGACGCAGATGGGTGGGCGGATCGAGGTCGTTCCGTCCGCCAAGGGTGCCGCGTTCCAGATCGAGTTGCCGGCCGTACACCGCACGGCGCCATCCCCGGCGCCGGTGGATGCCGCGCTCACCCTGCGGCCGTCATGACTCGCGTGCTCGTCATCGAGGACTCGAACGATCTCGCGCAGGGGCTTCGCTACAACCTCGAGCTCGAGGGATACGCCGTGAAGGTAGCGGACGACGGCAACGCGGGTCTCTCACTCGCGCGAGAATGGGATCCGGACCTGGTCATCCTCGACCTCATGCTGCCCGGCATCGACGGGTATCAGGTTCTGCGCTCCCTCCGCGCCGATGGCCGTCAGACGCCCGTGCTCATCCTGTCGGCGCGCGGCGAGGAGGCGGACAAGGTTCGCGGGTTTCAGCTCGACGCCGACCAGTACGTCACGAAGCCGTTCGGCCTGATCGAGCTGCTCGAACGCGTGAAGTCGCTGCTCCGCCGAAACCGCGCGCGTAGTGACGCGCACGACTCGACCGGTACCGCGGGCGTCATCAAGTTCGGCGAGGTCAGCATCGATCCCGCATCACGAACCGTAACGCGCGCCGGCGAGCCCGTCAGCCTGACGCCGAAGGCGTACGAGCTCATGATGGCGCTCATCAAGCGGAAGGGCGCGGTCGCGACTCGCGTCGAGTTGCTGCGCGAGGTGTGGGACCATCGCGCGATTGTGCTCACACGAACCGTGGACTCCCACATGGCCGAGCTGCGCAAGAAGCTCGAGCACGATGCCGCCGACCCGAAGCACTTCATCACGATCTGGAAAGTCGGTTACCGCTTCACCCCCTGAGGCCTCGCGAGGAATCATGAGACACATTCATCGACACGCGATCGGCCGCGTAGCGTCCGCGGTCACGCTCGCGACGTTAGCGTTACCGGTGGCCGGATGGTCACAGACCGCCCGTTTCGACTCACCCATCGTATCGACGCAGTGGCTCGCCGAACACCTCAACGACCCTAACGTCGTCGTGCTGCATCTCGCGAGCATCCGTCGCGACTACACGAGCGGCCACATTCCGGGTGCGCGCTTCCTGTGGTTCAACGACGTTGCGCCGAGCAACCCCGATCTGAATACGGAGCTGCCGAGCGTTGCACACCTCGACTCGGTGTTCGAGTCGCTCGGTGTGTCGGACAACTCGCGGATCGTCGTCTATGGCCAGACGATCTCGCCGCTCGTCGCCCGTGTGTTCATGACGCTCGACTACCTCGGCGCTGGCGACCGCGCGGCGGTTCTCGATGGTGGACTCGCGGCGTGGAAAGCCGACGGCCGTCCGGTGAGCACCGAAACGACGAAGGTCGCCCGCGGCAAATTCACGCCGCAGGTACGCTCGGACGTTGTCGTCGACGCCGAGTTCGTGAAGGCGAACATCGACAAGCCGGGCATTCGCATTCTCGACGCGCGCACGCCGAACTTCTATACGGGCGAGGGCGGCGGCGGTCCGCGTCCCGGGCACGTGCAGAGCGCCCAGAACATTCCGTTCACGACGCTCACCGACTCCGGGAAGATGAAGGAGCGCTCGGCGATCTCGAGCCTGTTCACGGCGGCGGGCGTTCAGCCGACCGACCGTGTCGTGACGTATTGCCACGTCGGGCAGCAGGCCAGCCTGTTGTTCCTCGCGGCGAGATACGTCGGGATCAAGTCCAGCCTGTACGATGGCTCGTTCGAGGACTGGAGCTCGCGCGACGATACGCCGATCGTGGGTCCGGTGAAGAAGTAGCGGAGGGCCGGATGCCGTTCATGCTTCGCCTGCTGCCACTCCTCGCGGTGTTCATTGACGGCGCGTCGCTGGCGCCGTCAGCGCGAGGTGGCGAGCGGCGTCCGGTGCAGTCGGCGCAATCGCGCGGGCGAGGAGCGACCGATTCGCTCCTCCTCACCCCGACCCAGCTCCGCGAGCGCCTAACGCACGGAAACGTCGTGCTGCTGCACATCGGCGAGCGGGCGGACTACAACGCCGGGCACATTCCCGGCGCTCGCTTTCTCCCGTACGAGGCCATCTCGACGGAGCGCGGCAAGGGACTCGTGTTGGAGATGCCGCCAGTAGCGACTCTGGACTCTGTGTTCGAGTCGCTCGGCGTCTCCGACGGGTTCCGTATCGTGCTCTACTGGTCGAAAGACTGGTACTCGCCGACGACGCGCGTCTTCCTGACTCTGGACTACCTGGGGCTCGGCGAAAAGACGTCGGTTTTGGACGGGGGGTTCGTGGCGTGGAAGAATACCGCCGGGCTGGTGACGACGGCAGTACCGCCGCCCACGCGGGGCAAGCTCACAGTGCATCCGCGTTCGGATGTCATTGTCGACGCGACCGCGGTCCGCGCGGCGATCGGCGACGCTCGTGCCGCCATCATCGACGCGCGCGATCCGCGTTTCTACACGGGCCAGGCCGCGGGCATGCATGCGCGCGAGGGACACGTGCCCGGCGCGAAGAACCTCCCGTTCAACACCCTCCTCGACGAGCGCGGGGCGTTCAAGGCGCGTGTGACGCTGGCGACGATGCTCGACGTGGCGGGCGCGAGTCCAGACAAGCGCGTGATCTCCTACTGCCACATCGGCCAACAGGCCACGGTGG
This sequence comes from Gemmatimonadota bacterium, assembly GCA_046725585.1. GTDB lineage: Bacteria > Gemmatimonadota > Gemmatimonadetes > Gemmatimonadales > Gemmatimonadaceae > JAJKIV01. Next base: position 22,278 of record JBKOYV010000185.1, on the reverse strand, counting down.
TGTACTTCGCGGCGAGGCTCCTGGGCCGCGACGCTCGGCTGTACGATGGCTCGTGGGATGAGTGGAGCCGCCTCTCCGAGCTGCCGGTCGAGACGGGACGACGCTGAGCCACCGCATTTCGGCTCGATTCGGCTCGATTCGGCTCGATTCGGCTCGATTCGGCTCTCCCCGGCTGGACAGAAGGCGCGTTATGCGCGACACTGATCGACGCAGAGGACGACAGTCCGTCGATCATCTTCCCATGCCTTCAGGATCGAGCGGCGCCAGGCGTCGCAATCGACCAGTCGGTTTCTTCGGCGCGTACCTGGCCGTTGCCGCGCTCGCGTGCTCACGCGGGGAAGCGACGCGAGTGTCCGCCGACACCGCGAAGCAGCGCCCGGAGGTTCTGGCCGCGGCTGCGCTCGCGACGCGGGGCACCGTGGCGGTTCCGTTCCGTGTGCCGAACGAGTCCGAGATCAAGGATACGGTCGTGCTCGCGGCGGTGCGGCGGGGACGGGCCATTCTTTCCAACACACGTGACAGCCTTCCGGGCCACGTCGGCAACCGGCTCCGCTGCGTGAGCTGCCACATGGGCGATGGGCTGAAGCCGAATCAGATGCCGTACGTCGGCGTGTATGCCCGGTTCCCCCAGTATCGAACACGAAGCGCCACGGTCGAGATCATCGAGGACCGCGTCAACGACTGCTTCGAACGGAGCATGAACGGCAAGGCGTTGCCCCGGGACAGCCGCGCGATGCGCGACATCGTCGCCTACCTCGCGTTCCTGTCATATGGCGTACCGGTCGGCGCGCAGGTGGAAGGGCAGGGGTTGCCGCGCCTCGCCCCACTGCCCGGCGACACGACGCGCGGGCGCGAGGTGTTCACGACCCGCTGTACGACGTGCCACGGCGCCGAGGGTCAGGGCGGCACGACTGGTACACCCGGCTCAGTCGTCGGTCCGCCGCTCTGGGGGCCGCAGTCGTTCAACATTGGCGCGGGCATGGCCCGCCTGCGGACGGCGGCCTCGTTCATCCACGTCGCGATGCCGTTCGACAACCCTGGCTCGCTGACCCCACAGCAGGCCTACGACGTGGCGACGTACATCACCAGCCGCCCGCGTCCTGATTTCGCGCGTAAGGTAAACGACTGGCCTAACGGCGATCCCCCGCCAGACGTTGCATACCCAACAAAAGCGGGGAGCAAAGGGAAAAACAAGCGTTAGGCAGGACACCAGTCAACTTGCAGTTTTGGGCGCGAGATACTTGGTGAGCCAGCCCTGTACTTCTCCCCACCACAACCGCTGGTTCTGCGGCTTTCCGATCCAGTGTCCCTCATCGGGGAACACGACCAGACGACTCGGAATGCCCTGCCTCTGGAGCGACGTGAACATCGACAGGCCTTCCGTATACGGCACGCGGTAATCGAGCTCGCCGTTCAGTACGAGGGTCGGCGTCTTGAACTTGCCAGCGAAGAGATGCGGTGAGTAGACGCGATACTGCTCGCGCATCGCCTTCGGGTCCCAGAATGGTCCCCCGTACTCCCATTCCGGGAACCAGAGCTCCTCCGTGGCTGCGTACATATTTTCGAGGTTGAACGGCCCCGCGTGCGACACCAGCGCCTTGAAGCGCGTCGAGTGCCCCGCGATCCAGTTCACCATGTACCCACCGAACGACCCACCCGCCGCACCCATGCGCGTCGAGTCCATCCACGCGTTGCGGGCGAGCGCGGCGTCGAGACCGTTCATGAGGTCCGTGTACACCTTGCCGCCCCAACCCTTCGACACATCGTCGACGAACTTCTGGCCGTAGCCGGTCGATCCCCGTGGGTTGATGATCACGAGGCCGGCGCCTGTCGCGGCGAACATCTGGTAGTTCCAGCGCGAGTGCCAGTTGTCGAGCCACGCGCCCTGTGGCCCGCCGTGGATCAACAGGATTACTGGATACTTCTGGCCGGCGGTGTACTGCGGCGGCTTCACGATGAAGCCCTGCACGCTGTCGCCGCCGGCACCCTTGAACCAGAAATCCTCGGCCGGATTGAGCGCGAGCTGCGCCACGAGCGCGTCGTTCATGTGCGTCACCGGCCTGGCATCGCTCGCCCGGGCGCCGTCCAGCGACGCCGTGAACACTTCCGGCGGGCGGTTGGTCGCGTCGCGCATCCACGCCACCGTGCCCGCGTCGCGCGAGAAGGAGAAGCCGAGGTTGTTCGACTCGCCGATGACGAGGGCGGGCGCACCCGTCGCGACACCCGTAGCGCCTAACGCGGCGCGATACAGCTTGTCCCGGCCCCTGTCCGTCGTCGCCACGTACACCGCCTTCCCGTCCGGCGCGAACCAGTACCCGTCGGCGTTGCGGTTCCACGACGGCAGTGCTTGCACCGACGTCTTCTTCGTTCGGTCGTACAGCATGAGGCGGAAACGGTCGGACTCGAAGCGACCACGCTTCTGCGACGCGTAAGCGATGTACTTCCCATCGGGCGAGTACACCGGGTTCTGGTCCGCGCCGACGTTGGACTTTGTGATGATGTCCGCCGTCCCGCCGCTCGCCGGCACCACGTACAGGTTCACGTCGGTCGTCCACGCATCGGTCCGCCCCTGATCCTTCGCCGTGTAGGCGACCTCTTTCGCGTCAGGCGAGAAGGAGTAGCCTTCGCTCCCTCCGAACGGACCGGGTGGCACGTCGTACCTCGCGCCCGGCGTGAGATCGCGCGGCCCGCCTCCCTCGACGCTCACCACGAAGAGGTGGGAGCGCGTGCCCTCGTCCCAGGCGTTCCAGTGCCGGAACATGAGGTTGTCGGCAACGTGTGCCTTGACCTTGTTGGCCTCCTTGGCCTTGTCCTTCTCCGCGTTGCACGCGTCGGACGTGCACTCCGGCCACACCGCCGAGACGAACGCGATCTGATCGCTGGTGGGAGCCCACACCGGACCACTCGCGCCGCCATTGAGCGTCGTCAGGCGCTTTCGGCCGCTGCCGTCGGCATTCGCCACCCACAGCTGGCCACCGGCGGTATACGCCACGCGCCGCCCGTCCGGCGACCAGCGCGCCTCGGTGGCGCGCGTCGTGTCGTCGGGGAAGGCTCGCGCGGAGCCGCCGCCTAACGCCAGCGCATACGTCGTCGTCGCCCGGCGGTTCGCGTCGACGTCGGTTGTACGGACCGCGTACAGCACCGTCCTGCCATCCGGCGAGAGCTGCGGGTCCGACACCGCCTTCATGGCCGCGAAGTCATCGAACGTCATGGGACGCCGCGACTGCGCCACGGCCGGCGACGCAAATGTGATCGGCGCCGCGAGTGCCAGCGCGAGCGAAGCCCTAACGATGGTCATGTATCGTTTCTCTGGTCTACGGGGCCTGCGGCCCACCCGTCCGCTTGTACCAGTCCAGCTTTCCCGGGTCCCGCTTCGGTGCGCCGGCGAGCGCCTCTCGCATGAGCGCTTCGACCTCGTTCAGCTCGCGCGGCGCGCGTGAGATCCACTCGAGGCCCTGATCGGTGATCAGATAGTCATCCTCGATGCGCACCCCAATGTTGCGGAACTTCGTGACCGCCGGGCGCAGCTTCGTGGCGAGCGCGTCGTTGCGCTGCGTCTTGGGCAGGATCTCGAGCACGTTCTCGCGCACGTAGATCCCCGGTTCGATCGTGAAGGCGCTGCCGGTGCCCAGCGTGCCCTTGAAGTAGAACTGGTCCGGGTCGTGTACCTCGAGGCCGATGCCATGACCGAGGCCATGCATGTAGTAGAGGCTGAGCTGCAGGCACTCCTGCGGCTGCTTCGCCGTCCCACAGTCGTACGTTGCGGTGGGCGACTCTATCAGGCCCAGTCGCGTTAGGCCCGCCGCCAGCACCGCCGACGCCGAATCAGACATGAGCTCCGCCTTCGCGCCCGGCTTCGCCTGACGCTCCGCAGCCGCCTGGGCATCCCGAACGATCTGGTAGATCGCCCGCTGATCCGTCGTGAACGTACCGTTGATCGGAACCGTGCGCGTTACGTCCGCGGCGTACCCGCGATACGACGCTCCGATGTCCATGACGACTACCTCGCCCGGATTCATCAGCCGGTCGTCGGCGTTGTAGTGCAGCGTCGTGGAGTTTGGCCCCGATCCCACGATCGTCGAGAACGACGGGCGATCCGCACCGTTCCGCCGGAACGTGTACTCGATGAGACCCTGGATCTCGAACTCGTACATGCCCGGCTCGATCGCGCGCATCGCCTCGCGCTGCGCGTCCACGGTGATGGCGACGGCCTTTCGGATGAGGTCGAGCTCTGCGGGACTCTTCGCGCCGCGCAGCATCAGCAGCTGCATGTTCGCCGACGACACCTTCACCGACGGGTGAGCCCCGGCAATGCCGCGAACGAACTGGTCGTCGCTCGTGAGGACCCGCTGCTCGTCACCCTGGCGTCCGCCGAACTGCACGTTGCCCACGACGTACAGTTGCGTCGCCGCATTGAGCAGCGAGTCGAGCACTGGTCGCAGCTGCTCCACGGGTCGGGCCTCCAGGCCCGTCGCCTTCGTCGCGCCCTCGGGGCCGAACCGCTTCCCGGTCCACACTTCCGCGGCGGCGTCGCGTTCTTCGACGAACAGGGTTGCCGTCGTCTGGCCGGCCCGCTTCACCATCACGAGCACCGCATTCGGCTCGTTGTACCCCGTGAGATACGTGAACGACTCGGTCTGATAGAACGAGAGGTAGTCCTGCACCGGCTCCTTGGCGCCGATCGCGAGGAGAACCCCGTCCTGGATCTTCGCCGCAAGCGCGGCACGCCGCTGCGCATATTCGGCTTGCGGAATCTGCGCGCTCAACTGCGCAGCGGCGGCCAGCATGCCGACGGTAGAGACGACGGAACGAAGCAGCGCGAACGCCAAGGCCTACCTCCACGTGGAAGAAATCCGGGGTCAGACCCCAAGTAACCTACTGGCGGGGAGGTGGTTCCAACGAGGGCGGTCCGCTCGGCTACTCCCGCTTCCAGGCCAGCGCGCGGCCGCCGCGCAGCGCGTAATACATCCCGAGAAACGCGGCCGCGTTGATCATGCAGAAGTAGTACGGCAGACGCAGAATCCTCGGCCGCAGCCGAACGAGCGCGCCAAGCACCACCAGCGCGTAGAACGTGAGCTGAACGACGAAGAGCGTCCGGTAGAACGGCTCGTCGAGCAGAAACAGGTTCGCGACGATCATGGCGATCATCGCGATCGGAACGAGGAGCCGACCCGCCTTGTGCGACAGGAAGAAGAACGCCGGCCCCGGTCTGAGCGGGTTCAGCAGGGCCTTGAGCTCGCTCAGCTGCTGGAAGTTGCCCGTCATGATGCGCACGCGCCTGCTGAACCCGGCCATCTCATGCGCCTCTTCGTGGGCAACAGCACTCGAGTCGTACGCGACGCGGTATCCCTGCTGCAGGATCCGCATCGGAATGACGTAATCGTCGTTGATCGTCGTCGGAGCCGGATAGGGATACAGCTCGCGCCGAATCGCGTACAGCGCGCCGTGGCACCCGAGAATGGAGCTGACGTCGCCTTCGGCTTCCTTCAGGAACGTCTCGTACTTCCAGTAGAGATCTTCCTGGTTGCCCAGCGCCGTGTCGTCACCGCGGAGGATGCGATATACGCCGCTCACGGCGCCGACCTTCGGGTCCGCGAAGTTCTCGACCAGCCGACGCACCGCATCGGGAGCCAGCATGCTCGCGGCGTCCGTGAGCACGACGATCTCGCCGGTGAGCTCGCGCATCGTGTCGTTGAGCACGTAGAGCTTCCCGCGGTTTTGCGGGTACGCCAGCACCCGAACGCGGCCCTGACCGATCGACGCCGCGACCCGCTGCGCGATCGCCGTGGTGTCGTCTTTCGGGCCATCGCATGCGATCGCGATGTCGATGCGGTCCGCGGGGTAGTCGAGCGCCATCGAGTTGCGAATCTTCGCCTCGATGACCTTCGCCTCGTTGTAGGCCGCGACGAGAACGGACACCCTGGGCTCGATGGGGCGCTTCGCCACGGGTCGCCTGGCGAAGCGCTGGAGGAACGCCAGGAGAAGGGGGAAGCCGATGTAGATGTAGACCGCCAACGCGGCGGACACCCACAGAACGATCCTGGCGATCACGTCGATTCAGGGTCGCGTATCGACTCGCTTCGCGCGGCCAGCCTCCTGATCCACCATACGCTCGTAGTTCTCCTCTCCGGTGGTCCACAGGTACCGCCCGAACAGGTACCCGCAGAGGGGAAACACGAGCATGGCGACGCCGATCCCAACCTTGAGATGCTGGGTCATGACCAGCCGCCAGACGAACCCCTGCTCCTGGACGACCTGGTACGCGATCGTGATAAGGGCCACGGGAATGCCCCAGCCGAACACGCCCCGGCGCCAGATGAAGGTCGACCTTCCCATGGCGCGCGTGCGCTCCCAGCGGGCAATCGCCTCGGGGCGTGCAGCGCCCTCAACCGGCACGCGGACGTTGTCGGACCGTGAGTCGCGAGCGACCATCAAAAACCCAGCGGAATGGAAGGCGAGCGCGGCGGTGCGCGCATCGGTGAGAGGCTCCACCCGTAGGATGTCCTCGGGTCAGCGCCAAGGCAATCACTATTCGGACGGTCTCGGAGCCGTGCCTGTCACAACGTCAGCGCAGCAGCAGCTTGGCTATCGTCTGCAGCTGCATGTTGGACGTGCCTTCGTAGATCGTGCCGATCTTCGCGTCGCGGTAGAACTTCTCGACCGGGTAGTCCTTCGTATAGCCGTACCCGCCAAGGAGCTCGACGCAAAGCGATGTCACGCGCTCGCATACCTGCGACGAGTACAGCTTGGCCATGGCGCCTTCGCGCGCGATGTCGTGGCCGGCCTCCTTCAGCCGCGCCGCGTTGTAGACCATGAGTCGCGCGGCCTCGAGCTCCGTCGCGGCCTGCGCGAGCTGGAACTGAACGGCCTGGAAGTCCGAAAGGGCCTTGCCGAACTGCTTGCGCTCGCGCGTGTAGTCGAGGGCGACGCCAAGCGCGCCGGCTGCGACTCCGACCATCTGCGCGCCGATGCCGATTCGTCCCTCGTTGAGCGTTTCGATCGCGATCTTGTAGCCCTGGCCTAACGGGCCTAGCATGTTCTCCTCGGGCACCTCGCACGCATCGAGAATCAGCTCGGTCGTGCTCGACGCGCGGATTCCGAGCTTGTCCTCTTTCTTCCCCACGGCAAATCCCGGGAACTCGCGCTCGACAATGAACGCCGTGATGCCCTTGTAGCCGGCGGAGGGATTCACGTTAGCGAACACGACGTAGACCTGCGCTTCCGCGCCATTCGTGATCCACATCTTTCGGCCGGTGAGCACGTACCGGTCTCCCTTCTTTTCGGCACGCGTCGCAAGGCCGAACGCATCCGAGCCCGAGCCCGGCTCCGATAGCGCGTACGCGCCGACGGTATCGCCAACCAGTCGCGGGAGATATCGAGAGCGCTGGTCGTCGTTGCCGTACCGTGTGAGCGGGTAGTTCACGAGCGTGTTCTGCACGTCACACACGATTGCCGCGGATGCGTCGACCTTGCTGATCTCCTCGACCGCGATCGCCACCATCGCGAGCGAGCCGCCTGCGCCACCGTACTGCTCCGGCACCTCGATGCCCATGAGGCCCAGGTCGAAGTACTTGGGCAGGAGCTCGGGATCGATCTTCGACGCCCGCTCCATCGCCTGCACGCGCGGGCGAACCTCATCGTTCGCGAACGCGGCCACCGCGTCGCGAAACAGCTGCTCGTCCTCGGAGAAGACGGTGAGCGGTCGGTGCGCGGTCGTTGTGGTCATCGGTCGAAGGATGGTTCCGGAGGACGTGTCTCGGCGACTCCTGGCGGGCTGTGCGTAAGGTAATCGTCACTCTGGTCGAACCCGCGGAGCTCGCCGACGACGTACATTGGCCGCTGCTTCACCTCGTCGTAGATGCGGCTCAGGTACTCGCCGACGATGCCGATCATGAGCAGTTGAGCGCCGCCGAGCAGCAGGATGACGACGAGTGTCGACGCCCACCCTCGCACGGTATCGTTGCCGAGGAGTCGCTGGTAGACGGCCCAGATCGTCAGCAGAATGCTGAACGCGGACGCCGTCGTTCCCAGATACGTTGCGATGCGCAGCGGCACTCGCGAGAACGCCACGACGCCATTGATGCCGAGGCCGAGCGACTTGAAAAAGGTGTACTTTGGCTCACCAGCGTGCCTCGGCGGGCGTTCGAACTGCACGGCGGTCTGGCGGAAGCCCAGCCACGCTCTCAGGCCTCTCAGATACCGGTTGCGCTCCGGCATCCGGTTGAGCAGGTCCACTACACGTCGGTCCATGAGGCAGAAATCGCCCGTGTCCGCTGGAATCTCGACGTCGGTCAGCCGCTGGAGCAGTCGGTAATACGCGAACGCGATCCCGCGCTTGAGCACGCCCTCCGCGTGCCGCTTCACGCGCTGCGCGTACACCACGTGATAACCCTCACGCCACCGGTCGATCATCGACGCGAGGAGCTCGGGTGGGTCCTGGAGATCCGCATCCATGACCACGACGGCGCTGCCACGGGCGAAGTGGAGACCGGCAGTCACCGCGGCCTGATGGCCGAAGTTCCGCGAAAAGTGAACGCTGCGAAAGCGACGGTCGCGCCGCGTCATCTCGGCGATCATCTCACTCGTGCGATCGCGGCTCCCGTCATCGATGAGCACGACCTCGTACGACACACCGAGGCCCGCGAGCCGGTCGCGAAGCGTCGCGAACAGCGCGTCGAGCACGGCCTCCTCGTTGTAAACGGGGATGACCAATGAGAGCAGCACCGGCTCGTCGCGCGGGTCGGTTCCAGCCGCGAGGGGCTCGGACAGACGGTCGGCTCCCCGAGCATCGCCCGGTCGGCCCGTGACAGGGGACTCGATCATCCCAGTGCCTCGTTAGGCCCCGGACCGTCTCCAACCGGCGCGGGACTGGACGGTCCGGCCGATCGCGCCTGCTTGAATACCCGCACCAGCGCCATCACGTTCTCCCGGAAGAACAGCCAGATCGCCGCGGCGTACGCGAGCGTACCCACTCCGACCTTTAGCCCGAGCACGAGCAGCATCGGCAGATCACGTGGAAACGCCGCGCTCACGGCGAGCACCGCGACCGCCATGATCGACGTTGAAACGAGCGCCGGCGCAACCGCCGGTACGTACTCCCGAACGCCGATGCCAAGGTGCTGCGAGACTCGGCGCAGCTGCGGGACGAGAACCACCGGCGCGTGCACGACGATCCACGCCGTCGCGATGCCTACGATTCCCCACCGCGCGCCGACGACGAAGCCGATGGGCAGGCAGATCGCGCCGGCGATGTTGCGATGCATCGCGTACCGCGTGTCGCCGGTGATCGTGAGCGCCTGCGAGAGAATGGGGGTCAGCGAGCGCACACCGGCGTACAGCACCAGCAGTCGCAGCGGCATGATCGCCGCTTGCCACTTTGCTCCGACCACCCCCAGCACCAGCTCACGTGACACCAGCGCGACTCCCGCGGTCGCCGGCAGCAGTATCAGCGCCAGCGCTCCCATGATCCGCGTTATGTATCGCGTGAGGAGCGCCCGATCGTGCTTGGATGCCGAGAAGATCGATGACGTGACACCGTTCACCAGCGACGTCACCTTGTCGACGATCGAGTAGGCGAGGCTCCACGCGAACGTGTAGTTCCCCAGCGCCGCCTTGCCGAGCACCTTGCCGGCCACGAAGAAGTCGGCGCTCTGCGACACGTACCACGCGACGCTTGCGACGAGGATCTCGCGACTCGTCCTGAGCGTGCCGCGCAGCTCCCGAAAGTGCGGCCACCGAAACCCGAGCGGCTTCCACAGCAGCGCGAGCGTCGTGGTGATCAGCCCTCCTGCGATGGTGCTGATCACGAGCGACCAGTACCTGGCTCCCGCGAATGCGAGCGCGACGGACGCCCCCGCGGTCACTAGCGCGTTTGCACCGTCCAGCACCGCGTATCGATGAAACTGCAGCTCTCGCTGCAGCACGGCCTGCGGCACCGTTCGCAGCGAGACGAGAATGAAGTTCACGCTCATCACGACGATGACCCACTTTAGCGCGGGTACGCCGAAGAAGCTGGCGAGCAATTCGGAGACGAGACACGACAGCACGAACCCGCCCAGCCCCATCACGGCGGCGAACGTGTGCACTTCCGCCAGCTGTGTTCCTCGAAGCTCGCGCAGGGCAATCACCGTCATGCCCAGCCCGGCTTCGCTGACGAGGGTCAGGAATCCGAAGTAGACCGCCGCCATCCCGACGAGCCCGTAGTCGTCCGGGGACAGGATCCGCGCAACGACGAGCGTTGCCGCCCACGCGGCGATCTGTGTGATCCACTTCACGCTCCCGGTCCACGCGACACCCCGAACGAGGCTGCGATCCAGCGAGGCCCGATCGACCGGTCGATGTTCGCGTCCGTCGGCGTCTCCGATCAGCCGGGGCCGACCCGTCTGATCGCCGTTCAGGGGGTCGCCGCGATGGGCCGCAGGCGTGGATTGGTCCGGCAGGCGCTGTGAAAGCGAAGGGTCCGTCACGTAATTCCGTGAATGAGTCGGCGACGTCGGCGTCGCTCGCGCGTCGATATCTGGTCGATCCCGCATTCGGAGCGGGCCAAAGCGACGCACGGAGATGCACGGCGTGCGCCGGTCCCGTGTGCCGTCAGGTCGCCTCCACATGGCGTCCCTCCGGTCCGTGTTGCGGGACCGCCACACACAATGTGCACACCCGGCCATCTCCAGTCACGCCCTCCCAGGCGCCAGGGTCTGGTCGTTACCGTACACCCCGATGCCTTCCGCCCCCAACCCCAGGCCGCCACTTCGAGTCGGGCTGCTCATCGACTCGTATCAACAGCCAGCCTGGGTCATGGCCACCATCGACGACATCCTCCAATCGTCGGTCGCTACGATTTCGCTGGTCGTGAGGAACGCGTCGCCGGGTGCGGTTGTCGCCCCGCGCGGGTCCGCGGCAACGCGGCTGTCGCGCTGGTACGCGAACCGCCACAGCCTGCTCTTCGCGCTGTACGAGCGGCTCGACCTGCGGAAGTTCGCCACGAGTGACGATCCGATCCGGATGATGGACGCGTCGTCGGTCCTCGCCTCTGTTCCGACGATGGACGTCACACCTCGCGAGACGAAATTCTCGGACTACTTCGACGACGCCGACGTCGAGCGCATCCGCGCCTACGATCTGGACGTCGCGCTGCGCCTGGGCTTCCGCATCCTGCGCGGCCGCTCGCTCCGCATCGCGCGCCACGGCGTGTGGTCGTATCACCACGGCGACAACCTCGCGAATCGTGGCGGCCCTCCCGGATTCTGGGAGGTGATGGAGCGTGTGCCGACCACTGGCTCCGTGCTGCAGGTCCTGTCCGAGGAGCTCGACGCTGGCCGTGTCATCTACCGCTCGCAGGCGCGCACGGAACCGCTGTCGGTCACGAAGAATCGCGCCGGGTATTTCTGGAAGACCTCGGAGTTCGTGATACGCAAGCTTCGCGACCTCCACGAGGAAGGCGAGAGCGCGCTCGTCGATCCCGATCCGTCGGCGCGGCATCCGCAGGCTTACTCGCACCGACTCTACCTCGCGCCGAAGAATCGCGAGCTCGCTCCGCATCTCGGCCGCCTCGCGACTCGCTATACGGCCGCGAAGCTCCGCGAGCTCACGACGGTCGATCAGTGGGCGCTCGCGTACCGCTTCGGGTCGAAGACGTCCGCCTCCGACGTTCCCGACCTCGCGCCGTTCCGGTTTAAGTGGATCGTCCCGCCGATCGACCGATTCTGGGCGGACCCGTTTCCGATGCACATCGATGGCCGTTTCTACGTGCTCTTCGAGGAGCTCGAGTTCCGCTCGCGCAAGGGCCGCATCTGCGGCTTCGAGCTTGGCGAGAACGGGATGATCGGCGACCCGGTGCCGGTTCTCGAGCGCGAGTATCACCTGTCCTATCCATACACGTTCGAGTGGCGCGGCGACCGCTTCATGATTCCGGAATCGGTCGCGAACGGTACCGTGCAGCTCTACCGGGCCGTGAAGGCGCCGTACGAGTGGACACTCGAGCGGGTGCTGCTCACGGACGTGCGACTCGTGGACGCGACCGTCGTCGAGATCGATGGGCGCTGGTGGATGTTCGCCGGCGCCGTTTCGCGCGGCGGCTCACGCTGCGACGAGCTGAACATCTACTACGCGGACTCGCCACTCGGTCCCTGGTGCCCGCACCGGAGAAATCCGGTGATCTCGAACGTTAGGCACGCGCGACCGGCGGGTCGGCCGTTTCGGGTTGGCGACACGTGGTACAGGCCGGCCCAGGACGGCTCGCGCCGCTACGGGTGGGCCGTCACTTTGCGTCGCATCGTCCGCCTCGATCCCGGCGAGTTCGCCGAGGAGACGGTGACCACGCTGACCCCGGACTGGCACGGCTCGGTCCTCGCCACGCACACGGTGAATGCCGTGAACGGCCTTACCGTCATCGACATGGAGCTTCGTCGTCGGAGACCGTGGCTCGGCGGCAAACAGCTCTAGTGAAGGGTGTGGTCTCGGAACACCTCGAGAGCAAGTTCCACCTTCCCGAACGGCGCCGACACCTGAACCCCCTGCACGGCCGACTTCACGCACGCGAGCATCTCGCGCGCGATCGCGATCCCCTCGGCTACCGCGTGCTCCTTGGACTTCTCGTTCGCGCGGCGCATCCGGGTGATGATGCTTTCCGGCACGACGACCCCGGGTACCTCGTTCGCCAGGAACTCGGCATTGCGCACGGAGACGAGCGGCCAGATCCCGGCGATGATGGGGATCCGGACGTGGGCGATCTCACCGAGGAAGCGTTCGAGCTGCGCGACGTCGAACACGGGCTGCGTGATCGCGTACTCGGCCCCCGCGTCCACCTTGTACTCGAAGCGCTTGAGCTCGAGCGAAGGATCCACGGCGGCCGGATTCACGCCAACGCCGACCGCGTAGCGGGTCGGCACGCCGATCGGGTTGCCTCCCGGGTCGAGCCCGTGGTTCAGGTTGCTGACGAGGTTCGTGAGCCCAATGGAGTCGATATCGAAGACGGCCGTTGCGTCGGGGTACGGGCCCATCTTCGGCGGGTCGCCGGTGATGACGAGCAGGTTCCTGAGCCCCATCGCCGACGCGCCTAACAAGTCGCTCAGCATGCCGAGCAGGTTGCGGTCGCGGCAGCAGTAGTGGGTGACGGTCTCGATGCCGACCTGCTGCTCGATCAGCAGGCTGGTCATGACCGCGCCCATGCGGCTCTGCGCGCGCGGCCCGTCGGGCACGTTGACGGCGTCGACGCCTGCGCGCTTCAGCGCCGCGACGTCGGAGAGCATCTTGCTGGCGTCGACGCCGCGCGGCGGGACGATCTCGACGGACGTGACCATCTCCCCCTTCGCGATCCTGGCGGCGAAGTGGGAGCGTTGCTCGAACGGGATGGGGTCGCAGCCCTTGGGGCGGGGACTGGGGACTGGGGACTGGGGACTCGGCAAGGAGCCCTCAACCGCTGAAGAGGCCTCCGCGCGAGGAGAGGCATCCCGGCCGAGTCCCCAGTCCCCAGTCCCCAGTCCCAGCTTCCCAGTCCCCAGTCCCGATACCCGCGGAGCAAGCGGCCGAACCCCCGACACGATCGCCCTTATGTGCTCCGGCGTCGTCCCGCAGCATCCCCCGATGATCTTCGCGCCCGCGTGGATCAGGTGGCGCGCATACGACGCCATGTACTCGGGGCTCGCCATGTACATGCTGCGCCCGCCGACGTCGCGGGGCATGCCAGCGTTAGGCTGCGCGCTCAGCTTCTTCCGCGTTACCGTCGCCATCTTCTCGATCGCTTCGAGAATCGCCTGCGGGCCGACGGAGCAATTGAGCCCGATGACGTCCACGTCCAGCTTTTCCAGCGTGCGGGCGAGATCGTCAGGGCTCGCCCCGTACGACGTGCGCCCGTCGACGCCGACCGTCATCTGCGCGACCAGCGGCATCGTCGGGTCGACCGCGCGGGCGGCGCGGATGCCCTGGCTGATCTCCGCCAGATCGGCGAACGTCTCGAGCAGGAAGAGATCGACGCCGCCATCCTTGAGCGCCCGCATCTGCTCGTGGAACGCCTGGTATGCCTCCTCGACGCTCGTTGGCCCGTACGGCTCGATACGGACGCCTAACGGTCCGACTGCGCCGGCCACGAGGTGGTCGTCGCCGGCTACCTCGCGGGCGATCCGCGCTGCGGCCCGATTGATCTCCTGCACCTGCGACTCGAGGCCGTATTGCGAGAGCTTGAGCCGGTTCGCGCCGAACGTGTTCGTCTCCAGCACCTCGGCCCCGGCTTTCGCGTACGCGGCGTGAACGCCGCGCACCAGGTCGGGGGTCTTGAGGTTCAGCTCATCGTAGCACTGGTTGATGAACACGCCCTTCGCGTACAGCATCGTCCCCATCGCGCCGTCGAACACCACGACGCGCTCGGGATCGAGCAGCCTCGAAAGAAGCCCCGCGCGCGTCGTCACGCCGCCGATTCTCCCGCCGTTTGAGCTGCTGGCTGTTCACTGTTGGCTGATCGCTCACCACCCGCAGTACCTCGCACCGCATAGTATTTCGCTTCGGGATGGTGCACGATGAGTGCGGCCGTCGACTGCTCCGGGATCAGCTGGTATGCGCTCGTTAGGGTCATCCCCAGCGCCTGCTCGACCGGCAGCAGCTTGAACACCGTCGCGTGGTCGTCCAGGTCGGGACACGCGCCGTATCCCCAGGAGTATCGCTTCCCCTGCGACCCCACAATGCCCAGCTCTCGCCGGATCCGCCGGTGCATCCACTCGGCCGTCGCTTCCGCGGCTTCGACCGCGAGGCCGTGCGAGTAGAACGCCTCGGTGTACTCACCCGCCCGCTGGAGCTCGTCGAACCGGCGCGTGGCTGCATCGCCGACCGTCACCACCTGCAGTGCGACCACGTCCACGTCCGACGATTGCGTCGACCGGAAATAGTCCGCGAGACAGAGCCGCTCGCGACCCTCCTGCCGCGGGAAGTGGAACCGCGCGATCTGGCGAAGGGACGCTCCATCGCTCTGGTACGCGGCCGGGTCGTACACGATGAGATCGTTCCCATCACTCTGGGCCGGAAAGAATCCGTACACCGCCTGCGGCACGACCCAGCCATCGCGCTTGGCTTCCGCCGTCAGGCGATCGAGCGTTGGTTTGAACTCGTTGCGTACCGTGGCCTCGTACTGCGCCCCCGATCCACGGCCCCCCCACTGCAAACGATAGAGCTCGTCGAG
Organism: Gemmatimonadota bacterium; assembly: GCA_046725585.1. Taxonomy (GTDB): domain Bacteria; phylum Gemmatimonadota; class Gemmatimonadetes; order Gemmatimonadales; family Gemmatimonadaceae; genus JAJKIV01. The sequence continues at coordinate 7,112 of JBKOYV010000185.1, read as the reverse complement.
ATCGAGCAGCTCGAACACTTCGTCCAGCGGAATGTCCCGAAGGACCCGGACGCCGTAGAACGGAGCGGTCGGCAGGGCGTTGTCCGGGCGAACGTCGCTGCGTTCGCCACCGCGGTCGCCGACCGCGATGTCCTTCCCGACCGTGGTGCGCAGGAACACGTCGTTCCGCGCCGCCTCGAGCGACTCCACCACGAACTGCGAGCGGCGGTCAGCGTTCTGGAGCACGTCCATCGTCTCGAGCCCTTCGAACGCGTCCTTGCAGTAGAACACACCGGGGCCATACGGTCGCTCGCCATCCACGAAGAGTGCTCGTCGCCCGAACCGCCGGTTGATCGCGGCGCCGCCGATGAGCACGGGGATCTGCATCCCGCGGCGATCCAGCTCCTGCACGCAGAGCGGCATCTGCTTGGAGGTGGAGACCAGCAGCGCCGATAGCCCGATCGCGTCCGCGCCGACCTCGATCGCCTTGTCGAGAATCGTGTTCACCGGCACCTGCTTGCCGAGGTCGAACACGGTATAGCCGTTGTTGGAGAGGATCGTGTTGACGAGCGACTTGCCGATGTCGTGCACGTCGCCGTACACGGTCGCGAGCACGACCTTGCCCTTCGTATACCCCTCCTTGCGCTCCAGGAACTGCTCGAGGTGCCTAACGGCTTTCTTCATGACCTCGGCCGACTGGAGCACGAACGGCAGGATGAGCTCTCCGGCGCCGAACTTGTCGCCGACTTCCTTCATGGCCGGGAGCAGCACCTCGTTCAGCACGCGCACGGGGTTGTCGTGCACGCCCGCCGCGTCGAGCGCCGCCTCGATGCCGTCTTTCTTCCGGTGCAAAACCATCCAATGGACGCGCGCGTCGGGGCTGTCGAACTGAAGCTCCGACGCTGCCTGCTGCGTGCCGAGTCCCGAGTCCCCGGTCCCCAGTCCCTCGAAGTGCTCGATGAACTTCTGCAGCGCGTCGGGAGCCCGATTGAACACGAGATCATCGGCCAGGCGTCGCTCATCGTCCGGCACTTCGAAATAGGGCCGCACATGCGCCGGGTTCACGATCGCCGCGTCGAGCCCCGCCTCCACACAGGGGTGCAGGAACACCGAGTTCAGCACCGCCCGCGCTTCGGGCGCCAGCCCGAAGCTCACGTTCGACACACCGAGGATCGTGAACACCCCGGGGAGCTCTCGCTTGATCAGCCGGATCCCCTCGATCGTTTCCTTCGCGCTCTCGATCCACTCCGCATCACCGGTCGCGAGGGTGAACGTGAGGGCGTCGTAGATGAGATCCGACGGCGACAGCCCGTACTCGTGCACGACGATGTCGTAAATCTTCCGCGCGACCTCCAGCTTTCGCTCGCGAGTCTTCGCCATTCCGATCTCATCGATCGTGAGCGCGACGAGCGCCGCGCCGTGCTTCTTCGCGAGTGGCACCACGGCGTCGATGCGCTTGCGCCCGTTCTCCATGTTGATGGAGTTCACGATCGCGCGCCCCGGCACGTGCTCGAGCGCCTTCTCGATCACGGACGCTTCCGTCGAGTCGATCATGAGCGGCGTCTCAACGGTCATCGAGAGCAGCTTCACGACCTTCGACATCTGCTCGGCTTCGTCGGCGCGCTCGGTGAGCGCCACGCAGACGTCGAGCACGTGGGCGCCGGAGTCGACCTGCTCCCGCGCGACGTCCACGATCGACTCGTAGTCGTCGGCGAGGAGCAGACGCTTCACCTTCCGCGAGCCCTGCGAGTTGACCCGTTCGCCGACAAGAAGGGGAGGGGGGTCCTGGTGCAGGGTGATGGCGCGCATCGCGCTGCTCACGCGCGCTACGCGCGCGCTACGCGCGCCGGGAACAGGGAACAGGGAACTGGGAACCGTGGCTCCTCGTGGTGTCTCTGTTCCCGATTCCCCGTTCCCGGTTCCCGCTTTTGCCCCGTCTCCCGTCTCCCGTCTCCCGTCTCCCTTTACCGCCTTCACAATGGCGTCGAGATGCTCCGGTCGCGTTCCACAACACCCCCCAACGATACGCACTCCGAAGTCGCGAACGAATTCCGCGAGTGCGCGCGCCATCGGCTCCGGCTCGAGCGGATACACCGCCTCCCCGACGCCCGTGTTGATCGGCAACCCCGCGTTAGGTATGACCGAGATCGGATGCGACGCGTGCTGGGCGAGGTATCGCACCGGCTCGCGCATGTGCTCCGGGCCCGTCGAGCAGTTGAGCCCCAGCACCTCCACATCGAGCGACTCGATGGTCGTCATCGCGCTGGCGATGTCCGTCCCGAGCAGCATGCGCCCGCTCGTGTCCAGCGTCACCTGGGCCTGAACCGGAACACGGAACCCCAGGTCCGCGAACAGCCGCTCGAACCCCGCAAGCGCTGCTTTCACCTCGAGAATGTCCTGCGACGTCTCGACGAGCAGCACGTCCACGCCGCCCTCGATGAGGTACTTGGCCTGCAGGTAGTAGTTCTCGCTCAGGTCCGCGAACGCGATGTTCGAGAGCACCGGATCGCTGCTCGACGGCAGCATGCCTGTCGGACCGATCGACCCCGCGACGAACCGAGGCCGGTCCGGTGTCGCGAACTTCTCGCACGCGGCTCTCGCGATCCGAGCCGCGGCGACGTTAATGTCCCGCACCTTGTCGCCCAGCCCCCACTCCTCGAGCCGCCGCGGCGTCGACTGGAACGTGCACGTCTCCACGACGTCGCACCCCACCGCGAGAAAGGACTCGTGAATCGCCTGAATGACGTCGGGGCGCGTGAGAACCAGATGGTCGTTGCACCCCTCGAGCGATTTTCCGCCGAAGTCGTCGGCCGTGAGGTTGTAGCGCTGAATGTTCGTCCCCATCGCACCGTCGAACACGAGGACGCGGGCCTCGAGCGCGTCGAGGTAGCCCGTGTCGCGATAGGGGAGTCGATTCCTGGTCTTCGCTCGTGTGTCAGTCATGTGCGAGGCAATGAAAACGGCCCGGATGCGTAAGCGCCGGGCCGGCGCTTTAGCGGTTGTTTTACGTGGCCGCAAGTTGCCCTAAATCGCCACGGGTGCTGTTGTCTCCGTCGACTTCGTCGATCGTCGACCGGCTATGCATACATAGCCGTTGCCTTCTCCAACGGCAAGCCGAATGCCGGCTCGATCGGACGGGTACCGGCCTCCGGTTACACCGCCCGATCCTCCGGCGGCGTGGTGCGGGGCGTCCTGCCTGTGGCGACCGCGCGCTCGGTCACTCGCTGGACCATCGTGATGAGCCGCTGTCGCTCCCAGGGCAGGATCAGATCGGCGAGCGTCTGCCGCTGCACGCTGGCGGGCAGCGGCGGAGCCGGTCCATCGTCGTGACGATACAACACGACGGCACACCCGGGTGGTAGTCGGAGTCGAAGAAACTCCGGATCCGCGGCGCAGTTTCGGTCCACCAATGTGACAAGAGGCTGGATCTCCGTCAGAACCGCCGCCGCCTCGGCCATCGATCGCGCCACATGGGCTCGATGCCCGGCCGTCGCCAGCGCCTGTGCGATGCCTTCCAGGACGCCTTCGTCCGAGCCAATCACGAGCGACGTGGTCATCGTTTGCCTTCCTCGGCGCTTCCAACGGCAAGCCGCTCTACGGCCGCCGGGGAAACACCCTCTACCTCGATCGTTTTCGTTCTGCTCGTCACACCCGTGACGATACGGACACCTCGCCGAGGAACAGCAAGGCGATCGGCAAGAAATGCGACCAGCGCTTCGTTCGCCGCGCCATCCACCGGCGGAGCGTGAAGCCTCACGCGCAGCACGCCGTCTAGCACGCCGACAACCTCGTTCCGCGATGCGCGTGGCTGCAGCCGCACCCGGAATCGTACCGTCGTCCCGCGAGAATCCACAGTGACGTTGTTCACAGAGGAATGGCGTTCATAACCAGCCCCGACAACAACGTCAGAATGAAGTAGGCTACGAGCGGAGTCAGGTCGAGCATTCCACCGACGGGGGGAATGAGCCGCCGCAGCGGCCGCAGCAACGGCTCGGTCAGCGTATACGACCACCGGACCCACCAGCTGTACGGCGACGTGCGGAACCACGACGCGATCACGCGCGCGAACAGCGCGATCTGCAGGATCCCGAATATCCATTGAACGATCAGCCGCAGGACGCCCCGCGTACCCACGCCCGCGGCGAACGCAGCGGACTCCACCTGCGCGCGAATGAATCCGAGCAGCCAGATGACGATGATGCCGACGACAACGACTGCGGCGAGTGCCCACCACGGCGCGTTGGATGGAATGCCGCCACCGCGAACGATGCGGCGCTCGATGGGTGCCATGAGGGGATCGATCGATCCGCGAAAGAAGCGCGCCAGTCCCGAGAAAGGGCTGATCCGGCGTGTACGCACGGCCCAATCGACGATGCAAACCGCGGCCACCACGACAGCCGATGCGAGAAACGCGATGCGCGCGATCGCTATGATCGTATCGAGCGTGGCGAGAAAGACATTCACGCGCGAATTCTGAACGCGGGGGAATGGATGCAGCAAGTGCTCGGGTGCACTTCATCGCGCGCGCTCGCGGGTATGAGAATCGATTTAGCACCTTGACGCTTTCGATGCGCGCGACCACCGTCCACCCCGAGTGTGGCGTCAAGCTTGCGTCCCGCACCCGAACGTCATGAACCCCGAAAACACCTATCTCGTAACCGGTGGCGCCGGCTTCATCGGATCCGCTGTCATCCGGGCGCTTCTCCAACGCGGCGGCACCAAGGTCGTCAACGTCGACAAGCTCACGTACGCGGGGAACCTCGACTCCCTGAGCGACGTCGAGTCCGAGCCCGCCTACGCGTTCGAGCGCGAGGATATATGCGACGCGGCCAGCATGAGGGGCGTGCTCGAGCAGTATCGACCGATCGGGATTTTCCACCTTGCGGCCGAGTCACACGTCGACCGGTCGATCGATGCCCCGGCGGACTTCATTCAGACCAACATCGTTGGGACGTCGGTCCTCCTGACGGAAGCGCGGCGCTACTGGCTGTCGCTCCCTCTCGAGCAGGCGAATCGTTTTCGATTCCTGCACGTGTCCACCGACGAGGTCTATGGCTCGCTTGGCGACGCGGGCTACTTCACCGAAACGACCGCGTACGACCCCAGCTCTCCGTATTCTGCGAGCAAGGCGAGTGCGGACCATCTCGTCCGCGCCTGGCATCGAACGTACGGCTTTCCGGCGATCGTGACGAACTGCTCGAACAATTACGGGCCGTGCCAGTTCCCCGAGAAGCTGATTCCCCTGACCATCCTCAACGCCCTTTCCGAGAACCCCATTGGCGTCTACGGTCGGGGAGAAAACGTGCGTGACTGGCTGTATGTGGATGACCACGCGGACGCCCTCATCGCCGTGATGACAGGGGCAAGGATCGGCGATACGTATGCCATCAGCGGACGAAGCGAGCGCCGTAACATTGATGTAGTCGAAGCCATCTGCATCCTGCTCGACGAGATGAGGCCGCGGGCGAACGGGGCACGCCATCGAGACCTGATCCAGTTCGTCCCGGACCGTCCCGGCCACGATCTCCGCTACGCGATCGACGCCACGAAGATCGAGCGTGAGCTGTCGTGGCGTCCGAGCGAATCGTTCGAATCGGGGCTCCGGAAAACGGTCGACTGGTACCTCGACAACACCGGCTGGCTCGATCGGGTGCGCAACGGGAGCTATCGCGGCGAGCGGCTTGGGCTCGGCTCGAACGTATGAAGGGAATCATTCTCGCGGGTGGTTCCGGTACGCGCCTCTATCCGATCACGCGCGTGGTCAGCAAGCAGCTGCTTCCTGTGTTCGACAAGCCGATGATCTACTATCCCTTGTCGACCTTGCTGCTCGCCGGCATTCGCGACCTCCTCATCATCTCGACGCCCGACGACCTGCCGCGCTTTCAGCAGCTGCTTGGCGACGGTTCGCAATGGGGAGTGGCGTTCACCTACGCCGAGCAGTCGGTGCCTAACGGGTTGGCGCAGGCCTTCGTGATCGGCCGTGAGTTCGTCGGTCGCGATCGCGTGGCGCTCGTGCTCGGCGACAACCTGTTCTACGGTGGGGGGCTGGGCGGCATTCTGAAGCGCGTGGCGGCGCGCACCGAAGGCGCCACCGTGTTCGGCTACACGGTGAGCGACCCGCAGCGCTATGGCGTTGTCGAGCTGGGGCCCGACGGCCGCGCCGTTGACATTGTCGAGAAGCCGGTTCATCCGCGGTCGAACTACGCCGTGACCGGCCTGTATTTTTACGACAACGACGTGGTCAGTATTGCGGCAGACCTGCGGCCATCCCGCCGCGATGAGTACGAGATTACCGATGTGAACCGGATCTATCTGCAGCGCGGCCAGCTCTACGTCGAGCTCCTCGGGCGCGGCATGGCCTGGCTCGACACCGGGACTCACGAGTCGATGCTCGACGCGAGCAACTTCATCCAGGTGATCGAGCATCGGCAGGGACTCAAGATCGGTTGCGTCGAAGAGGTCGCGTTCCGCGCCGGATACATTGATGCGGAGCAGCTCGAGGAGCTTGCGGCGCCGCTCCGACAGACTCGATATGGGGAATACCTGATGCGGGTTGCCAACGAATCCCGAACGGGTGGCGCCGCACTGGCCACGATGGCGAGCCAGGAATGACAACGGTCGAGCAGGCGTACTTCCGCCATCCGCAGGCGATCGTGGAGACGGACCGCATTGGGCCGGGCACGCGCGTCTGGGCGTTCGCGCATGTGCTACCGGGTGCCGTCATCGGGCGTGATTGCAACATCTGCGACCACGTGTTCATCGAGAACGACGTCGTGGTCGGAGACCGCGTGACGGTGAAGTGCGGCGTTCAGCTGTGGGACGGCGTCACGCTCGAGGATGACGTGTTCGTCGGGCCTAACGCGACATTCACCAACGATCCCTTCCCGCGAAGCCGCCAGTACCCGGAGCGCTTCGCGCGAACCACTGTGCGCGCGGGTGCGTCGATCGGCGCGAATGCGACACTGCTTCCCGGGATCGAGATCGGCCAGGGAGCGATGGTCGGCGCCGGTGCGGTTGTCACGCACGACGTGCCGCCCGGCGTGATCGTGACGGGGAATCCCGCCCGCATCCGACATCGTGTGGCCGACGATGCGCCGAGTGAGGACGCCGTGTCCGCGGACGGATCGGCGCCA